>CAZCBN010000001.1:0-145681 GCA_964496975.1 uncultured Phycisphaeraceae bacterium
GGCCACCACCGTGGAGATGACGCGGCTGGAATCACGCATCGGCTTTCTCGCGACCACGGCGTCGATCACGCCGTACATCGGGTTGTTCGGGACGGTGGTCGGCATCATGGCCTCGTTCCAGGGCATCGGCGCGACCGGGTCCACGAGTCTAGCCGTGGTGGCGCCCGGCATCGCCGAAGCGCTGATTGCGACGGCCGCGGGCCTGTTCGCGGCCATCCCGGCCGTCTATTACTACAACGCGCTGACGGCCGAGGTGAAACACTTCGCGGGCGTGATGGACGACTTCTCGCTCGAGTTCCTCAACCTGGCCGAGCGCAACTTCACGTAAGCCATGCCGAAGGTGGAACAGGTTTCACACGGGACGGGCCGCAGCCGCCGCGGACGCGGGCACCGCGTGTCGACGTCGCTGGCCGAAATCAACGTCGTGCCGCTGGTGGACGTGATGCTGGTGCTGCTCATCATCTTCATGGTCAGCGCGCCGATGATGCAGCAGGGGTTCGGCGTGCAGCTGCCGCAGTCGACACGGTCGCAGGCGGTCAACGCCGAGCCCGTGTACGTGTCGATTCCCCGGACGTTCGGGCGGGATCAGACGGTGCTCTTCGCCGGCGAGCGCGTCCGGCTCGGGTTCCTCGCCGAACGGGTCCGCCAGGAACTCAAGGGCCGGACGTCGCAGGACGTGTACGTGGGCGCAGACGACCAAGTGGCCTTCGGGCACGTCATCACTGTCATGGACCAGTTGAAGGCGGGCGGCGTACGCAACGCCATGTTCGTGACGGCGCCGCCTGACGGGAGCCGCCGGCCGTGAACACGGGCGTCACCGACATCCTCGCCGCGCGCGGGGTTGACGACAGCCGTCTCACCCGCATCGTCGCCTGGTCGATTGCCATTCACGTCGGGGGGCTGGTCATCGCCGCCCTGCTGCCGCCGTCGTGGCTGACCAATACGCCGATGAAACCGGACGTGATGGTGATCAGCCTCGGCGGCGCGGTGGGCCCGCGGTCCACCGGCACGGCGCCGATCTCCGGCCGCCAGGTGGACGCGGTGACCGAGTCGAAGCGTCCGGAACCGCCGCAACCGCCCGCCGCGGTGAAACCGGACACGATTCCGCCGCCGCAGAGCAAGCCGGCCCCGCCCAAGCCGGCGCCGCCCAAACCGGATCCGGTCACGGCGCCGCCGGCCGTGACGACCAAGCCGCCGGTGACGGGGGCCCGGGTGCAGCAAGGCACGGCCGCGGCCGATACAGGGGCATCGGGCATCAATCAGGGATTGACGCTGACAGGGGGCGCGGGCGGCGGCGACGCCGTGGACCTGAGCAACTTCAATCCCGAGTGGGTGGCGAAGTTCAAGGATGCGATCAACCGGACGTGGCAGCGGCTCCAGCCCGAAACGGGGTATGCGGTCCTGCGGTTCACGATCCGGCGCGATGGCACGGTGGTGGAAGCGGTGCCGCAGGTAATTGAGAGCAGCGGCAGCTTCCTGCTGCAACAGGCCTCGCGGCGCGCGCTCACCGACGCCAGACTGCCGCCGTTGCCGGCCGATTACGAAGGGGCCACGCTGGTGGTGCGACTGCGCTTTGACTACGACCGGCGCTGAAGGAGAGAAGAACGCGTGATGCACACAACTCGACGAGTAGCCGCCCTGTCGCTGGCGGGCGCGATGCTGGCGCTCGCGCCGGCCCTGCCGCGCGCGGACCGCGCCGGCGACTTCCTCATCGCGTCCACACCGGTGGCGCAGCAACGCGAGGTGGCGATCACGATGAAGGGCGAAGGCGGACGCACGCCGCGCCTGGCGATTCCCGAGCTGCTGGTGACCGGTGATGCCGACGCGCGCACCGCGGCGGGCACGGTGGCCGAAGTCCTGTGGCACGACCTCGAGTTCGAGCGCGAGTTCACGATGATCGCGCGCGCGTCGGCCGCGCAGGTGGCGGCCGCGCCGGTCGAGGCCCTGCCCTACGAGACGTGGAACGAGCTGGGCGCGGACTTCGTGCTGGCCGGCACGGCCACTCGCGCCGGCAACACGCTCACCGTCGAGGTGCGCGTGATGAGCCTCGAAAAACGCGCCAGCGCGTTCGGCAAACGCTACGCCTGCAGCATGCGGGATCCGCGGTACTGCGCGCACACGATCGCGGACGAGATTCACAAGGAACTGTTCAACCTCGACGGCATCGCGCGGACCAAACTCGCGTATGCCTCGGACCGCGACGGGGAGCGGCTCGGCGGGACGATTGAAGAGCGGTCGATCAAGGAGATCTACATCTCCGACTACGACGGCGCGCGTCCCATGCGCTTGACGCCGCATCGCACGCTCAACATCGCGCCCAGCTGGTCGCCCGACAACCGGTACGTGGCCTACACCTCGTACGCCTCGGGGTTCCCCGACGTCGTGCTGCAGTCCATCTACGAGGCGCGGCCGGCCCAACGTCCGGCGCGCGGTACGCCGGACGCCCAGAACTTCCTGCCGAAGTTCTCCCCCGACGGCTCGCGGATCGCGTTTGCGTCGAGCCGCGACGGCAACTTCGAGATCTACACGATGCGCGTCGACGGCTCCGACCTCCGGCGCCTCACGTTCCATCCGAGCATCGATAATGCGCCGACCTGGTCGCCGAACGGCCAGCAGATCGCGTTCACGTCCGATCGCGGCGGCCAGAACGCGTTGTACATCATGAGCGCCGACGGCGGACCGGTGACGCGGCTGCCCACCGGCGGCGGCAAGATCGACCGTCCGACGTGGTCTCCGGCGCCTTTCAACTACATCGCGTACACCCAGGAAATCCCGGGCGGCAACCACGTCCGCAAGATCGAGCTCGGCACCAACACGGTCACCACGCTGACCACCGCGCTGGTGGGCACCAATGAAAGTCCGTCGGTCGCGCCCAACGGCCGGCACATCGCCATCACGACGACGCAATGGGGCAAGGAACAGATTGCGATCATCGGGTACGACGGCAAACTCGAGCGCCAGGTGACCCGCTCGGGCAACAACCGCTACCCGAGCTGGTCGCACCGCTGACAGGAAATCATCATCATGTCCACACGCCACTCGCTGACTCTTGTGTTCCTGCTGACGGCCGGCCTGGCCGTGGGCGCCTGCGGCAAGAAGCAGACGCCCGTCACGGCCCCGACGCCGCCGCCGGCGTCACCGCAGGCCTTCCCCGCCGCGAACGATCCCGCGCGCCCGCCCGCGCCGCCCACGCCGGTCCCCGAACCGCCGCCCATCGTCGTCGACACGCCGGTGCCGTCCGACCCACTGGCCGGCCTGAGCACGGATGACATCAACCGGCAGAGCCCGCTGGGGCCGGTGTTTTTCGCCCTCGACTCCGACGTGGTCGACGAGGCGGGCCAGAAGGTGCTCAACGCCAACGCCGAGGTGCTGCGCAAGTACCCGACGTGGACGATCACGATCGAGGGCCACAGCGATGAACGGGGGACGGCGGAATACAACCTCGCGCTGGCCGAGCGGCGCGCGCTGGCCGCCAAGGCGTATCTGCTGTCGCTGGGGCTGGCCGCCGACCGGATGCGCACCGTCAGTTACGGGAAGGAATTCCCCTTCGATCCGGGCCACGACGAGGCCGCCTGGGCCAAGAACCGGCGCGCGCATTTCGTGGTGACGGGGAAGTAACATAGAAGGATGAGCCGCCGATTGCTGCCCGCCGCGGGCCTGCTCGTCGCCATGCTGGTTGCGTTGCCGGCGTCTGCCGGCGCCCAGAACCGCGAACATCAGCAGATGTTCGCGGACCTGCGCATGCTCCAGGAACAGACCCAGCTGCTGCGCGCGGCGGTGGCCGAACTGGCCACGGCCCTCAAGGCGGTCAACACCCGGGTGGACGAACAGGCCGCGCTGACGCGCAAGTTGTTCGCCGACCAGGGCGTCCAGATCGGCAGCCTCACCGACACGGCGCGGGTGCTGCGCGAGAAACTCGACGCCACCAACGTCAGCCTGTCGAAGGACGCTCATGAAATGGAGACGATCCGGCAGGAACTGGCCAACCAGCGCACGCTGCTCACCCAGATCATCACGATGCTGACGCCGGCGCCGACGCCGGTGGATCCCACGGCCCCCGGCGCGGCCGGCGTGACCGGAGCCGCCGGCGCGACTCCGCCCACGGGCGGCGCCGTGACGCCGCCCGCGTTGCCCCCGCCGCCGCAGAATCCCCAGCGCGCGTTCGACTCCGCGTTCGGCGACTACGCGACCGGCCGGTTCGACATCGCAATCGTCGGCTTCCAGTACTACATCGACACCTTCCCCACCTCTCCGGACGTCCCGAAGGCGCGGTTCCACATCGCGGAATCCCATTACGGCAAGGGCGCGTACAAGGAGGCGGTGACGGCGTACGAACAGGTCATCACCCTGCACAAGGGGACCGACTGGGAGCCGCAGGCGCTCTACAAGCAGGGCCTCGCGTACGAACAGCTCGGCCAGACCGAACGGGCGAAGGCCAACTGGGAACTCGTGCGGCGCGAGTTCCCGACGACCAGCGCGGCGATGCTGGCCGCCCAGAATCTGGCGCGCATCATCAAGATTTCTCTGATCGAAAAGGACTGACGGACATGGGCAGCGTGAACAAGGCGATTCTGGTCGGTAACCTCGGGCGTGATGCCGAGATGCGTTTCACCCAGGGCGGCACGGCCGTCGCCACCGTCAGTCTGGCCACCACCGACGTGTACACCGACCGCGAAGGCCAGCGGAAGGAAGAAACCGAGTGGCACCGCGTGGTGATCTGGGGCAAGACCGCCGAATCGATTCAGCCCTACCTGACCAAGGGCAAACAGATCTACGTCGAAGGCCGCATCCAGACGCGCGAGTGGACCAACAAGGAAGGCCAGAAGGTCAAGACGACCGAGATTCGCGCCGACCGCGTCGTCCTGCTGGGTGGAGGCGGCGGTGGCGGCGGCGAACGCGCCGCGCGGCCGCAGCGTGAACGCTTCGCGCCGGCCGGCGGCGGCATGGGCGCCGGCGCCGACAGTCACGACGACATGGGCCCGATCGACGCGCCCAGCGACGACGACATCCCGTTTTAGGGTCCGAGGTCCGGCACGGTCCGGGGTTCGGCGGGGTCCCCCGTCAGCTCTTGCGGCCGTACCGGTCTTCGAGCCGCACGACGTCATCGAGCTGCGGCGTCGACACTTCCATGATGTCGGAGTCTTCCAGAGCCGTCATCCGGTGGATGGTCGGCGGCGTGACGTGGACCGACATGCCCGGCGTCATCTCGCGCCCGACCAGCGTGCCGCCTTCGTCGATCTCGAACAGAATCCGGCCCGCCCACACGAAGATGGTCTCGTCCTTCTGGTTGTGGTACTGCAGGCTCAGGGCGTGGCCCTTGTTGATGTGGATGACCTTGCCGACGTACTGGTCGGTCTTGGCCCAGTGCAGTTCATACCCCCAGGGCTTCTCCACGCGGATGACCGGTTGCTCCATCCCTCGATTCTACGTTTCACTCATCACTTTTGCGAGCGGCGCGAGCAACGCGTGAACGGCGTCGGCCGAGCGGGCCGTCAGCGCCTGGCGCGCCAGCCGCGTGGCCTCGCGGCTGCCGACACAGCGCAGCCCGCGTTTGACGACCGGGATGGCCGCCGGCGTCATGCTGAAGGCGCGGAAGCCGAGGCCCACGAGCAACGCGACATACAGTGGATCGGCCGCCATCTCGCCGCAGACCGACAGGTCGCGCCCGGTGCGCCGTCCGGCCGCGGCCACCATGCGCAGCAGGCGCAACACGGCGGGTTGCGCCGGCTCGTAGTGCCCTGAGAGCCGCTCGTCGGTGCGATCGATCGCCATCGTGTACTGAATCAGGTCGTTGGTGCCGACGCTCAGGAAGTCCATCTCCCGGGCCAGCTCCTCCGCGGTGAGGGCGGCGGCCGGCACCTCGATCATCGCGCCGATCGGCACGTCCGAGGCGCCCGGCACCTCGCGCGCCAGGTCGGCGATGAGCGCCCGGGCCTGCGCGGCCTCGTCGGCCGACGTGACAAACGGCAGCAGGATGCGCAGCGACCCCGCGGGTGCGGCGCGCAGCAGGGCGCGCACCTGGATGCGGAACCGGTCGTCGTGCTGAAGCGCCGCGCGAATCCCGCGCAGACCGAAACGTTCGCGATGGCCGCCGCCCCGCCCGGCGAGATCCCAGCGCTCTCCGCCGGTGTCGAACGTCCGCACGGTGACCGGCTGCGGCGCCATCCGGGACAACAGCCGGCGATAGACCTCGGTCTGCGCCGCCTCATCGGTGGCGATGGCCGGCGATCGATCCAGCAGGAACTCCGATCGATATAGGCCGATGCCTTCGGCGCCGGCATCCTGCACACGGGCGGTGTCCTCCGCCAGCTCCAGGTTCGCCTCCAGGCGCACGCGCACGCCGTCGGCGGTGGCCGCCTCCACCGCGCGCAGTTCATCGAGCTTGCGATGCGCCGCTTCCACCACCACGGCGCGCTGGTGCCAGCGCTCCAGCGCCTGGTCGTCGGGTTCGACCACGACTTCGCCGGTGGCGCCGTCGACGGCCACGGTCTGCCCCGGCGCGACGAACTGGGTGGCCGACCCGAGCCCCACCACCGCCGGAATGCCGAGTGACCGCACCAGAATCACGGTGTGATGCGTCGGGCTGCCGACGTCGCACACCAGCCCGCGAATGCGGCTCCAGTCGAGCTGCGCGGCGGTCGATGGCGACACTTCGTCCGCCACGACAATGAGCGGGCCGTCGAGGCCGCGCACGAAGTCCACCAGCGGTTCGCGTCCCGGCCGCAGGTTGCGCAGCAGCCGCCCGCCCACGTCGTCGAGGTCGCCGGCGCGCTCGCGCATCCAGGCGTCGCCCTCGCGCGCGAACGCGTCGCGCAGTTCCCCCAGCGCGCGATCCAGCGCCCAGTCGGCGTTGATGCGTTCGGCGCGGATCAGGGCATCCACACGCGCGACGAACATCGGATCGTCAAGCATCAGCAACTGCGCGGCGAAGATGGCCGCCTGCGCCTGGCCGAGCGTCCGTGAGACGCGCGAGGAAATCTCCTCCAGCTGACGCCGCGTGTCTTCCCGCGCCGCCCGCAGACGCTGGCGCTCGCGATCGATGCCCGACGCGGCCAGCCGGTACCGCACCTGCCCGGCGTCGCGCACGGCGACCACGGCGCGGCCCACCGCGACGCCGGCGGAGACGCCCCGTCCGACCAGTCGGAGGTTGCGGCTCATGGGTCGTCAAACCCTCGGGCGGTCAGGTCCACGAGCGCCCCGAGAGCCTCGGCCTCATCGGGCCCCTCCGCCGTGATGTCCAGCGTGGTGCCGCGCGCGGCGGCCAGCAGCAGCAGCCCGAGGATGCTCTTGCCATCCACGGTCTGGCCGCCGCGGGTCACGCGGATGCGACTGCGGAATTGTGACGCCCGGTGCACGAAGCGAGCGGCGGCCCGGGCGTGCAGGCCGAGGGCGTTGATGACCGGGACGGACTGGGACCGCACGTCGTCACCGGGAGGGCGGGTTGGCGCGCAGCAGGTCGGAGGCCACGCGAATGGCCGCGCGGCCGTCGTCACACACCAGGCGCGCCAGCGTCGCGACATCCTGCTCGTCGCGGGCGCGCGCCAGCTTGATCAACATCGGCAGGTTGACGCCGGTGACCACCTCCACGCGGCCCGGCTCGAGAAACGTCATCGCCAGATTCGACGGCGTCCCGCCGAACATGTCGGTGAGCAGCAGGACGCCGGCGCCGGCGTCCACCCGCGTGATCGCGCGCGCCATGGCCTCGGTCGCCACGGCCACGTCATCGTGCCATCCGATCGACACGGCGGTAAACCGCGGCAGATCGCCGACGATGGTCTCCGCCGCGTTGAGCAACTCGGTCGCCAGCACTCCGTGCGTGACGACCACGACGCCGGCCTGGGCTCCTGCCGTCTCAGACATCTGGAATATCCCGGTGACGCAGCCGCAGTTCGATGCCGCGCGTGCGCCGGAGCGCGCGCCCCAGCGCTTCGGCCACCGCCACGCTGCGATGGCGGCCGCCCGTGCAGCCGATGCCCACGGTCAGGTACGACTTCCCTTCCGCGATGTACTGCGGCAGCAGGAACCGCAACAGGCTGGTGGTCAGCGCCATGAACCGTCGAGCGGCCGGATCCCGGAGCACGTACCGGGCCACACGGGGTTCACGGCCCGTCAGCGGACGCAGGGCCTCCACGAAATGCGGATTGCGCAGAAACCGCACGTCGAACAACAGATCGGCCTCGGCCGGCGCGCCCCGCTTGAATCCGAAGCTCTGGAGGGTGACGACCAGCGGCGTCGCGGTCTCGCCGCCAATCAGCGCGCCCATGCGGCGCCGCAGTTCGTGGACGCTCAATCGCGATGAATCGATGACGTGATCCGCGAGGTCACGCAGCGGCGCCATCCGCCGCCGCTCCTCACGCACCGCCTGCAGCGGCGACAGCCGCCGGCCCAGCGGGTGCGGCCGGCGCGACTCGCTGAAGCGCCGGACCAGCACCGCCTCGTCCGCCTCGAGGAACAGCAGCTGCACCCGCAGGTCACCGCGCCGTGTCAGCTTGCGGTACACCCCGGGCAGCCGCGCGAGGTTGCGGCCGTCCCGCACGTCGACCACGACCGCGACGCGGCGTTTGCCGTGGTCTTCGTCGATGGCCAGATCCGCGAACGTGCCCAGCAGCGCCACCGGCAGGTTGTCGACACAGAAGTACCCGAGGTCTTCCAGCGCGTGAATCGCCTGCGACTTGCCCGCGCCGGACAAGCCGGTGACCAGCAGGAACTCCGCGGCGGGCGGACGACGCGTCGCCGGCATTACTCGTCCCCTTCCAGATCGAGCGCGTGGCTGCTGACGTGGTCGGCCGCCTCGGCGAGCCGCGCCTCGAGCCGCTCGGCCAGCAGCCGCGCCGCGTGTCGGCCGCGCGCGCGCAGCAGGGTGTTCCGGGCGGCTACTTCCACGAGCATGGCGATGTTGCGCCCGGGCGCGACCGGCATGCGCACCACCGGCACGGTCACGCCGAGAATCGGCATCGTATCCACGGTCAGGCCCAGCCGGTCGTAGTCGCGCCCCACTTCCCAACGCTCGAGCTGCACGACCAGTTCGATGCGCTTGGAGGAGCGCGTGGCGCTCACGCCGAACAGGTCGGTCACGTTGACCAGTCCCAGGCCGCGAATTTCGACATAGTGGCGCGTCAGCTCCGGGCAGGTGCCGATGAGCACCGACTCACCGCGGACCTTCACCTCCACGGTGTCGTCGGCCACGAGCCGGTGGCCGCGGCACACCAGGTCAAGCGCGCATTCGCTCTTGCCGATGCCGCTCTCGCCGGTGATCAGCACGCCGAGGCCCAGGATGTCCAGCAGGACGCCGTGCAGGATCTCGCGCGCGGCCATCTGATCCTCGAGGAACGACGTCAGGCGCGCGATGGTCGTCGGCGTGTTGGCGGCCGTCCGCAGCACCGGCACGCCCGCCCGTTCGGCCTCGACCACCAGATCGGCCGGCGGCTCGAGGCCCAGCGTCATCACGACGCAGGGAAAGTCGTGGGCCAGCAGCCGTGTCAGCGTCTGCCGGCGCAGGGCCGGGTCCATGCGTTCGAGGTAGCGGACCTCACTTTCGCCGAACACCAGCACGCGGCCGGGCCGGAGGTACTCGTCGAACCCCGCCAGCGCCAGGCCGGTCTTCTGGATGTACGGCAGCGTGATGGACCGCTCGAGCCCCGAAGCGCCGGCGAGCAGATCGAACTCGAGGTCCGCGCCGGCGCCGCGCGCGCCGAGCAGCGACGCCACCGGCACGGCGCCCGGCATTACAGGAACACCTTCCGCTGGTTGGACGTGGGTATCTTCAGCTCTTCGCGGTACTTCGCAATCGTGCGCCGCGCCAGCACGAGGCCTTCGTGCTGGAGCATCTGCATGATCTTCGAATCACTCAGCGGGCGCTTCGGATCCTCGGCCTCGATGATCTTGCGAATCCGCTGCTTGATCGTCACCGACGAGACGTGTTCCCCGTACGAACTGCTGATGCCGCTGTGGAAGAAGAACTTCATCTCGTACACGCCCTGCGGCGTGTGCATGTACTTGTTGTTCACCACACGGGAGACCGTCGACTCGTGCATGCCGATGTCGTTGGCGACGTCGCGCAGCACCAGCGGCCGCAGGTGCTCGATGCCGCGATCGAGGAACTCGCGCTGGAAGGTGATGATGCTGGTCGCCACCTTGATGATCGTCTTCTGCCGCTGGTCGACCGACTTGAGCAGCCACAACGCCGACCGGAACTTGTCCTTCACGTAGGCCCGGGTCTCATCCGAGGTCTCGGTCCCCTTGTCCTTGTCGAGCAGCCGCCGGTACGTCGGGCTGATGCGCAGCTGCGGCAGGCCCTCCTCGTTGAGCACGGCCCGGTAGCCCTCGTCGGTCTTGATGATGTAGACGTCGGGAATGACGTACTGTGAATCGGCGGGGGTATACCGCGCGCCCGGTTTCGGATCCAGATGACGGATCACCTCGAGGTGGGCCTTCACCTCCTCGGGACTCAGATTCATCGCGCGGGCCAGTTCCGGAATCTTGTGGTTCTGGAGCAGCGACAGGTGATCGAGCACCAGCGTCTCCACCGGCGTCCCGCCGAACCCGTGCGCGCGGAGCTGGAGCAACAGGCACTCCTGCGGATCACGAGCGGCCACGCCGATGGGGTCGAACGACTGCACGTGCGTCAGGGCGCGTTCGACGGCCGCCACCGGCCACGGCCCCAGCGCGGCGATCTCATCCACCGACGCCGCCAGATACCCGTCATCGTCGATGTTGCCGATGATCGCGGCGCCGATGTCGCGCAGCTGGCCGTCGGTCGTCTGCAGGCTCAGCTGCCACATCAGGTGGTCGGCCAGCGACCCCTTGCTCGACAACGTGTTTTCAATCGGCGGCAGTTCGCGGACCTCGACGGCGGCCCGTGGCCGGTAGCCGTCATCCAGGTAGTCCCCGAAGAAATACTCGTAGTCGGCATCGTCCCAGGTATCGCCCTTGTCCTCCGCCTTCTTGTCGGCGGCCGCAGCCTCGGCTTCCGCTTCCTGCGGTGTCTCGGCGACAGGCGCTTCCTCGACGACCTCCTCGAGCAGGGGGTTTTCCACCATTTCCTGCGTCAGCAGGTCGGCCAGCTCAAGGGTCGTCATCGGCAGCAGCTTGATGGCCTGCTGCAGCGACGGCGTCAGGATGAGCTTCTGCGACAGGCGCGCCGACAGTTTCTGCGAAAGTGCCATTCCCGGTACGGTCCTTGCTTACAGTGTAGCCCGTCTCAGTCGAGCCGGAAGTCGGCGCCCAGATAAATCCGCTTCACGTCCTCGTCGGCCGCCAACCGGTCCGGCGTGCCGCTCCGGAAGATCACGCCGTCATGCACGATGTAGGCGCGGTCGGTGATCTTCAGGGTTTCCCGCACATTGTGATCGGTCACCAGCACCCCGATGCCGCGTTCCTTGAGGTGCGCCACGATTTTCTGGATGTCGCTGACCGCAATGGGGTCGATGCCGGCAAAGGGCTCGTCGAGCAGGATGAACTTCGGCGAGTTGACCAGGGCGCGCGTGATCTCGGCCCTGCGGCGCTCGCCGCCCGAAAGGGTGTAGGCCTTGGCCTTGGCCAGCGAGCTGAGGCCCAGTTCCCCCAGCAACGACTTCAACCGCGTCCGGCGCTCCGCGGCCGACAGCGGCAACGTCTCGAGGATGGCCAGGATGTTCTGCTCGACCGTCAGGCCGCGGAAGATCGACGGCTCCTGCGGCAGGTACCCGATGCCCTTGCGCGAACGGGTGTACATCGCGTCGCGCGTCACGTCCTGTCCGTCGAGCAGCACGCGGCCGGCGTCGGGCGCAATGAGGCCCACGACCATGCCAAACGTGGTCGTCTTGCCCGCGCCGTTGGGTCCCAGCAACCCGACCACTTCACCCGACGACACCTCGACATCCACGCCGCGCACGACCGTCCGGCCGCCGAACGCCTTGGTCAATCCTTCCGCCCGCAATGACGCCATTACTTGATGACCTCCGCGCACTTGGCTTCCCGAATGACCCCCACGGCGCCTCCGCGGTTGATGCCTTCCGATGTGCCGGCCGTGCGATTGAACCGCAGTTCGGTGGCCGAGGTCACGCTGCATTCACCCGGGCCGCGATCGGGCGCAGGGGCGATGAACAGCGCCGGCGCCCCGAATACCTGATACGTGTCGGACGCCGCGTTGTAGAGGACGCGCGCGCCCGCCGACTGGCGGCCTTCGAGCAGCGTGATCCGGACCTCGCCGCCCTGCGCCGCGGTGCCCTCCATCGACGCCAGCCGACGCTCGTTCTTCTCCAGCTGAAGCGTCAGCCGATCGCCGCGCAGCTGCTCGCCCGTGGCGCCATCAAACACCACGCCGCCCGTATAGACCCCGGTCCGGGCGGATTCGGTGTAGACCAGCGCGTTGGCGCTGATGCGGACCGGCTGCGCCGCGCCACTCGCCGGCCGATCCTCCGGATCCAGATCCAGTCGCGACACCACCTTGCCGGTCGCGCGGACGTCGCTGCGACGGTCGTCGAACTCGATGCGATCACCGGCCAGACTCGACTCGCCCTGACGCAGATACGCCGCGCCCTGATACACCGCCAGACCGGTGGTCCGGCTGTATTGCAGCCGGCTCGACGCGCCCGCGATGGGTTGCCCCGCTTCAAACAGGCCCTGCCCGGACGGGGAGGCCGGCGCCCGGGCGCCGGGCTTGAAGAACGACTCGACCCGGTCGGCGCCGGTCGCCCGGGCGTCAAAGGCGTCGGTCTTCAGGTCCGCATCGATTTCCGACGCGTCGACCTCGAGTTCCGCGTCGACGACGCGCGGACGCGCGGCCCGGTTGTCGCCTCCCGCGCGCAGTTGCAGCGTCTCCGCCGCGCTGTCGTACACCGCGGTCTCCGCGGTCGCCGTCAACCGGCCATCGACGATCTTCACGTCCTGCCGGAAGGTCGCCGATTCGACATCGGCGAGATCACCCGCCAGGCGCAGCTGCAGCGAACGGGCCGTCACCACGCGCGTCTCCGCGGGTGCGCCCCGGCCGCCCGGCCGGCTCTCGCGATACGTGATCCCGCCGTCGAACACGGCGCGGTCGAGTCCCTTGGTGCCGCTGCCCTCGGCCAGCAGCCACGACGCGTCGATGGTCCGCGCCGGCTGCGCGTCCTGGCGCGGCAGCGCGACGGCGACCGGCGCGGTGGCCTGCAGCTTGGTCAACGTCTCGCCGTCCGGGCCGACGAACGTGTCGATCTCGGAGCCGGCCACCCGCGTCACGCCGCCGGTCTCGCGGATCTCGATCACGGCGCCGCCCACCTGCCGCGTGTGCGTCAGCCGTCCCGTGTCCGGCGCGAACTCCAGATTGATGTTCTCGGCCGTCAACTGCGGATCGGCCGCCCGCGGATCGAGGGACCGCACGGCCGACTGGCCGCGCAGTTCGATGTACTGCACCGTGTCGCCGACGGGAGTGAAACTCACCCGCGCCATCGCCGCGCTGAGCCGTCGCGTCTGGTGCGTCATCGACGCCTGATCCTCGAGCACCATGTAGTGGTCGGCCTCCGCCAGCCCGATGCGTCTGGCGCGCGCCTCGATGGGCGCGCCCCCCTCCGCATCCGGCGCCACCGTCAGCGTCGCCTGATCGTTGATCCACAACACGGACCGGTCCATGTAGAGATCGGCGCCGACGCCGCCGCCCGACAGGCGCCCGCGTTCAAACGTCATGGCGCCGGGCATCACGACCTTCTGCTCGTTGTTGTAGAACGTGGCTTCTTCCAACGTGCGGACGGCCACTCCGCCCTCGGCCGTCAGCGTGACGCCTCGCCGGAAGATCAGCCGCTCGGGCTGATTGCCGGCCGGGCCGGCCTTGCCGACCGCTTCGGTCTCGGGAGCCGACAACACATGGGGCACGCCGCCGCGCGCGAACCGGATCGTGGCGTCCTGGAACACGTTCCGGCCATCGGCAAACGACAGGCGTTTGCCGTAGTCAATCGTGTACGCGACCACGTCCCCGTCGAAGATCTCGAGCTTGCCCCCTTCGCTTTCACTCTGAGCGGTCGGGTCGCTCAGCGACACGGTCACCGGCGGCTCTACCGGGACCTCCCGCTCGCGCCACTGCAGGGCGACGAGCGCGGAGACGCCAATCAGCGTCGCGCCCAGCAGCAGGCGCACCAGCGTCTGCCACCTCATGACGCGGCCTCCGCCGGTTCGGGTGTGCGCACGTCGGCCACGGTCAGTTCGGTCACCCGTTCCCCACGGAACTCATTTTCGTCGAGCGAGTACGCCAGTTCGAGTCCGAAGCGGTTGGCCGCCAGAAACGGCTCACGTTCGGCCGCCCGCCACGCGACGCCGCGAAACGACCGGCCCTGCTGACGGAAGATCAAGGACAAGTGCCGTTCCTTGAGCACACGGGGCGCCTCGACCAGGTCCACCGGCGCGGCGCGAAAGATCGGTTTCGGATTTGCCATCCCAAAGGGTCCCAGCCGGGCCAGTCCCTCGACGACATCCCCCGTGATCTCGCGCAGGCCCAGCGGCGCATCGATGCGCAGCCTCGGCCGCAGATCCCGGGGCTCCAGCCGCGCGTTGGCCCAGTCGGTCAGACGCCGGCGCACCTCCGGCAGACGGGCGGCCTCCACCGTCACGCCAGCCGCCTGGCGATGGCCGCCGAACTTCACGAACAGATCCGGGTGCGCCTCGAGCGCGCCCAGCATGTCGAACGCCGGAATGCTGCGGCACGATCCGTGCCCCACGCCCTGATCGATGGCAATCACGATGGCGGGCTTGTGAAACTGGTCCACCAGTTTCGATGCGACGATGCCCACCACACCGCGGTGCCAGCCCTCCGCGGCGACGACCAACAGGTTGTGCGCCCCGATGGCGGGATCGTTCTCGACCATCTTGCGCGCCTCGGCGAGGATGCCGGCTTCGCTGTCCTGCCGGCGCGTGTTCTCCTCGGTCAGTTGCCGCGCCAGCGTTCGCGCCTGCAGGCGCGCGGCGTCGTCGCGCCCGCGCGCGAGCAGCAGGTCGACCGCCAGACCGGCATGACTCATCCGGCCCGCCGCGTTCAACCGCGGCGCGAGGACGAAGCCGATGTGAAAGCTGTCGAGCCGCTTGCCCACCAGGCCGCTTTCCTCCAACAGCGCCTCCAGTCCGGTGCCATGCGGGCCACGCGTGAGCCCGTCCAGCCCATACCGCGCAATCACGCGGTTCTCCCCGACCAGCGGCACCACGTCCGCCATCGTCCCGATGGCGGCGAGTTTGAGAAACGACGGCAGCAGGTCCCGGCTGGCCCCGCTGTCCTCTAGCAAGGCCTGGACCACCTTGAACGCCACACCGGCGCCGGCCAGCGACTTCTCGGGATAGGCGCAATCCGGCCGGCGCGGATTGATGACCGCCACCGCGCGGGGCAGGCTCGCCTCGGGTTCGTGGTGGTCCGTGATGATCAAATCGACGCCGAGCGCGCGGGCCTGGTCGGCCGCTTCTCCGGCGCGGATGCCGCAGTCCACCGACACGATGACTCTGGCGCCTTCGGCCGCGAGCCGGCGGATGGTCTCTGGTTGCAATCCATACCCATCCTTCATCCGGTCGGGCACAAAATGCCCCACGTCCGCCCCGACCACCTCGAGCGCGCGCCGCAGCAACGCGGTCGACGTGATGCCGTCGGCGTCGTAGTCGCCGTGTACCACGATGCGTTGGCGGGCCTGCACGGCCGCGCGCAGGCGCGCAATCGCGGGCCGCATGTCGGCCAGCAGCCAGGGGTCATGCAGGTGCGACAGACTGGGATTGAGGAAGCGGTCGGCGGCGGCCGGATCGTCGAGGCCCCGCTGCGCGAGCAGCCGCGCGATGACGCCCGGAACGCCAAGCGCGTCGGTCAGCCGCGACGTGCCCGCGGGATCGGCGGGCACCTCCTCCCAGAGTCGGCGAACCATCACGCTCCGGCGGCTGGCAGCGGAGCGCTCACGAAGGCGTGCCCCTCGTGGCCGATATCCCGGAACTTCTGGTAGCGCGCCTCGAGCCGGTCGGCCGACGACATCGCGGAGACCTCGGCGAGGTGCCGCGCGAGGGCCTCGTCGAGCAGCGCCGTCGCCAGCGCGTGATCCAGATGCGCCCCGCCCACCGGCTCGGGCACGATCTCGTCGATCACGCGCATCGCCAGCAGGTCGGGCGCGGTGATCTTGAGCGCTTCGGCCGCCTCAACCTTGCGGGCCGCGTCACGCCACAGGATGGCCGCGCAGCCCTCCGGCGGAATGACCGAATACACCGCGAACTCCTGCATGAGCACCCGGTCGCCGATGGCGATCCCCAGCGCCCCGCCCGACCCGCCCTCGCCGCAGACGACGACCACGATCGGCGTGTCGAGCAGCGCCATCTCGCGCAGGTTCAACGCAATCGCTTCCGCCACGCCGCGCTCTTCCGACTCCACCCCGGGATAGGCCGCGGGCGTGTCGACAAACACGATGATGGGCCGCTTGAACTTCTCGGCCATCCGCATCACCCGCAGCGCCTTGCGGTACCCCTCGGGCTTGGCGTAGCCGAAGTTCCGGTAGATCTTCTGCTTGGTGTCGGTGCCCTTCTGGTGGCCCACGATGCACACGGGCTGGCCGTGGAAATGCGCCATGCCCGTGACGATCGCCTTGTCGTCGGCGAACCGGCGGTCGCCGTGCAGTTCGGTGAACCCGGTGAACAGGCGGCCGACGTAGTCGAGCATGACGGGCCGGTCCGGGTGCCGCGCGACGAGCACACGTTGCCACGGCGTCAGGTGGGAGAACAGTTCCGCGCGCAGTTCCTGCACACGCGTCTCCAGCCGCTCAATGGTGAGCGCGCGCTCCGGCGTGGACGGCATCAGCCGCAACGCCTGGATCTCCTTGAGCAGAATCGCGACCGGTTCCTCGAATTCGAGCGTCTCAGCAGGCATCAGCCTCTCCCTCGCATCTGGTCATCTCGCCACTTCGCCACCTCGGCACCTCGCCATCTCGTCACCTGAGATGGACGGTGCCGGGCCCGCACAACGCCTCGACATCCCGCACAAACCCTTCGCTGGGCCTGATCCGGTGCGACGTCGCCGTGCGGACGCGCAGCCCTCCGGTGCCCCCCGGCAGATCGACGCACAGGGCGACACGACGGTCGCCCGGGTGCCGTTCGAACACCTCGACGAGCGACCGCAGCCGGTCACGCGCCGCCGCCTGTCCGGCGAGCACGATCTGCACTTCGCGGACCGTGCGTTCGCGCGCGGCCTCCAGCGTCATGATCTCACTGGCGACCATCTTGCTGGTTTCCTCGTCGCGTTCGTACTTCCCCCGCACGAGCAACAGCGCATCGTCGGTCACCAGGCTGCCGTACTTGGCGAACGCCTCGGGAAAGACGACCACTTCAGCCTTGCCGGCTTCATCTTCCAGGTTAAACGCCGCCATGCGGTCGCCGCGTTTGGTCTTCAGCGGGCGCAGCCCCGACACGATGCCGGCCGCCTGCACGTCGGGCTCGGACCGCGTCAGCGCCGACACCGGGAACGCGCGGTTCGCGGCGATGACCTCGGCGTACCGCTGCAGCGGATGCCCGCTCATGTACAGGCCGAGCGCTTCCTTCTCGAACGTCAGGGCCTGGGTTTCGGTCCAGGGCGCCGCGTCGGGCAACACCGCCTGGTCGTCGAGCGGCGCCCCCGCTTCCTCCTCGCCCCCGAACAGACTCGACTGGCCCTGGTCGCGGTCGCGCTGGTGCCGGCTGCCGTGATCGAGAATGCGATCCACGCCCTGCAGCAGGCGCGGGCGCCAGGCCAGATAGTCGCGGCCCTGCTCGGGCGACAACAGGTCGCAGGCGCCGGCCTTGATCAGGCACTCGAAGACCTTCTTGTTCGCCAGTCGCAGATCGATCTGCTCCGCCAGCGCAAACAGCGATGTGATCCGGCCGCCCATGGCCGCGCGCGCCGCCAGCAGCGACTGCACGGCGCCTTCGCCGACGCCCTTGACGGCGCCCAGCCCGAAGCGCACCCCGTCGGGCTGCACGACGAACTGCCACTCGCTGCGGTTGATGTCGGGCGGCAGGATCGGCACGCCCAGCTCCCGGCACTCCGCCAGGTACAACGCGACCTTGTCGGACGACTGCGACTCGATGGTCAGCAGCGCCGCCATGAAGTGCCTCGGGTAATTGGCCTTGAGGTACGCGGTCTGATACGCCAGCAGGGCGTAGGTGGTCGAGTGCGACTTGTTGAAGCCGTAGCCGGCGAAGAATTCGATGAACTGGAAGATCTTGGTGGCCTTCTTCTCGCTGATGCCCCGTTCGGCGCAGCCGGACATGAAGCGCTCGCGCGTGGCGGCCATCTTCTTTTCGTCCTTCTTGCCCATCGCGCGGCGCAGTTCATCGGCCTGCCCCAGCGAAAACCCGGCCAGGTCGCTGGCCAGGCGCATGACCTGCTCCTGGTACGCGATGATGCCGTACGTCTCCTTGAGCGACGGTTCCATCGCGGGCACGTCGTACTTGATCTCGGCGCGGCCGTGTTTGCGGTTGATGTAGTCGTCGACGACGCCGGCGCGCAGCGGCCCCGGCCGGTACAACGCGTTGAGGGCGATCAGGTCCTCCAGACACTGCGGCTTGGCCTTGCGCAGCGTCTCGCGCATGCCCGAACTCTCGAACTGGAAGACGCCGTGTGTCTGGCCGTTGGAAAACAGCTGATACGTCTTCGCGTCGTCGAGCGGCAGGTGGTCGAGGTCGATCTCGACGCCGGTCGTTTCCTTGATGTGTTTGACGGCGTCATCGAGCAGCGTCAGCGTGCTCAGGCCCAGGAAGTCCATCTTGAGCAGGCCCACCCGCTCGACTTCCTTCATGGCCCACTGCGTGGTGATTTCGTCCTTCTGGCTGCGGTACAGCGGCGCGAACTCCACGACCGGCCTCGGGGCGATGACGACACCGGCGGCGTGCACCGAGGCGTGCCGCGTCATGCCTTCCAGCCGCTTCGCGACCTTCATCAGCTCGCGCACCCGTTCGTCCTTGCGCTCCAGCTCGGCCAGCGCGGGCACTTCCTCCAGCGCCTTGTCGAGATTCATGTCGAGCGTGCCGGGAATGAGCTTGGCGACCTTGTCGACCTCCGAGATCGGGAACTCCATGACGCGGCCGACGTCGCGCACGACGGCGCGGGCCTTCATGGTGCCGAAGGTGATGATCTGCGCGACGTTTTCGCGGCCGTACTTCTGCGTGACGTACTGGATGACCTCGCCGCGCCGGCGTTCGCAGAAGTCGATGTCGATGTCGGGCAGGGTCACGCGTTCCGGATTGAGGAAGCGCTCGAAGTACAGGTCGAAGTGCATCGGATCGACGTCCGTGATGCGCAGGCAGTACGCCACCAGGCTGCCCGCCGCCGATCCACGGCCCGGGCCCACGGGAATCTGCCGCTCACGCGCGTACCGGATGAAGTCCCACACGATCAGGAAGTACCCGGCGTACTTCATCTTCCGGATCATGTCGATCTCGTAGGTCAGGCGCGTCTCGTACTCGGCCAGGCTGTGCCGCAGCAGGCCGCCCGCTTCCATCTCCTTCCACCGCCCCAGCCGCTCGGCGAACCCCTGCCGCACGGTGTGTTCGAAATAGGTGTCGGTCGTGAACCCCGGCGGCACGTCGAACTCGGGCAGGTGGTGCACGTTCGACGGGATGTCGACCTGGCAGCGTTCGGCGATCCGCACGGTGTTGGCCAGCGCGTCGGGATGATCGCCGAACACGACGGCCATCTCCTCGGCCGTTTTCAGGAAGAACTGGTCGCCGTGGTACCGCAGGCGCTTTTCGTCGCTCGCGTTCTTGCCGGTGCCGATGCACAGCAGGATGTCGTGCGGATGCTGGTCGGTGTGTTTGAGGTAGTGGACGTCGTTGGTGGCGACCAGCGGCAGGCCGAGATCGCGCGCAATCGGCAGCAACCCCGTGTTCACGATCTTCTGTTCCTCGATGCCCTGGTACTGCATCTCGAGGAAGAAGTGCTCCGGCCCGAGAATGTCGCGGTACACGGCCGCGGCGTCCAGCGCCTTGCGCGCCTGGTCGGTGCGGATGCCCGTCGCCACCTCGCCCTTGAGGCAGCTGCTCAGGCCGATGAGGCCCTTGCTGTGTTGCGCCAGCAGCGCCTTGTCGATCCGGGGCTTGTAATAAAACCCTTCGGTGTAGCCGGCCGAGACGAGTTTCATCAGGTTGTGAAACCCCTCGGTCGTCTCCGACAGCAGCACCAGGTGGTTCGCCGTCTCCCCCGGGGTGCCCGAACGGTCGCGCCGGTCGCCGGGCGCGACGTACACCTCGCAGCCGAGGATCGGCTTCAGACCGCGTTTCTTGGCTTCGTCGTGGAACGTGACGGCCGAGAACATGTTGCCGTGTTCGGTCACGGCCACGGCCGGCATCTTCAGGGCCGCGACGCGGTCGAGCAATTCGCCAATCCGGCACGCGCCATCGAGCAGCGAATACTCGGTGTGCAGGTGCAGGTGGACGAACTCGGGCATGCCTACTCCCACTCGATCGTCGCCGGCGGCTTCGAGCTGATGTCGTACACCACGCGGTTGATCCCGCGCACCTCGTTCACGATGCGCGACGAAATCGTGGCGAGCAGGTCGTGCGGCAGGCGCGCCCAGTCGGCCGTCATGCCGTCCCGGCTCTCCACCGCGCGAATCGCCACCGTGTATTCGTACGTACGCTCATCCCCCATCACGCCGACGCTCTGAACCGGCAGCAGCACCGCAAACGACTGCCACAACTTCCGGTACCACCCGGCGCGCCGCACTTCGTCGGCGACGATGGCATCCGCGGCGCGCAGCAGGGCCAGCTGCGGCCGGGAGATCGGCCCCAGCAGTCGCACGGCCAGACCCGGCCCCGGGAACGGCTGGCGCCACACGAACTCGTCCTCGAGCCCCAGCGTCGTGCCGAGCGCGCGGACTTCGTCCTTGAACAGTTCGCGCAGCGGCTCAACGAGCCGGAACTTCATGCGTTCGGGCAGGCCGCCGACGTTGTGATGGCTCTTGATGACCGCGGACGGACCGCGGACCGACACACTCTCGATGACGTCGGGATACAAGGTGCCCTGCGCGAGGAACTCGAAGTCGCCCAGCGCCCGGGCCTCCGCCTCGAACACGTCGATGAACGCGGCGCCGATGATCTTGCGCTTCTGCTCGGGATCGCTGACACCCTCGAGCCGCGAGAGGAACTCATCGGCCGCATCGGCGAACACCAGATGCAGCCCGAGCCGTACGAAGCGCTCGCGCACCTGCTGCGCCTCGTTGTGGCGCAGCAGCCCGTTGTCGACGAAGATGCAGGTCAGCCGCGGGCCGATGGCCTTGTGGATGAGCAGCGCCGCGACGGTCGAGTCGACGCCGCCCGACAGTCCGCACACGACCCGCCCCTCGCCCACCTGCGCCCGGATGCGGGCCACGCTTTCCTCGACAAATCCCGCCATCGTCCAATCGCCGCGGCATCCGCAGACGCCGAACGCGAAGTTCCGCAGCAGATCGGCACCGTGTTCGGTGTGCACGACTTCCGGATGGAACAGCAGCGCGTAACACCGCCGCGTGTCGTCGTGCATGGCCGCCACGGGCGCGTTGGCCGATGTGGCGCTCACGGCGAACCCGGGCGGCGCCGCCGAGACGAAGTCGCCATGGCTGGCCCACACCCGCAGCGACGCGGGCACGCCGGCAAACAAGGCCGAGGTCGAGCCGGCCGCGTCGACGATGGCGTGGCCGAACTCGCGGTGCGACGCCCGGGCCACCGCGCCGCCGAACTGCTCCGTCATCACCTGCATGCCGTAGCAGATGCCGAGGATCGGCAGGCCGAGCGACCAGATGCCGGGGTCGGGCCGCGGCGCGCCCTCCTCCGACAGACTGCGCGGCCCCCCCGACAGGATGATCCCTGCGGGCGCGCGCGCGGCCAGGACGCTGGCGGGCGTGTTGAACGGGAGAATCTCCGAGTACACCGAGAGTTCGCGCAGGCGTCGCGCGATCAACTGGGTGTATTGGGATCCGAAATCGAGAACGAGGATGGTTTGATGCGTCACAGGCGACCGCGGGAATCCCGATATTATAAGCCGTGGGTCCCCGACTGCCGCCCCTGTTCGCACTGCTCTGCTGCGCGCTGACCGCCGTCACCGCGCAGGAACGCGCGGTGCCTCTGTCGCCTCTCACGCCGATCTGGTCCTCGGCGCTGCCGTTTGGAGAGTCCGTGCGTCTCATTGTCGGCGAGACGCGCCTGATCGTGGCGGCCGAGTCGCGGCTGGACGCGCTGGCGTGGGCGTCAGGCGCGCCGCAATGGAGCGCGGCGATGGCCGGCACCGCGACGCCGCTGGTGGCCGATGGCCGCGTGTTTGCCGCCGCCGACGGTCACATCGCCGCCCTGTCCGAGGTCACCGGCCACGTGGAATGGCGCTGGCCGGCCGCCGGCGTCACGGCCCCGCTCGCGTACCGCGCGGGCTGGCTGTTCGTGATCACCGCCGACGGGAACGTGACCGGTCTGCGCGCGGCCGATGGCGCGCCGCAGTGGACCGCCCCGCACCCGCCCGCGCGGCTGGCGGCGCCGCTCACCGTGGACGGCGACGGACTCTTTGGCGTCTTCGACGACGGCTCCCTCGTCGCCTGGCAGGTCTCGACCGGGCAGGTGCGCTGGACGACGCAGGTGGCGCCGCGGCCGGGGCAGATCCTGGCCGCGCACGGGCGGCTGTACGTGTCGGCCGGCGGGCGGCTCACCGCGTTCCGTCAACGCGACGGCCGGCCGGAGTGGTCGTTCGCCGTCAACCTGCCGGCCGTCAGCCGGCTGGCGGCCGACGCCACCCACATCTATTTCGGCGCGCTGGACAACAGCGTCCGCGCGCACCGGGAACGCGACGGCACGCTGGCCTGGAACGCCAAGCTGAGCGAACGGATCGTGGAAGGCCTGTCGGCCGATGCGGGCATGGTGCTGGTCCCGCACTCGAACGGCGCGGTGCAGTTGCTCCTGGCGACGTCGGGCCGGCGTGCCGGGACGCTGGCGTCGCCGCTGCCCGATGCGCGCGGCGCCACGCTGCTGGCCACGGCCGGCGAGGGCGCCGATCTGCGTCTGGCGCGGCTGACGGCCGCCGACCAGTCGCGCACCATCGAGGCGTTCGCCCGGCGGACGCTGGCGGTTACCCCCGCGTCGACACTGACGGGGACGCCGCTGCCGTGGCCACCGGCGGCGCCGCCGCGTCGGTAAGCGCCGCGGCCAACCGCCGCGCGCCCTCCTGCATCCGCTCGGGCGAGGCGGACGAAAACGACAGGCGAATGAAGCGGCGTTCCTGACCCGACACAAAAAACGCGCTGCCGGCCACGTAGATGACGCCGCGCGCCTGCGCAAACGGCAGCAACACGTCGCCGTCGACGGCCCCGGTCAGTTGCGCCCAGAGGAAGAAGCCGCCGCGCGGCGCCGACCAGGCCAGCGCCCCCGGGCATGCGCTCGACAACGCGGACGCCATCGCGTCACGCTGCGCCTGGTAGTGACGCCGCAGGACCGGCACCTGCGCCGCGAGCACGCCGCGCCGGATGGCCTGATCGACGATCTGCTGCGCCAGCCCTCCCGTGCAGAGATCGGCCGCCTGCTTGGCCACCTCGAACTTCGCCGTCAGCGCGGGCGCCGCATGCATCCACGCCACGCGCACGCCGGGCGCGAGCGTCTTGGAGAAGCTGCTGAGATAGATCACCCGCCCCTCGGTGTCATCGGCGGCAATGGGCCGTGTCTCCGATTCGCGCGTCACGTCCTCGAAGTACAGATCCCGGTAGGGATCGTCCTCCACGATCAGCAGCTGGTTGCGCGCGGCCCAGTCGAGCAGACGCCGGCGTTTGTCGAGGCTGATGAGCAGCCCGGTCGGGTTCTGGAAGTTGGGCACGACGTAGAGGCACTTGACCGTGCGCCCCTCGGCGCGCACGCGGACCAGCGTGCGGTCCAGCGCCTCGAGGTCGAGGCCGTCGGCCTCCTGCGCCACACCGACCAGCTCCGCGCCCACGTTCCGAAACGCCGTGATCGCGCCGGTATACGACGGCAGTTCGACCAACACGACGTCGCCGGGATCGAGCAGCACACGCGCCAGCAGATCCAGCCCCTGCTGCGACCCGTTGGTCACCGTCAGCCGATCGGGATGGCTGGTGATCCCGCGCTCGGCCAGCAGGCCGGTCAGGCTTTCGAGCAAGGGGCGCAGGCCGCGTGTGGCGCCGTACTGCAACACCGTGCCCTGCCGGCCGCTCAGCAGATCGTCGGCGATGGCCCGGAACGCGTCCCACGGGAAGGTCGACTCGGACGGATACCCGGGCGCAAACGACACCATGTCGCGGGCGTCGGCCAGCACCGTGCCCATCTTGCGGATGGCCGACTCGCGCATCGACTGCCCGGCGCGGGAGAAAAACGCATCAAACGTGATCATGCTCGTGACACCCAGAGCGCCGGCGGCTCGTCGAGCGCCGGATCCACAAAACGGCGGTACTGGCTCTGGTACGCGCTCCACGCCGCCAGGGCCATGTAATCAAAGACCAGGCCGCGCACCAGCCAGGCGGCCATCTGCAAGGGTACTACCGCCAGCCCCACGATGGGGACCCAGGCAATCAGCGCCAGCCCGGCCGTCGCCAGCAGCGACGCGGCCCACGCCAGCGCGCCCAACGCCGTCACCACCCCGAACACGCCGGCCACCTGGCGGGCGTCGTGCCGGACAAACGCCGCGAGCCGCGACACCGCGCGGCGCAGGCCGACGTCCTCGGTGACGACGATGACCTGGATGAGGACGTAAGCCAGATTGATGGCCCCCAGCACCACGGCGGTGGCGGCCAGGGCGATGACCGTGCCGAGACTGCCCAGCGCGCTCCACGGCCCCCCCACCATCAGCAGGAACAGCGCCCACACACCGCTGAGCGTGACGAGCCCGACGATCGCGTAGGCCAGACAGAGCCACGCGCCCAGCCGCAGGAACCGGCCGCCAAACCGCGCCATCCCGGCAAAGAGCCCCGCCAGTGAAAACACCGCCGCTGCGCGCCAGAGACCCGTGGTGAACGGGCCGCGCTGCGTGGCGTCCGCGCGCGATTCGGCGTCCACCAGCAACGCGCCGGCGCCGGCCTGCATGAGGAACACCACGGTCGCGCCACCGACCGCCACCAGGCCGACCGCAACGAGGAACGTGACGAGGGCTTCGGGGCGCCCAGCGAGGGACGCCGCCACCAGTCCCGTCGCGGCGCGCAGATCCTCGGCCAGCCATCCGCCCATGTCGCCGCCGACGAGCACGGCGGCCACGAAGATGCCACCGACGACCGGCACGGCCACCGCCGCGCGATACGTCGCGACCACGAGGAACTGGAAGAGGACCAGCGGCCAGTTGGCCGCGGCGATGCAGGCCCCGCGCGTCAGCGCCGCGCGCAACGGAAGGCCGCCAAGGCTGCCGCGCATCCGTGCGAGTATAGCCCACGGTGCTTCGACGTCCGTTCGTCATCGCGGCCCTCGGCGCCGCTCTGGCCGCCGCGGCGGGCGGTCTGACGTGGGAACGCGCGCGCTTCGGCGCGGGTCCCGCCGACGCCGGGCCGCGCCTTGAGGCGGAAGTGCGGCATCGGCTGATCGACAGCGCCGCCCGCCTGCGCGCCGTCGCCGAACGCGTCGCGCGCGATCACGCGCTGATTGCCGCGGCCACCACGGCGCCCGATCGCCGCGCCGAACTGTTCGCCGCGCTCGACGCGGCCCGCCTGCCCACCTCCCCGCTGCACGCCGTCACGTTGTACGTGCCGGATGGGTCCGGTGGCTTCCGTCTGCTGGCCTGGAGCGATGGCCCGGCGGAAGACCTCGACGCCCAGGCCGCGCTGGTGGCCGCCAGCGGCGCGCCCGCCATCGTGGTGTCGCCCGGCGCGCTGGGTCTGCGCCTGCTCGCCATCCATCCGGTGACCGACGGCAGCCGATCCATCGGCCTGGTCACGGCCGAACGGATCATCGCGCCCGGCGATCGCCTGGCCGGCACGACCGATTACCCGCTGGTCACTGCACTGGGCGAAGTGCGCCTGTCGCCGGCCGCCGCGCCACCCACCACCGCGTACGCCATCGTCGTGAACGACGATCGCGGCCGGCCGCTCGTCCACGTCAGCTGGGATCCCGCCACGGTGGCGCAGGCGCGGACCGTCTTTCGTGGCCGGACGTGGGCCGCGGCGCTCGCGCCGCTGCTGGCGCTGGCCGTGTGGGCCGCCAGCACGTGGGTCCTGGCACGGCGGCGGCGCGCGAACGGCCCGGCGTTTGCGTTCTGGAGCGCCGGCCTGGCGCTGCTGCTGCTCGGCGCCGGGCTGGCCACACGCGCGCTGACCCAGTGGGCCTCGCTGTCGCTGGTCACGGGCCAACTGGCGGTCGCGGCGGCCGCACTCGGCGCGGCCGTGGCCTGGCCCGTCTCGTGCTGGTGGCGCGGCGTCCGCCGGCGGGCTGTCGCGCGCACGGACTGGCGGCTGCCGCTCGCGTTGATCGGCGCCGGCGCGTGGGTGGCGGTCCTGCTGGCCGGGCTCGCGTTCCTGATCGACACGCGGCTGGCGGTCGACCGGCTCGACCGCCTCGCCTCGCCGTTGTTTCCGTTCGACGCCGGAGTGTTGTGGATTCATCTGACGCGGCTCATCCTCGCGCTGGCGGCGATCTGGAGCGGGGTCACCGTTCTGGCGCTCGTTGTGGAGCGCTGGCGTGTGCAGTGGCGCGGCCGCTGGGGCGTCGCGGTGATCGCGCTGGGCAGCCTGCCTGCGGCCGCCCTGAGCGCGGCGCGCCCCTGGTGGCCGTCGGCCGAGGCGATGGCCCCGATCGTCGTGGCGGCGGCGTTGCTGCTGTCGGTCGCGGCGCTGGCCGCCGCGCCCCTGCGGCGCCGCTATCGGCACTCGACACAGTCCACGCGCCTGCTCTGGCTGTGCGGCGCCACCGTCCTGCCGGCGCTCATCATCGATCCCATCGTCTCGGTGTCGGCGCAACGCGCCACCGACACCGCGATCGAGACGGTGCACGCGCCCGCCACGGTGGATCACCCGGCGCATCTGCTGGAGGTGCTGCGGCAGGCCACCGCGGAGATCGACGGACTCGGCGATCTCTCCGCGCTGGTCGATCGCGCTCCCGGCGCCGCCGCGGTCACCACCGACGCGGCCTTCCGCGTATGGAGCCGCACAGGGCTGTCGCGTGAGCGGCTGACGTCCGCCGTGGACCTCTACGGCCCCGACCGGACGCTCACGAGCCGCTTTGCGCTGAACGTCCCCGAGTACGGCTTCGATCAATCCATGATGGACCTGCGCTGCGACTGGGACATCTACGGGGAGGTGGACCGATCCGAAGAACTCCGGATGCTGCACGCCGAACGTGGCGTCTGCGACGCCGCGGGCCGCGTGCGCGGCGCCATCGTGCTGCACGTGATCTTCGACTACCGCGCGCTGCCGTACCTGGCGGCGCGATCGCCGTTCGACGTGCACCGGCGGCCCGAGGGCGCCGGGGCGCTGGCCGACCGGCTGCAGGTGGTGGTGTACGGCTGGAGCCGGCTGCCGCTCTTTGCGTCGGGCCCGGCCGCCTGGCCGCTCGATGATGCGCTGCTGGCGCGCCTCGAGCGCTCGCGCGACCCGTTCTGGATCACGCGGACGACCGACGCCGGCCGCGCCCGCGTCTACTTCCGCAACGACCGCGCGGGCATCTACGCCCTCGGCTACACCGAACCCTCCGCGTTCGAACATCTGTCGCGCCTGGCCGAAACCACGGCGCTCGCGTTACTCGTCTTCGTCGTGCTCATCGCCGGCGCCAGCGCGGCCGCCGCGATCAGCCCGCCGGCGCGCGCGCCCTTCCGGGCGGTCGTCGACGAAGTGCGCACCAGCTTTTATCGCAAGCTGTTCCTGCTGTTCGTGCTGACGGCCCTGCTGCCGGTGGCCGTCCTCGCGCTGGCGTTCAGCGCCTACATGGGCGAGCAGCTGCGGTCGGACGTCGAAACCGAGGCGATCAGCGCGGCCACGATCGCGCGGCGTGTGCTCGAGGACACGATCGCCCTGCAGCAGGGGCCGCTGACCGACGACCTGATGGTGTGGATCGGCCGCATCATCAACCAGGACGTCAACGTCTACGACGGCCCTCGGCTGCGCGCCACGAGCCAGCGCGACCTGTTTGATTCGGGCGTGTTGCCCGAGCGCACACCGGCGCGCGCGTATCGGGCGGTCGCGCTCGACCGCGTGCCGACCTTCGTCGAAGAGTCGCAGGCCGGCCTGTTCACGTCCCTCGTGGCCGCCGCGCCCGTCCCGCGCCTGGGGCGGGAGGCCGTGTTGCTCGTCCCGCTCGCGCCGCGGCAGCGCGCCATCGAACGCGAGATCTCCGACCTCAATCGCGGCATCCTGCTGGGCGCCATCCTGATCGTGCTGCTGTCGGCCGGCCTCGGCGCCTGGGTGGCCCAACGCGTGGCCGACCCCGTGGCGCGCCTGACACGCGCCACCCGTCAGATCGCCTCCGGCCGGCTCGACGTCCGCATCGCCGCCGACACGGCCGACGAACTGCAGCGGCTGGTCACCGACTTCAACTCGATGGCGGCCACGCTGCGCGAGCAACGCGCCGAACTGGTCCGCACGCACGAACTCAAGGCGTGGGCCGAGATGTCACGGCAGGTCGCCCACGACGTGAAGAACCCGCTGACGCCGATTCAACTGGCGGCCGAACACCTGCAACGCGTGCACGACGATCGGCAGCGGCCCCTCGGCCCCGTGTTCGATCAGTGCATCGCGACGATCCTGCAGCAGGTGCGCCTGCTGCGGCAGATCGCCTCCGAGTTCTCCAATTTCGCCGCAGCCCCCACCCCGACGCTGGTCGACGTCCGGCTGCATGAACTGCTGACCGATGTGATCGCGCCGTATCTGCCCGGCCTGGCCTCACACACGCGGGTGACAAACGCCGTGCCCGCGGATCTGCCGCCCGCCTATGCCGACCGCACCCTGCTGGCGCGCGCGCTGACCAACCTCGTGGAAAACGCCCTGCAGGCCATGCCGCAGGGCGGCGACCTGCGCTGCGCCGGTTGGGCCGACGACACCCATGTCGTCGTGACGCTGACCGATACGGGCATCGGCATGAACGCCGACGCGCTGGCGCGCGCCTTCGAGCCGCATTTCTCCACCAAGACCGGCGGTTCCGGCCTGGGACTGGCCAACGCCCGGCGCAACATCGAGGCGTGCGGCGGCATCATCACCGCCGACAGCGCGCCGCAGCAGGGCACGACGATGACGGTGCGGTTACGCCGGCGTCCGTGAGCCGCGCAGCCGCGTGACCGCCAGCTCAACGAAGCCCGAGACGACGTAGGCGTACGCCATCACGACCAGCGCGATGCGGGGTTCGGTGGCGATGATGACGATCAACGCCGCAAAGGCGAAGAGTTTGCCGTACGACCGGTCCCAGCCGAAGTTGATCGTCTTGAAGCTGCGGAACTTCACCGTGCTGACCATCAGGACGGCCGGGATGACCACGACGGCAATGGCGGCCATGGCCTGCGCGGTGCCGATGAGCGGATAGGGATACAGAAACACCGTCGCCGCCGGCACGCCGGCCGCCGCGGGACTGGGCAGGCCGATGAAATACCGTTTGTCGGACTGGCCGGTGGTCTGAATGTTGAAGCGCGCCAGACGCATGGCCGCGGCCGTGACGTAGAGGAACCCGGCGGCCCACCCCCAGCGGCCCAGCTCCGACAGGCCCCACGCAAACGCCAGCACGGCCGGCGCGACGCCGAACGACACGACGTCGGCCAGGGAATCCAGCTCGACGCCGAACGCGCTGGTGGTCCCCGTCAGCCGGGCGATCCGGCCGTCGAGTCCGTCGAGCAGGAAGGCGATGCCGATGAAGGGCGCGGCCGTCGCCAGATCGCCGCGCATCGCGTACATCACGCAGGCATACCCGCAGAACAGGTTGCCCACCGTGAACAGGCTCGGCAGCAGATACATGCCGCGACGCGTCCGCTTGTCGAGCGACATCATCGGCTTATTGTCCCACGCCTCAGACCAGGAGCCGGGCCAGAACCGTTTCGCCCGCCCGCGCGCGATCGCCGGCCTTGACGGTGAGCGACGCCGTGGCCGGCACGAACACATCCATGCGCGATCCGAACTTCATCAAGCCCAGATGGTCGCCCGCGCGCACCTGCTGCCCTTCCTGCAGCCGGCACACGACGCGCCGGGCCAGAATGCCCACGACCTGCCGGGCCACGATCGTCGTGCCGCCATGGTCGAACCAGATCTCGGAACGCTCGTTCTGCGCCGATTCGGGTTTGTAGGCGGGCAGGAACGTGCCCGGCTGATACCGCACGCGCGTCACGCGCCCGGAGACCGGCGTGCGATTGATGTGGACGTCGAGCACCGACAGGAAGATGGTGATCTGCTGCCAGGACGGGGCCGGCACCGTGTCCCCGACAGGCACATCGTCGGGCCGCGCGGGGCCGGCGTACATCACCTTGCCGTCGGCCGGCGACAAGACCAGTGTCGGATCCTGCGACGCCGTGCGGTCGGGATCGCGGAAGAACAAGGCGATGGCCACCGGCAGCGCCAGAGCCAAAGCCGCCGCCAGCCACCAGCCGGCCAACGCGAGGCCGGCCGACGGCAGGCCGGCGATCAGAACGAAGGGCGCGGCAGCGCGATCAATTCGCATCAAGGCAGATCAAGCCCGTCACGGCGCGTGCCCCGGCCCAGTCCGGGGACACGCCTCGCGGCGGGTCCCGACCATACTACTCGCGCGGCGGTCAGGGGTGGGCGGCGGCGCGGTCGGGCGTGCGCAACGCGGCCATCTGATCCTTCAGGGCAAGTTTTCGTTTCTTGAGGGCCACTTCGCGCGCGCGTTGGGCGCTGGTGAGGAGGGGGTATCGAGCGAGGTCCTGCAGTTGCGAGTCGAGCGTCTGGTGCTGGCGGGCGAGTTGCTCGTAGAGCGGCATGTCCGGAGCGTCAGCCATCACGGCCTCCTTTCCGATATGCAGCGCACCTTACCACTCCCCTGCCGGGTCGGCAAGCGCATAACGCCACAGGACCAGGCCGTCCTCGGCCGGGTGCTCGTAATAGTTGCGACGGACGCCCGCCTGCTCGAACCCGAGGCCCTCGTACAACCGCAGCGCCGCGACGTTGGACCGCCGCACTTCCAGTGTGGCCGCGGTCGCGCCCTCGGCAATCGCCTCACGAAACACGGCCTGCAGCAAACGCCGGGCATGCCCCTGACGACGCCAGGCCGGGGCGATGGCGAGACTGTTGATGTGCAGTTCCCGCGCCACGATCCAGCAGGCGCAGAAGCCCACGAGCTCGCCCGTGCCGGTCTCGAGTCGGTACAACCGGCCCGCGCCCGATGTCAGTTCCTTGCGCAACGCCGCCACACCCCAGCCGCGATGGAAGGACGCCTCCTGCAGCGCCGCCACATCGTCAAGGGGATCACCGACGGCGGCGCGCCTGACGACCAGGCGATCGGTCATGACCGGCGGGCCCGCGCCAGTTCGACGTCGGGGGGCCGGACGTAGGCCGCCGACAATCCGTCCGGCGACACCTGCGGCCAGTCCTCGCGCACGGCCAGACGCGCAGCTGACGCGGCCAGCGGTTCGGCGGCGTCGAGCACCTCGGCGCCGCAGGCCCGCCAGTGGTCCGCATACCGCACGGCGCCGTTGCCGACAACGACCACGGGGGCGTCCGCGTCCAGCAGCCGCTCACCCGCCGGCGCATGGACGGCCGGGTCCTGGAGTGGCGTGAAGGCCTCGCCGTCCCAGCGATGAATGGCGGTGAAGACCTCACCGCGCATCCCGTCCAGGCACGAGACGACGATGGCCGGCGTCGCGGCGGCGTGATGGGCGCGCCACCCTTCGGCGAGCGCGTCGAGCGTGGCGACCGGCGACACACGCCAGCCGCGTGTGACGGCCAGCCCCTGCGCGCACGCCATGCCGATGCGCACACCGGTGAACGAGCCCGGTCCGACCACCACCGCCAGACGATCGACGTCGGCCAGCGTCAGACCGTGCCGGTCGAGCCACTCGACGAGCGCCGCCGGCAGCCGCACCGCATGCGGCTGCGCGCGGTCGCCGTCGGCGGCCGTGAGTACACCCTCGCGCCAGAGCGCCACGCTGCCGGCCGGTGTCACCGTCTCGAACGCGAGAACGACCATGCGTGAATGTTATACTCGCGCCAGTCAGTCTCGATCCCGTGACAACCGTACCCGCCCTCCCGGCCGCCACTCCGGCCATGCGCCAGTATCTCGACGCGAAGCGGCAGCACCGCGACGCCATCCTGCTGTTCCGCATGGGCGACTTCTACGAGATGTTCTTCGAGGACGCGATCGTCGCCTCGCGTGTGCTCGAGTTGACGTTGACGTCGCGCGCCAAGGACGCCAGCGGCACCGCGATTCCGATGTGCGGCATGCCGTTCCACGCGGTGGATGGCTACATCGCCCGCCTGGTCAGGCAGGGCTACCGCGTGGCCATCTGTGATCAGGTCGAAGATCCCAAGAAGGCCAAGGGCGTCGTCAAACGCGAAGTCACACGCGTGATTTCACCGGGGACGTTCACCGACGCGGCGTATCTGGACGCGCGCGAACCGGCGTTTCTGGCGGCCATCACCGCCCTGCCCGGCCCGCGGGTGGGCCTGGCGGTCATCGATGTCTCGACCGGAGAGTTTTCCGCGGCCGAATGGGAAGGTGCTTCGGCGGCATCGGCGGTGGCCGCTGAGGTCAGCGTGCTGCGCCCCAGAGAGCTGCTGATCGCCGACGACGTCGCTGACGTCAGCGCCTGGGTGCCACCACTGGTCTCACCGCGGGTGACCCGGCTCGAGGGCTGGCACTTCGATCCCGCGCGAGCGCGCGAGGTGTTGCTCGATCAAGTGCGCGCGGCCTCGCTGGCCGCGCACGGGCTCGACGATGCGCCGGCGGCGACGGCGGCGGCAGGCGCGATCGTCGGCTACCTGCGCGAAACGCAGAAGGTCGACCTGGCGCACGTCCGCGACATCTCGCGCCGCGTCACGACGGACGGCCTGCTGATTGACCCGGTCACGCTGCGGCATCTGAACGTGATCGAAGGCGTGGATGGCGGCCGCGCGGGGTCGTTGCTCGATGAAATCGATCGCACCGCCACCTCGATGGGCGGCCGGTTGCTGCGCGCCTGGCTCATCCGCCCGCTCGTGGCACTGGCGCGCATTCAGGATCGGCTCGATGCGGTGGAAGACTTTGCGTTCCGGTCGACCGAACGCGCGAAGCTGCGGGACCTGCTCAAGGGGATGCACGACCTCGAGCGGCTGGTGGCGCGGGTGTCGCTGGGCACGGCCGGTCCGCGCGACCTGGTGGCGCTGCGGCAGTCGCTGACGCTGCTGCCCCGCCTGCGCGCCATCCTCACGCCCATCCAGGCGCCGCTGGTGCTGAGCCTGCTCGCCGAGCTGGATGACCTGGTGGACGTGCGCGATGCGATTGAACGGACGCTGGTCGACGAACCGCCCGCGCTGGCCCGGGACGGCGGGGTGATTCGCGACGGCGTGGACGCGGAGATCGACGAGCTGCGCGCCATCAGCCGGGGCGGCAAGACGGCCATCGCCGCCATGGAAGAGGCGGAACGGGCGCGCACCGGGATCGCGTCGCTCAAGATTCGCTACAACCGCGTCTTCGGGTATTACATCGAGGTCACCAAGGCGAACCTCGCGAACATCCCGGCCGACTACATCCGGAAGCAGACCATCGCCGGCGGTGAACGGTACATCACGTCGGCGCTGAAGGAGTACGAAGACAAGGTGCTGCACGCCGACGAGCGGCTCGTCGTGCGGGAGCTGGAGTTGTTCGAAGCCCTGCGGGCCCGGGTCGCCGGCGAGGCGCCACGGGTCCTCGACACCGCCCGCTCGGTGGCCGCGCTCGACGTGCTGGCCGCGCTGGCCGATACGGCGGCCGCCGGCAACTACACGAAGCCGCACCTGCACGACGGCGACGAGTTCAGCGCCGTCGACGCCCGCCATCCCGTGGTGGAGCGCCACGTGGCGTCGGCGTTTGTGCCCAATGACGTCTCGCTTAACGGCAGCTCGCGGCAGCTGGTCATCCTCACCGGCCCCAACATGGGCGGCAAGTCGACGTTCCTGCGGCAGACGGCGCTGCTGGCCGTGCTCGCGCAGGCCGGGGCGTTCGTCCCCGCGCGGCGCGCGAAGCTGTCGATCGTCGATCGCATCTTCGCGCGCGTGGGCGCGTCCGACAACATCGCGCGCGGCCAGTCGACGTTCATGGTGGAAATGCAGGAGACGGCGGCCATCCTGCACGCCGCCACCTCGCGCAGCCTCGTCATCCTCGATGAAATCGGGCGCGGCACCGCGACGTTTGATGGCCTCAGCCTGGCGTGGGCCGTCGCCGAACACCTGGCCACGAGCGACCGCGCGCGGCCCAAGACGATCTTCGCCACGCACTACCACGAACTCACCGACCTGGCCGACGCGATCCCCGGCGTGGTGAACTTCCACGTCGCCGCCCGCGAGTTCAAGGACGACATCGTGTTCCTGCACAAGGTCGTCGACGGACGCTCGGACCGGTCGTATGGCATTCAGGTGGCGCGCCTCGCCGGCCTGCCGCCGGCCGTGGTGGCGCGCGCCACGACGATCCTGCGATCGCTGGAACAGGATGAACTACAGCGTGGGGGTCGACCCGCACTGTCGGGGGCGCCGCCCCCCGCGCAGGCGCAACTCGGCCTCTTCCAGGCCCCGCCCGAAACACATCCCGTCGTGGAACGGCTGCGCCAACTCAACCTCGACCGGCTCACCCCGCTCGAGGCGCTGAACCTGCTGGCCGAGCTTGCCAAGGAGGCCGGTGAATGAGGGCACGCGCTGCCGTCTCCATCGTCCTGCTGCTCGCCGCCTGCGCCGCGCCCCCGCCCCGGCCTGCCGACGTCATCGTGATCGGCATGGCGAACAGCCCGACGAACTTCGACCCGGCGGTCGGGCTCGACGAGGCGTCGCAGAAGATCCATCAACTGCTGTACGACCCGTTGCTGCGCATCGACGACCAGTTGCGTGTGTCCCCCGCACTCGCCACCTCCCTGGAATGGCCCGACCCGACGACCTACGTCGTGACCATCCCGTCAGGCGTGCGCTTCCATGACGGACGCGCGCTGACCGTGCGGGACGTCGCCTACACGTTCCGGCGGTTCCTCGACCCGGCGTTTGCCTCCGGCCGAAAGGGCGCGTATCGCGCGCTGCGCGCGGTGGACATTCTTGACGAACACCGCGTGGCGTTCCGGCTGTCGGAGCCCTCCGCGTCCTTCCCCATCAACCTCGTGATGGGCATCGTCCCCGAGGGCACCGGCCCCGAGGCCGCGCGCGCGCCGATTGGCAGCGGCCCGTACCGGCTGCAGTCGTTCGTGCCCGATGAAAGCACCACGTTGGCGCCGTTTGCCGAGTACCATCGCGGCGCTCCGAAGAACCAGGGACTGGTGCTGCGGGTGATCCCCGACGAGACGATGCGGGGGCTTGAACTGCGCAAAGGGTCGATCGACCTCGTGGTGAACGACCTGTCGCCGGACCTGGTGGCGGGTCTGCGCGAGTCGGACGACCTGCAGGTGGCCACGGGGCCGGGCACCGACTACGCCTATCTCGGGTTCAACCTGCGTGACCCCGTCCTGCAGAATCGCGCGCTCCGCCAGGCCATTGGGTTCGCCATCGACACCGGCGCCATCGTTGACCACCTGCGGCAGGGACTGGCCGAACGCGCGACCAGCATCGTGCCGCCGATGTCGTGGGCGCACAACGCCTCGACGTTCCGTTTCGATCGGGACGTGACACGGGCGCGGCAGCTCCTCGATGAGGCCGGGTATCCCGACCCGGACGGTGACGGACCGGCGCCCCGGCTGCGCCTCTCGCTCAAGACCTCAACCGCCGAGGCCTACCGGCTGCAGGCCGCCGTGATCCAGCAGCAGCTGGCCGAGGTCGGGATCGCACTCGAGCTGCGATCGTACGAATTCGCCACGCTGTTTGCGGACGTCATCCGCGGCAACGTGCAGCTCTACACGCTGCAGTGGGTCGGCGTCACCGACCCGGACATGCTGCGGCGCGCCTTTCATTCCTCTCAGGTGCCGCCCGCCGGATTCAACCGCGGGTATTACCGGAACGCCGACGTCGACCGCCTGATCGACGCCGCCACCTCCGCGCTCGACGAGGCCGAGCGCAAGCGGCTGTATGGCGAGGCGCAGGAGCTGATTGCGCAGGACGCGCCGTACATCAGCCTCTGGTACAAAACCAACGTCGCGGTCGGCCGGCGGCAGCTTGACGGTATTTTCCTGTCGCCGACCGCCGAGTTCACCTTTCTGCAGTTCGTCTCGCCCCGGAGTGAGTAATGCCCAGACCTGAATACGATCACGCGCCCGCCTTGTCGTTTCTCGGCGCGCTGCCCGAAGCCAAGTCCTACGAGGAGTCGGCCGCCGTCATCCTGCCGTGCCCGTTCGAGAAGACCGTGTCGTACATGCCGGGCACACGGTTCGGTCCTCGGGAAATCCTGCTCGCCTCAGCGCAGGTGGAGCTCTGGGACGAAGAGATGGGCGCCGACGTGCATCCCAAAGGCATTTACACCCTGCCGGAGATGGATCTCACCCACCACACCATGCCCGAGGCCGTCGCCGCCATTCGCGACGCGGCCGGCGCCGTGATGGACGATGGGAAGTTTCTGGTGACGCTGGGCGGCGAACACTCGATTACGCCGCCGCTTGTGGCGGCCGCCGCCGCGCGCCACCCGAACCTGACGGTGCTGCAGATCGATGCGCACGCGGACCTGCGGGACGGCTACCAGGGCGAACCCAACAGCCATGCCGCCGCCATGCGCCGGTCGCTCGACCACGCGCCGCGCCTCGTCTCGGTGGGCATTCGCAACATCTCGCAGGAAGAGGTCGAGGCGCTGCCCGGCCTGAACGCCACGATCTTCTACGACTGGAACATGCGCGACGACCCGCACTGGATGGACCGCGTGCTGGAGGCGGTGACGGGGCCCGTGTATCTGACGATTGATCTCGACGGCCTGGAGCCCGGCCTGATCCCCGCGACCGGCACGCCCGAGGCGGGGGGCCTGTCGTGGCGCGAGACCACACGACTGGTCAGACGCGTCTTCGAAGAGCGTCAGGTTGTGGCCGCCGACGTGGTGGAACTGTGCCCGATCCCCGGGCACTGGTCATCGAACTTCGTCGCTGCCCGGCTGGTCTACAAGCTGCTGACCTATCACCTGGCCTGACCCGAAGAGCATTCACAGGAGACACGGAGGGCTGGGAGGAAATGCCAGCAGGTGTTCGCACGCTCAGGGGTTGGGGCCAGGCATCGCCTGGCCGACAACGCGAAGAAGGGCGTCTCGGACGAACAAGCGATTGAGTGCACCGCGTGCTCGTCCGGGACGCCCTTTTTCGCGTGTTCGCCGCCGAAGGCGGCACCAACCCCTGAGTCTGCGGGCCTCCAGTGCCTCCAGTCCTCGTTGTGAATTTCCGCTCTTATCCGAGTTTGACCAGCTCGGTCCGCGCCTGCGGCACGAAGAGCGAGTCGGGGAACTCGTCGACCACGCGCTTGAACGCGGTTTTGGCTTCGCCGCTCTTGCCGGCCTTCTGATAGGCCTTGGCCAGCTGCATCAGCACGCCGTCGACCGGCAGCACGCCGTCACGATCGGCCGACAGTTCCTCGAGCACCTGGATGCCGCGATCGAACTGCCCGCTGGCGATGGCCGCTTCGGCCAGGCCGAGTTTGGCCGTGGCCCGGAACAAGGGACTGTCGGTCGCCGCGATGGCCGCTTCGAATCCGGTGATGGCCTCGGCGTACTTCCCGGTGGCGGCCAGCGACGCCGCGTGGTGATACCGCGCGGCCACACCCGCCGTGGTCGACGGATACTGATCGACCACCTGCTGGAACGCCGCCAGGGCCGCGTCGGTCCGGGCCTGCTCGGTGGGATACGTCCCGGCCTGCTGCTGCGCGCCGGGCACGGTCGGAGCCGGAACGATCGGGGCGTCGTAAATCTGCATGGCCGCCGACAGCAGGGCGTCGGCCTTGGCCGCCGTCCGCCCGCTCCACCACGACCACGCACTGGCGATCACCACCACGGCCACGATGCCGACGATGCCGAAGACGATCTGATTCTTGTAGGTGCCAAACGCCTCGGTCGCCTTGGCGACCTGGATGGCAAACTCGTTCTGCTTCAGCTTATGGCGCTGCTCTGACTTCATAACCCTGCGAGTTTATCGCAAGTGGCGGCGGGTGGCGGCAAGTCGCGGCGAGTGGCGGCAAGTGGCGGCGGGTGGTGGTAAGTCGCGGCGGGTGGCGGCAAGTCGCGGCAAGTGGCGGCGGGTGGCGGCAGGTGGTGGCGAGTATGGTGCGCCCGGACCGATTTGAACGGTCGACCCCCGCCTTAGGAGGGCGGTGCTCTATCCAGCTGAGCTACGGGCGCTTCCGACGCTGGGCGACTGGCGGCTGCCGGCCGCTACTTGCGGCCACTCGCCGCGACTTGCCGCCACTCGCCGCGACTCTCAGTACGCTAGCACCGCATTGACCCGTTCGTGCGCCAGTTTGGCGCGGCCGCCCAGGGCCAGCAGTTCAATCAGGAACTGGACGCCGACGACATCGGCCCCGAGGCCGCGGACCAGCCCGACGGTTGCCGAGGCCGTGCCGCCCGTTGCCAGCAGGTCATCCACCACGAGCACCCGCTGGCCCTTGGCGATGGCGTCCTCGTGAATCTCGAGCGCGTCCGAGCCGTACTCCAGGTCGTAGCTGGCGCGCACCGTGGTGTGCGGCAACTTCCCCATCTTGCGCACCGGCGCGAAGCCCGCGCCGAGGCGGTCGGCCACGGCGGCGCCGAAGATGAACCCGCGGCTTTCGATGCCCACCACCAGATCCACGGGCTGGCCGACGTAGGGCGCCGCCATCGCGGTGACCGCCTCGCGGAAACCACCGGGGTCCTTCATCAGCGTGGTGATGTCGTAGAACAGAATGCCGGGCTTCGGAAAGTCCGGCACGTGGCGGATGTGCGTCTTGAGGGAATCCATGAACGGTCCAGGGTCCAGGGTCCGGGGCCCAGGGTCCAGGGCCCAGGGTCTTAAGTGATCCCTGAGCCCTGAGCCCTGTGCCCTGTGCCCTGATCGATTACTTGACCACCACCGCCGTCAGCTTCGCGCTGGTGGCGATCTTGTTGTAGGCCGCGACGTCGGGGCCCAACAACTGGGTGATCGTCGTGAACAGCGCCTTGGTCTGCGGCTGCAGGTCGTTGTAGCGCTCGATGACCGACCGCATCGGCCACCGCTCGGCGCCCGAGGCCGTGGAATACAGCGCCGCCCACTGGTTGTCGAGGCGGCCCGGGTAGTTCAGGCCATCCTGCCCACCTTCACCCTGCACCTGCGTCAGTTCGCTCTCGGCGGCGAAGATGCGATCGTGCAGCGCCTGCGCGGCCTTGCCCGCCGCGCTGGTCGCGCCGGCCGTCTTGATGTGTTCCTGCAGCTGACGCTTCACGTCGCGCATGCGGGCCAGCTCATCCCACAGCCGCTTGGTCGTCGCGCCGATGTCGACGGTCATCTTGAACTGCTCGTCGTACTGCGCCGCGGTGGCCGCCGGCCAGCGCGGATCAGGCAGCAGGTTGAACGTCTCGGTGGCCTCCCACGAGCCGGAGGAGACCTTCACGCTGTAACGGCCCGGTCGCAGCTTCGGCCCCTGGCCGCCGCCGATGCCCCAGCCGACGATGCCCTGCGGCACCTGGTACGGCGACGGCAGACGCGGGTTCCACGTCATGGAGTTCATGCCCTGGTAGCCGGTGACACCGCCCCCGCCCCCGCCGGGGAATCCGCCGCGACCGCCGCGGCCGGGCCCGCCGCCTCCGCGCGCTGCGCCACCCCCACCGGGACCGCCGCGACCACCACGCGCCGCGCCGGGAGCCGGCGGCAGCGGGCGATCGCCCGGCTCACCGCTGGCCGTGTAGACCACCGCACCGGAGGCGTCCGAAATCTGCACCTGGACGGCGGCCGTCGGCTTGTCCTTGAACCAGTACTGGATCGACGGCAGTCGGCCGCCCGCGCGGAAACCGTCCTCGGGCTTGAAGAGGATCGCGGCCGGCGTCGTCGCCTGCGGCACCATCGACTGCAGCGGCGACAGATTGTCCATGATCCAGTAGCCGCGGCCCTGCGTGGCCACGACCAGATCGTTGCGGAACACCTGCAGGTCGGTGATCGGCGTGCGCGGCAGGTTGTTCTGGAACGACTGCCACGAGCGGCCGTCGTTGAACGAGATGTACATCCCGAACTCGGTGCCGGCGTACAGCAGGCCCTTCTTCTTCGGGTCTTCCTGAATGGCGCGCGTGAAGTGGCCGGCCGGAATGCCGTTGGTGCCGTCCGCGATGCGCGTCCACGACTTGCCGTAATCATCGGTCCGCCAGATGTACGGCGTGAAGTCGCCCACGCGATACCGGTGCATCACCACGAAGGCGCGGCCGGGATCGTGATCGGACGGGTCAATCGTGTTGATCGTGCCTTCCGGCCAGTCCGCCGGCGTCACGTTCGTCCACGTCTTGCCGTTGTCGCGCGACACATGCACCAGGCCATCGTCGCTGCCCGCCCAGAACAGGCCCGGGGTCGTCGGCGATTCCTCGAACGCGAAGATGGTCGCGTAGACCTCGACGCCCGTGTTGTCGCGAGTGATGCCCTCGCCGCCCGAGTACTGCTGGCGGCGTTTGTCGTTGCGCGTGAGATCCGGGCTGATGACGTCCCAGTTCGCGCCGTGATCGGTCGTCCGGTGCACCACCTGCGACGTCGTGTAGACGACATCCGGGTTGTGCCAGGAGATCCGGATCGGCGCGTTCCACTGGAAGCGGTACTTCATGTCCGCGGCGCGCTGGCCGGTCTGCGAGTCGGCGTAGACCCGCACGTTCTCCGACAGGCCCTTGTTGCGGTCGATGCGGTTGATCGTGCCGCCGTAGTTGCCGGCGTAGCTGACGTTCGCATCACGCGGGTCGACGGCCACGTGGCCGCTTTCGCCGCCGCCCATCGACGGAATGAAGTCCGTGTTGGCGCTCGAGACCCCCGACGTGTTGTTGTCCTGCTGGCCGCCGTACACGTAGTACGGATAGCGGTTGTCCACCGACGCGCGATACATCTCGGAGGTCGGCTGGTTGTCCTGGCCGCTCCAGCCCTGGCCGGTGGTCACCGCGGCGCCGCCGTCATTGGCCACCACCTTCAGCGCGTTGTTGGTCGGGTTGATCCACAGGTCGTGGTAGTCGCTGTGCGACTGGATGCCGGCCGAGCCGAACGTCATGCCGCCGTCGGTCGACCGGAACGCGCCGACGTTGAGGGCGTAGACGGTGTCGACCTCCACCGGGTCCGCGTGAATGTGCGTGTAGTACCAGGCGCGCTGCTGCAGCGCGCGGCCGGTGAACCCGCGCGTCCACGTCAGGCCCCCGTCCTTCGAAATGTAGACGCCGCCCTGGTTGTCGGCCGCTTCCACCTGCGCGTAGACGCGGTTGGAATCCGCGCCCGAGATCGACACGCCGATGCGGCCGACCATCACCTTGTCGGGCAGGCCGCCGCCGAGCTTCGTCCAGGTGGTGCCGCCGTCGGTCGACCGGAACAGGCCGCCTTCGGTCGACCCCGACTCGATCGTCCACGGCTTGCGCTCGGTCGTCCACATCGCGGCAATCAGGATGTCCGGGTTCTTCGGATCCATCGCCAGGTCCACGGCGCCGGTGCGGTTGCTGATGAAGTGCACCCGCTGCCACGTGGCGCCGCCGTCGCGCGTGCGATACACGCCGCGTTCGTCGCTGGGCGCGAACATGTTGCCGAGCACCGCGACATAGGCGACGTTCGGGTTGGTCGGATGGATGCGCACGCGGCCAATCGTGCCCGAGCCGCGCAGGCCCACGTGTGACCACGTCTTGCCGGCGTCGGTCGACTTGTACATGCCCACGCCCGGCGACACGTTGCCGCGCGGACAGGCCGACCCGGTGCCGACATAGATCACGTTGGGATCGGACAGCGCCACGTCGATGGCGCCCACCGAACCGGCTTCAAAAAATCCGTCCGAGAGGTTCTCCCACGACTCGCCCGAATTGGTCGTGCGCCACACGCCGCCGCCGGTGTAGCCGGCATAAAACGTCTGCGGGCTCGACGGCACACCCACGACCGCCGTCGACCGGCCGCCGCGGCTGAACACCGACAGGTGTCGATACTGCATGCTCGACAGCACCGCCGGATCCACCAGCCCCTGCTGCCCGGCCTGCTCGGCCGTTTCCGCGGCCAGTCGCGGCATCGCCGCCACTGCGCCACCCACGACGACGGCGGCTGCCAGAACGGCGCCCGTACGCCAACGCTTCATCATGATGACCATCCTCCTTGCACGATTCAGCCCGCCGGCTCACCCGAGAACCTGCGTAACCGCACGAAGGGTAGCACGGTAAGCTTGACGCATGCATCCGTCCTCCCGCGCGGCCACGCGCATGCTCCTGCTGTGCGCCAGCCTCACCGCCGGCCTCGCGGCGCGTCCCGCGTTTGCACAGGCACCGCCCACCGTCACCGCCGAGGTCGTCGTCACCGCCACCGTCGCGCCCGTCCCGGCCGCCAGCGTCGGACGCACCGTCTTCACGCTGACGCGCGACGACCTGCAGCGCTTCGGCGTGACCTCGGTCATCGACGGCCTGCGGCTGCTGCCGGGCGTCGACGTGAAGGCGCGCGGCCCGCACGACGTGCAGGCCGACTTCAGCCTGCGCGGCGCGACCTTCGGCCAGGCGCTCGTGTTGCTCGACGGCGTGCGGCTCAATGACGCGCAGAGCGGACACCATAACGGCGAAATCCCCGCGCCGCTGGTGGGGGTGGACCGCATCGAAGTGGTGGCCGGCCCCGCCTCCGCGGTCCATGGCGCCGATGCGTTCGGCGGCACGATTCAGGTGCTGACCCGCCGCGGCCGACACCTCACCGGCCAGGGCGCGTTCGGCGAACACCGGACCGTCTCCGCGCAGGTGTCCTCGAGCGGGCACGTGTTGCCGGCGGCCTGGACCGTGGCCGCCTGGGGCGCGAGATCGGACGGCTTCATGTTCGATCGCGACTACGCGCAGGGCGGCGGCTCGCTGCGCGGCACGGTTTCCTCTTCGGTCACGATGGACGTCCGGCACCAGCGCCGCGCGTTCGGCGCCAACGGGTTTTACGGCAACTCCCCGTCGAAGGAATGGACCGACGGCACCGTCATCTCCACGCTGCTCAACCGGCAGGCCGGCGGCTGGACCACGCAGGCGCGGGTCGCCTGGCGCAACCACGGCGATCACTTCCGGTGGGACATCAACCGCCCCGGGTTCGCCGAGAACCGGCATCGCACCAACGCGCTCGACGCCGACCTGACGCTGGGCCGCTCGCTGGGCGCCGCGCTGCGACTGACCGCGGGTGGCGGAGGCGGCGGCGACTGGATCACGTCGTCCAACCTCGGCGATCACACCTACGGCCGCGCGTACGCGTTCGCCGAGGCGTTGTGGGCGCCGGCCGCGCGAGTGTCGGTCCAGTCGGCGGTGCGATTCGATCACTACTCCACGTTCGGCGACGCCTGGAGCCCGTCCCTCTCGGCGGCCGTCCAGGTGTCCGGCCGCGTACGCCTGCGCGCCTCGGCCGCGCGCGCGTTCCGCATTCCCACCTTCACCGAGCGTTTTTATACCGACCCGGCGCACCTGGCCAGTGACACGCTGGCCCCCGAACGCGGGTGGGCGCTCGACAGCGGGCTTGACGTGCAGGCGGGCCGCTGGACGCTCAGCGCCACGCCGTTCATCCGCTGGGATGAAGACGTCATTGACTGGATTCGCGGCAGCACGGCCGAACGCTGGCGCACCACAAACGTCCGCGACGTCACCACGCGCGGGCTGGAATGGTCGGCGTCCGGGCGCTTCACCGGCGCCCTGGTGCGCGCCCACGTCACGCTGCTGGACGTCGACGCGCCGAAGCTGACGATGTTGTCGAAGTATGTGCTCGACTACGCCCCGCGATCGGCGGGGCTGAGCGTGGCCGTCCCGCTGGCGGCCCGGGTCGTGCTGTCGGCGACGGCTGATGGGCGCGACCGGTTGGATGGACAGCAGTACGTCCTGCTGGGCGCCCGGCTGACACGGCCGGTGGGCCGCGTGGACGTGTTCGTCGAGGGCAGCAACCTGCTCGACGAGGCCTACCGGGAAATTGGCGGGGTGCCGATGCCCGGACGCTGGGTCAGCGCGGGCATCCGGCTGCGCTGACCGTTCGCCTTACTTGCCCGCCTCGTCGGACTCGTCTTCCTCGTCGCCCGTCTCGCCCCACGGCGCATCATCGCCCCAGGGCGACGCCTGCGGGCCGGGCACGATGCCGGCAATGTCTGGGTCTTCCCCGCCGGGCCCCCGCGGCACGACCGACTTGCGCTCGCGGGCTTCTTCGCGGCGCGCGGCCTTTTCCTTCTGGCGCTCCTGACGAGCGCGCTCCCGGGCGCGTTTCTGCGCACTGACTTTTGGATGATTCGCCAAATCCTGTCCTGACTCCCCGCCCGGTCTGGGCCCCTGTTAACGGCTGCCGGGCGCGAACTTCAATCCTATCAGTCCCGCGACGATCAGGCCGACACAGAAGAGGCGCACCGGCGAGGCCGACTCACCGAACCGCAGAATCCCGACGATGACCGTCCCGACCGCCCCGATCCCCGTCCACACCGCGTAGGCCGTGCCCAGCGGCAGCGACCGGACGGCAATCGCCAGCAGCCAGACGCTGCCCACCAGGGCCACCAGCGTCAGCACGGTCGGCACCGGCCGGCTGAACCCGTCAGTGAACTTCAGGCCCACCGCCCACGCGGTTTCGAGCACACCCGCCAACACCAGAATGAGCCACGGCATGACGGCACTCTACTCCACTCACTGCCAGACCATCAGGCGGTCGTGCGGACGGGCCGCATACTGCGCGGCCTGGGCACGGGCGCGTGTTTGTTCCGCGCCCCGCCACGCCCGCGGGCGCAGGTCCACCACCACCGTGCGGCCGGCGGCCTGATGAGCATCAAGCACCGCCGCGAGGTCAGCCGGCCAGGACCACCCGGGGCACACCGTCTGCCAGCGGCCCTCGGGTAACGCCGCCGTCGGCTCACGCCGAACCTGCTCCTTGATCAGGCCCACGGCCGGACAGGCGTGGCCGGTCACGATCACCGCATCGGCCGGTACCGACGCCAGGCGTTCTGCCATCGCGCGCGACACCTCCAGCCACGGGCGCTCCGCGCGGTGCACGACCACTGTTGCGATCGCGATGGGCAGCAGGAACCCGACAACCCATGCCGCGCGCCGCCTCCCGAGGGCCGCCGCGGCCGGCAGAGCGACGGCGGTCGGCAGCGCGATGAGCAGATACCGCGGACTGTAGGTCACACCGTGGTACGACGCCATGACGGCCAGGACGAGCCACGACGGCAGGACCAGTGTGCTCCACCACGCCCCCTCACGCATCCGCACACTCCACATCGTCAGCATCACGCCCACTGGAGACAATGCGACCAGCCATCCGGCGATGAGTCCCAGTTCCCGCGCGCCCCACTGCTGCAGTGCGCGGTCGTGCGCCATGCCCGCGCGCCAGTTGACGATGGTCTCGGTATATCCCGGCTGCACCGTCCAGGCCCAGACCATCGGGACCACGACACACAACACCGTGGCCACGCCGGCGGACAGCAGCAGGCGGATTCTTCGCACGGGCTCGGTTCGCCAGAGCGCGAACGCCACCACGATGGCCATCACGATTGCCGCTTCGCGCAGGCCGGCGGCCAGGCCGAGCCACACTCCGGCCGACGCGGCGTCGCGCGCGCGCGTTGTGCGCGCGGCGCGCACCGCCCAGAACACCGCCAGGACGACGAAGGGGACGGTCGGACCGTCGGTGAGGACGGCGAAGCCGCTGTGCGCGAGCGCCGGTGACGTGGCGACCAGCGCGCCGGCGAGCAGCGAGGCGCGGCGATCGAATCCGAGTTCCCGCGCCAGCGCCCACGTGGCCGGCGCGGCGAGCGCGGTGAGCGCCAGGCACACCCAGCGCAGGACGGGTTCGAGGTGCCACACCGACCCGCCAATCCCCTGCCACCCGGCCGCGACGGCCTGGCTCAGCGCCGCGAATACCGGCCGGCCAAAGCCAAGCCCGCCCACCTCACCCGTCAGCGCCTGAGTGACGTAGCCGAACGAATCCCAATACACCGGCCCCCACGACCCGACGACCAAACCACACGCCACGGTCAGCGCCCACAGGGCGCCCGCGGCTCCGCGGCCGCCAGAGCCGGCCGCGCTACGACCCCCTCGCCATCTCGTCATCTTGCCATCTCGTCATCTCGCCATCTCGTCATCCCGTCGCTCGCCACCTCGCCATCTCGCCACCTGTTTAGGGTAGAGTGCCCTCATGCGAAAGCCCCGCCCTGCGGGCCTCGCGGCGCTCCTGTGTGGAGTGCTCGGGGCCGGACTCGTCGTCTCTGCCCAGAACGTGGCTCCGGGCCAGCGTCTCAACAGCGAAGCGCAACTGACACGCGGCGATCAGTATTTCGCGCAGCGCCGGTATCAGGAAGCGTTTCAGGCGTATGACGCCGCGCGCGCCAGTGAACGCGCCGGCACGCGGATTCTCGCCGGTGCCGGACAGGTGCAGACGCTCATGCGGATGAGCTTGTTCTCCGAGGCCGCGCGCATGGGCGGTGTCGTGGCGTCACGTGACCCCGAACATCCGCTGGCCCTGGCGGTTCACGGTGACGCGCTGTGGGCGGCGGGCATGTTCGACGAGGCCGAGCGGCGGTACGACGAGGCGCTGGCGCGTGACGCGGAGCTGCCGTTGGGCCTGCACGGCAAGGGTCGCGCCCTGGCGGCCCGGCGGCAGTTCGACGAGGCGCTGCCGCTGCTGCGCCGCGCGATCGACCGCGACGATCGACAGGCCGCGTTCCACTACACACTCGCCGGCGTCTACGAAGACCAGTTCAATTACCGTGACGCCACGCGCGCGCTGGATCGGTACCGCGACACCGTGTCGTCGCGTGAGATGGACGACCTGATGCAGTGGGCGCAGGCGCAGGCCGACTTCCTGCGCAGCTACGGGTCGCGCACGCCGTACGAACTGGTCAGCGGCGATCGCCTGTACACCGTGCCGCTGGTCATCGAGGAAGGCCGCGTGCGCGTCCGCGGGCGCGTGAACGACCGCGCCGACATTGATTTCGTGCTCGACACCGGCGCCGACCGCACGACATTGCCGCCGCCGCTGGCGTCACAGGCCGGCGTCGTGCCGGTGCAGACGCTCAAGACCGCGGGCGTCGGCGCGGTGGACGTCGGCTTCCGCGGCCTGCAGGTCGCGCGCATCGACGACCTGCAGATTGGCGATCTGCACGTGCGCCAGGTGGGTGCGCTCATCAAGAGCCCGACCATGCCGGGCCTGCCCCGGCCCGAAGGCGCGGGGTTCTCTCCACTGTCGATGGGGCTGTCGATTGAAGTCGACTACGGCGCGCAGACGTTGACCATGGGCCGCCTGCTGCCGGAGGCGCAGTACCCCATTCAGTTACCGCTGCGCATGCAGCGGCTGCCGTTCGTGCGCGCCACACTCAACGACGCCATGCCGGTCAACATGGCCATCGACACCGGCGGCACGGCCATTTCGCTGAGCCGGCGTGTCGCCGGACGGCTCGAGACGCCCACGGCCCGGCTGGTCCCTGCCAAGGTGTATGGCACCAGCGGCTGGGATCCCAGCGCGTACCTGCTCCCGTTTGTGGACCTGTTCGTGGCGCCGGGCGTCGGCACGTCGCAGCGGTCCGTGGTCGTGCTCAACCTGGACGCGCCCAGCATGCTGCTGGGCTTTGAACTCGGCGGCATCCTCGGCCACGAGTTCCTCAGCAAGTACGTCGTGCGGATCGACCTGGTGCGCGGGTTCGTGGGGCTGCGACCAAGAGTCCTCACGTAACGCGCGCTGGTCTTGAGCGCGCGACCGCGGCCCGAAGACCGTGCCGCGCTACGTACTGCCCCGTACAGGACAATACGTACTGCCCCGTACAAGACAAAAGGCCGGACATGACGTCCGGCCTCTTGCTGATCTTTGGTCGGGGCGAGAGGATTCGAACCTCCGACCCCTCGGTCCCGAACCGAGTGCTCTACCAGGCTGAGCCACGCCCCGACAACCGAATCATCTTACCCCGAAAACCCTCCGGCCGCCCTGCATCACCAGAGAAACTTCACGAATCGCCCGAATCTGCGTCGTCGGATCGCCGGTCACGGCCACCAGATCGGCCACCAGACCGGGCCGGATGCGCCCGACCTGCTGGTCCAGGTGCAGGACGTCGGCCGCCACCGACGTGGCCGACGTGAGCGCCGAGAGCGGCGTCATCCCGTAGTCCACCATCAGTTCGAGTTCGCGGGCGTTGTCACCATGCGCGAACACGCCGACGTCCGATCCGTTGACGATGCGCACACCGGCGGCCAGAGCGGCCTTGAACGACTCGCGCTTCTGCCGGATGCGCGCGGGCTCCGGGTCGATGCCCGGCTTCCATCCGCCGTACTGCGTGATCGCGTGGCCCGCGGCCAGCGTCGGACACAGGGCCACACCGCGTTCGGCCATCAGCCGGAAGACCTCGGGCGTGCCGCCGTCGCCGTGTTCAATGGTCTCGGCGCCGGCCTCCACCGCGCGCCGCATGCCCTCCGCGGTGCTCGCGTGCACCACCACGGGCCGGCCGCTGCTCTTCGCCGTGTCGACGATGAGCCGGAGTTCGTCGAGGGAGTACGTCGGCTGCGCCTCGCCCGACGGCCCCCAGCGATAGTCGCCGTACACCTTTACCACGTCGGCGCCCTTGCCGATCTGCTCGCGCACGGCCTTCACCAACGCGTCGACGCCGTCGGCTTCCTGCGCGCCCTGCGGAATGTCCCATTCGGCCGCAAACCCCTTCGGCGCGTAACTGCCCGTCGCAATCAATGCCCGCGTGGCGATGAGCAGCCGCGGCCCGGGGATGATGCCTTCGGCCAGCGCCTGCTTGAGCCCCACGTCGGCGTACCCGGCGCCCTCGGTGCCCAGATCGCGCAACGTCGTGAAGCCGGCGTCCAGCGTGGCTTTCAGGTGATTCACCGCGCGAGCCACGCGCAGGGCGTGCGACTCGTTGAGCACCTGCTGATTCCACGGGGTCTCGTTGTAGGGATGGAGCAGGACGTGGGTATGCGCGTCGATCAGTCCGGGCAGGAGCGTCGCGTTGGGCAGGTCGATGACTTCGGCCCCTGGCGCGCGCACGTCAGCGGCGGGTCCCACCGCGACGATCCGGCCGCCACGCACATGCACGACATCCCCGACACGGACGCGCTCGCCGTCGAACACGCGCGCCGGTCGCAGCAACACGTCGCCGGCGGCCGGCTGTTGTGCGAGCGGCCGCGGGGCGGCCCAGAGACCGGCCACCGCCAGCACCGCCGCCACGCCCAGCCGGCGCGCGATCGTCACGTCAGACTCCCGGCACCGCCGCCGAACTCAGCAGCGCGGTCGTGCGCTCCAGCATGCGGTGGTCGGTCAGGTCGGGCTGCAGCGGCGTCACCGAGATGAAGCCCTGGCGCACGGCGTGGTGATCCGACTGTTCATCGAAATCCCAGTCATCGGAGGCTTCCTCGATCCAGAAGTACGGCCGCTGCCGGGGATCGAGCCGTTGCGCGACCTTCGTGATGTGGTTGCGCCGCGCCTGCACCGTCGTGCGCACGCCCTTGACGGGACCGGAGGGAACGTTGATGTTGAGGAACGTCCGCGGCGGCAGCGGCGCCTGCAACACGGCCGCCGCCATCTGCGCGGCAAACGCCGCAGCCGTCGAGAAGTCGAACGTCTCGCGCGTGAACTGCTGCGACACCGCGATGGCCGGATACCCCAGCAGCGCCCCTTCCAGCGCCCCCGCCACCGTCCCCGAATACGTCACATCGTCGCCGATGTTGAACCCCTTGTTGATGCCCGACACGATCAGATCGGGCTTGTGCGTCAGGATCTGGTCGATGGCGATGTTGACGCAGTCGGTGGGCGTGCCGTCCACCGCGAACACATCGTCCGAGACGCGCTCGACGCGCAGCGGCCGCCGCAGCGTCAGCGCGTGGCCAACGGCGCTGGCCTCGGTCTGGGGCGCGACGATGACGACCTCGCCGACCGCGCGAAGCGCCGTGGCCAGCGCGTGAATCCCCGGGGAGAAATGTCCGTCGTCATTGGTTACGAGAATGCGAATCATTGCCCGTTGATCATACGCGGAGGAACCAGCGTTTGCGGTACAGGAGTTCGCACAACCCGTAGAGCACCGCCAGGTTGGCGAACGCAAATGCCAGCGAAGCGTTCTTCGGCGAGGCGTACGGCTCGAACGCCGTCGTGTACAGCCAGCGCAGCGCGGTGACCGACGTCCCGTCCGCGCCCGCGATGCGGATCCAGGCGAGCGTCTTGACCAGCAGCGCCGAGGCGATAAAGAGGAACAACGCGTTCACGCCCAGCACGACCAGCGGCCGAGCGAACCGATTCTGCCCCTTCACATCGAGCACCCAATAACACGCGGCCAGCGCCATGGCCGCCATGCCGCTGGTCAGCAGCACGTACGAACTCGTCCAGAGGTTCTTGTTGATCGGGAACGTGCGATCCCACACGGTGGCCACGAGGATCGCGGCGCCGCTGGCGGCAATCAGGCCGGCGACCTTCTCGGTGGGCGTCCGCTGCGAGCGAATCCACACACCGGCGGCGACACCCGTGAGGGCGGTGCCGATGGCCGGCAGCGTGCTGAGCAGACCTTCCGGATCCCACGTGCGCGCCTGCCGCCAGAGATGGGCTTCGCCCAGCACCGTGCGATCGAGCCACGCGCCGAGGTTGCCCGACGGCGTCAGGTCGCCGGCAAGACCGCCAGGCACGGGCACGAACCGCATCAAGGCCCAATACGCCAGCAACACGAGTGCGGCCACGCCGACGGCCGCCTGCCATTTGTCCTCGTCGTCCGCCTCGCGAAACGCGCGGAAGAACAACGCGGCGGCGAAGTAACACAGCGCCAGCCGCTGCAGGACTCCCATGATGCGGACGGTGGAGACATCAAAGCGCGGATACAACGCGAGCAGGAGGCCGAACGCGAAGATCAGCGCCGCGCGGCGTGCGATCACGGACACCGGCATCGTCGAACGCGCGGACAGCGTGATGGAGACGCCGACGATGAACACGAAGAAGGGGAAGATGAGGTCGGTCGGTGTCCAGCCGTGCCACGGCGCGTGCAGGAGCGGCGCGTACACCTGGCTCCAGTCACCGGGATTGTTGACGATCACCATCGCGGCCATGGTGGCGCCGCGAAAGACGTCGAGGGAGACAAGCCGGGAGGACGTCACGGTGGCGGCCAGTATAATCGGGCCATCGTGCCCCACCGCTCCGTGTCCGCGTTCCTTGCGCTTCTGGCCGGCAGCGGCCTGGTCGCCTCCCTCTCCGCGCAGCCGCCCGCCGTGGCCTCTGGCGCGATCACCGATGTCCCCGGCATTCTCGTGGGGCAACACACCCTCACCGAGCGGCCCACCGGATGCACGGTGATTCTGGCGCCGGCGGGCACCGTGGGCGCCGTCGACCAGCGCGGCGGCGCGCCGGGAACGGCTGAAACCAACCTGCTCGCGCCCGAGAACATGGTCGAGATGATCAACGGTGTCGCGCTCTCGGGCGGCAGCGCGTTCGGGCTGGACACGCGCCAGGGCGTGATGCAGTACCTCGCGGAGAAGAAGATCGGCTATCCCACCAGTGGCACGGTCGTCCCCATCGTTCCGGCGGCGATTCTGTTGGACCTGGCGGTGGGCGGCCGCCCGGACATCTACCCGACCAAAGAGTGCGGCTACCGTGCGGCATCGACGGCCTCGGCGGATGCGCCAGCGCAGGGCTCCGTCGGCGCAGGCGCCGGTGCCACGGTCGGCAAGTTTGCGGGCAGCGGCCGGGCAATGAAAGGCGGCGTGGGCACGGCGTCCGTTCGCGGCGCCAACGGTCTGGTCGTGGGCGCCATCGTGGCCGTGAATGCGTCGGGCTCGATCTTCGATCGGCGTACGGGTCGCGTCGTGGCCGGTGTGCGCACGGAGGATGGCGGCGGGCTCGAGAATCCCTTCGACCTGCTGCGCCGCCTGGCGGCACCTGCGGCCCGTGAGATGGAAAACACCACCATCGGCGTCGTGGCCACCAACGCGCGGCTGACCAAGGCGCAGGCGTTGCGGGTGGCCATCATGGCGCAGGACGGTCTGGCGCGCGCGATCTTCCCGTCGCACACCCCCGGCGATGGCGACACGCTCTTCGTGATGGCGACGGGAGGCCTCACCGACGCGCCAAACGTGGGCCGCATTGGCGCGCTGGCGTCCGAGGTTGTCGCCGACGCGATTGTGAACGCGGTGCTGACCGCCACGGGCCTCCCCACCTTCCCCGCCGTTCGCGACATCGCCCGCTGACAGGCATTGCATGTCCTGGATGCTGATCCTGCTCATCGTCTACTCGGTCGGCCTGATTGGGCTTGGCGCCTGGGTCGGCCGGACGGTGCGGAACAGCGATCAGTTTTTCGTCGGCGGCCGGGCGCTGGGCCCGGGCCTGCTCTTTGGCACCTTCATGGCGGCCAACATCGGCGCGGGCTCCACGGTCAATGCCACGGGCCTGGCGTATCACCATGGCTGGGCCGCGTGGTGGTGGAACGGCGCGGCGGGCATCGGCACGCTGGTGCTGGCGCTGTGGGTCGGGCCACGGATCTGGCGGCTGGCCAGCGACCGCGGCTATCTGACGGTGGGCGACTTCCTCGAAGACCGCTTCTCGAAGGACGTGCGGTACATCGCGGCGGCGCTCATCTGGATTGGCAGCCTGTCCATTTATGCCGGGCAGATCATCGGCGCATCTGCGGTTCTGCAGCGTGTCGGAGGCGTCTCGAAGACGGCCGGTGCGATCATCGCGGTGATCATCATGACCGCCTACTTCGCCAGCGGCGGTCTGCTCAGCGCGGCGTGGGTCAACCGCGTGCAGCTGCTGGTGATTCTCAGCGGATTTGTGCTCGCCGTGCCGTTTGCGCTCGGCCAGGCGCACGGGGCCGGACTGGCCACAGCCGTGCCGGGCTCGACGTTTCTCGAAGGCACGGCGCCGGGCGTGGGCTGGTCGATGCTCTTTCTGATGGCGCCGGCATTTTTCCTCTCCCCCGGCCTGGTGCAACGCGCGTTTTCAGCCCGCGACGTGCGCGCCCTGCGTCAGGGCGTGGGCTGGAGCGCGGTGGCGCTGATGGCATTCGCCACGCTGCCGGTCGCGCTGGGACTGGCCGGCCACGCGTTGTTGCCCGAGCTCGCCTCGGCGCCGCGCGATCAGGTCCTGCCGGCGGTGCTGGCGACGGCCGTCCCGCCGCTGGTCGGCGGTCTCGCGCTGGCCGCGGTCTTCTCTGCCGAGGTCAGCTCGGCCGACGCCGTGCTGTACATGCTGTCGACCTCCGGCGCGCGCGACTTCTATCGCGGTCTCATCCGGCCGGATGCGTCGGATGCCGACCTGCTCCGTGTGGCCCGCGGCATCGCCGTGGTCGCCGGTCTGCTCGGCTTCACCCTGGTCTTCGTGCACCAGACGGTGCTTGACGCTCTGGCGATGTTTTACTCGGTGCTCAGTGTGACGCTGCTCGCGCCGATTCTCGGTGGCCTCTTCCTGCCACGTGGCGGCCGCGTCGCCGCGCTGGCGGCGATGGCCACGGGCGTGACCGTGTTATTTGGCGCGCCATGGCTGCCCTGGACGCCGGCGCTGACGCAGGTGCTCGGCGCGCAAGCGCCCGTCTTTCAGGGACTCGTCAGCAGCGTCGCGGCGTACGTGCTCGTCACGCTGCGTCGCTGAGCAACTCCGCGGCCGCCAGAGCCGGCCGCGCTACGCATTTCACCGCGCCACCTCGCCACCTCGCCACCTATTCGCCCGTGACAACCTTGGTGGCTTCTTCGTCGATGGCCTTGGGGCCCTGCTTCCGCGCGATGAAGTAGGAGATCGCGAAGATCACCACGATCAGGCCCAGTGAGAGCGACTTGGGAATCGTGAACCCGACCCAGTGCATCTGGTGCGCGTACTCGATGAACAGCTTGAGCGCGACCCACGCGATGATCACGAACGCGCCGTCGACCAGCGCGGGATACCGTTGCACCAGCGTCAGCAACTGACCGATCACCAGCCGCATCGCGACGATGCCGAGGATGCCGCCGGTGATGATGACCCACAGTTTCGGCGACATCGCCACGGCCACCAGAATCGAGTCGACGGCAAACACGATGTCGGTCAGTTCGACTTTGATGACGGTGGTCCAGAACACGGAGAGGCCGAGCCAGGCCTTGGCCGGCTTGATGCTGCCGCGTTCGTGGCCGTCCTCGTGGCGGAAGAAGTGGGCGTACGACAGCCACATCAGATACGCGCCGCCCACGAGTTTGACCCAGGCAAACTCGATCATCTGCGCCGCGAACAGGATGGCGATGATGCGGAAGAAGAAGGCGCCAAGGATGCCGTAGCGCAGGGCCTTGCGCTGCTGCTCGCGCGGCAGGCCCAGCACGAGGATGGCCAGCACCAGGGCGTTGTCCGCCGACAGCAGGCCTTCGAGCAGGACCAGCAGGCCAATGGTGACAAGATCAGCGACTTCGAAATCGATCGGCACGCGCGTTTCAGGATAGCGGTAAATGACGTCGGGTGGCTTTTTCGGCTGAAAAAGCCACCCGACGTCATTTACAGAACGAGTCAGGTGATTGACACGCTACGTATCAATATCTACACTTGATGCATGGCAGAGTTCTTCCTGATCAGCATGGCGGCCGAGGCGCTGCAGATGCACCCGCAGACCCTGCGGAAATACGAGCGGCTGGGGCTGGTGCGACCGCAGCGCACGGGCGGCGCGATGCGCGTGTACACGGAAGAAGAGATCGAACGGCTGCGGTTCATCAAGATGCTGGTCGACGACCTGGGCATCAATCTGGCTGGCGTGCAACGGCTGCTGGAAGTGGCGGAGGTCGCGCGGCGGCTGCGGCCCCTGGCGGCCGAAACCCGGCAGCGATCGCAGTCGGAACATGCCCGCCGGCTGACGGCCGAGGTCGACGAGTTGTGCCGGCGGCTCGGCCTGGACACCTTTCGCTGAGGAGGACGCGTGGACTTCAAGGACTATTACGCCGTCCTCGGCGTGCCGAAGACCGCCTCCGAGGCGGACATCAAGAAGGCGTATCGGAAACTCGCGCGGCAGTTCCACCCGGACCTGAACCCGGGGAACAAGGCCGCTGAGACCCGGTTCAAGGAGATCAACGAGGCCAACGAAGTGCTGGGCGACCCGGCCACGCGCCGCAAGTACGACGAGTTGGGCGCCAACTGGCGGATGTACGACCAGGCCCCTCCCCCACACGGCGGCGGCGCCCGGTCCCAGACGCGGACCATGACGCCCGAGGAGATGGAGGACCTGTTCGGCGACAGCGGGTTCTCGGACTTCTTCACGACGTTTTTCGGCGGCGGCCCGGCGGGCCGTCAGGCGCGCCCGCCGCGCCCCCCCCGCGGCCGCGACGTGGAACAGCCGCTGACGCTCACACTCGAAGAGGCGTTCACGGGCACGGCGCGCCACCTCGAGATGCAGCGCGACGGCCGGCCGCATCGCGTGGAGGTGCGCATTCCCGCCGGCGTGCGCGAAGGTTCCCGCGTGAAGGTCCGCGGCGAAGGGGAACCCGGCCGCGGCGGACAGCCGGGCGGTGACCTCTACCTGGTGGTGCGGCTTATGCAACACCCCCGCTTCGAGCGCCGCGGGCAGGATCTGCACACGCGCATCGCCGTGCCGGTGCCGACCGCCGTGCTCGGTGGTGATGTCGCGATTTCGACCCTGGGAGGCGCATCCCTCCGGCTGCGTATTCCCGAGCTGACGCCGTCGGGCCGGGTGTTCCGGCTGAAAGGCCACGGCATGCCGACGCCGCGCGAGCCCGAGACCCGCGGCGACTTGTTCGTTACGGTGGATCTTCAGATTCCAGCGGCCCTGACCCCTGAGATCCGCGATCACTACAAGGCGCTGGAGAAACTGGCAGGCACCACATGAACCTCAATCGCTACACGGAAAAGGCACAGCAGGCGATCCTCACGGCCCAGCAGACGGCCGAACGCCAGGGACATCCCGAGATCCTGCCGGAACACCTGCTGCAGGCGCTGCTCACGCAGGCCGACGGCATCGTGCCGGCGCTGCTCGGCAAGATGCAGGTCAACACCGCGGCCGTGGTCGGCGGCGCCGATGCGCTCCTGACGGCTCTGCCCAAAACACAGGGCGGCGCGCAGCCGGGCCTGTCCGCGCGCCTGCGCCAGGTGCTGGCCGCCGCTGAGCAGGAAGCCAGTGCGCTCAAGGACGAGTACACGAGCACGGAGCACCTGTTCCTGGCGCTCACGACCGAGACCGGCCGCGCGCCGGCGGCAAAGCTGCTGACCCAGCACGGCATCACGAAAGACGCCGTGTTTCAGGCGCTGACCCAGGTGCGCGGCTCGCAACGCGTGACCGACCAGAACCCCGAAGGCAAGTATCAGGCGCTGGAGAAATACGGCCGCGACCTGACCGATGCCGCGCGCAAGGGCAAGCTGGATCCGGTCATCGGCCGCGATGAGGAGATCCGCCGCGTGATCCAGGTCCTGTCGCGCCGGACGAAGAACAATCCCGTCCTGATTGGCGAACCGGGCGTCGGCAAGACCGCCGTGGTCGAAGGCCTGGCCCAGCGCATCGTCCGCGGGGACGTGCCAGAAGGCCTGCGCGATCGCAAGATCATGGCGCTCGACATGGGCGCGCTGGTGGCCGGCGCGAAGTTCCGCGGCGAGTTCGAGGAGCGGCTCAAGGCCGTCCTCAAGGAAATCACCGACGCCGAAGGCCAGATCATCCTGTTCATCGACGAACTGCACACGGTGGTGGGCGCCGGCGCGGCGGAAGGGTCGATCGACGCGTCGAACATGCTCAAGCCGATGCTGGCCCGCGGCGAGCTGCACACCATCGGCGCGACGACACTCGACGAGTACCGCAAGTACATCGAAAAGGACGCGGCGCTCGAACGGCGCTTCCAGCCGGTCATGGTGGATCAGCCGACGGTCGAAGACACGATCTCGATCCTGCGCGGGCTGCGCGAACGGTACGAAATCCACCACGGCGTGAAGTTCAAGGACTCCGCGCTGGTGGCCGCCGCGGTGCTCTCCCACCGGTACATCGCCGATCGGTTCCTGCCCGACAAGGCGATCGACCTGATCGACGAGGCCGCCTCGAAGCTGCGCATGGAAATCGACTCCATGCCGGCCGAACTCGACGAGGTCGAGCGGCGCGTGATGCAGCTGGAGATCGAACGCGAAGCGCTGCGCAAGGAATCCGACGCGGCGTCGAAGGAACGTCTCGAGAAGCTGGAGAAGGAGCTGTCCTCGCTCAAGGAGGAACGGACGCGCCTGTCGGCGCAGTGGCAGCAGGAGAAGGGCGCGATCCAGACCGTGCGCGCCAAGAAGGAGGAGCTCGAACAGCTGCGCCTCGAAGTCGAACGCGCGCAACGCACGGGTGACTACGCGCGCGCCTCGGAGCTGCAGTACGGCCGCATCCCCGAACTGGAACGCGAGGTGGCCGCCCACGATCAGGGCGCGGCCGACGGCTCGGCCGGCCAGATGCTGAAGGAGCAGGTCGACGAAGAAGACATCGCCGAGGTCGTGGCGCGCTGGACGCACATTCCGGTCAGCCGCCTGATGGAAGGCGAGGTGCAGAAACTCGTGAAGATGGAAGAGCGCCTGCACCAGCGTGTCGTCGGCCAGCACGACGCGGTCGTGGCCGTCGCCAACGCGATGCGCCGCGCGCGCGCCGGCCTGCAGGACCCGAATCGTCCGCTCGGCAGCTTCCTGTTCCTCGGCCCCACGGGCGTCGGCAAGACGGAGCTGTCACGCGCGCTCGCGGAACTGCTGTTCGACGATGAGCAGGCGCTGATCCGGATCGACATGTCCGAGTACCAGGAGAAGCACACCGTGTCGCGGCTGATTGGCGCGCCGCCCGGATATGTGGGCTACGAGGAAGCCGGCCAGCTCACCGAGGCCGTCCGCCGCCGGCCCTATGCCGTCGTGTTGTTCGACGAGGTCGAAAAGGCGCACCCGGAAGTCTTCAACGTCATGCTGCAGTTGCTCGACGATGGGCGGCTGACGGACGGCAAGGGACGCACGGTCGACTTCAAGAACACCGTGGTCATCATGACGTCGAACCTGCGCGACCAGGACGCGCTGCGGGCGCACTTCCGCCCGGAGTTCCTCAACCGCATCGACGAGATCGTGTTCTTCCAGGCGCTGTCCAAACACGACATCCGCCAGGTCATCGACATCCAGCTCAAAGGACTGCTCAAGCGGCTGGAGGATCGGAAGATCACCCTCGAGATGTCGGAGGCCGCGCGCACGCTGCTGGTCGACGAAGGGTACGACCCGGTGTACGGCGCGCGTCCGCTCAAGCGCACGCTGCAGCGCCGGGTACTCGACCCGCTCGCGATGGGTGTGCTGCAAGGGGAGTTCGGGGAGGGCGACACGGTCTACGTGGACGCGGCCGATGGGCAGATCCAGCTGCATCGGGTGGTCACGGCGTCGGTTTGAGGGCGACGGGGCATGTAGGGCGGCCCGCTCTACGGGCCGCCGCAATCGCGGCCGGAAGCCCCGGCCGCGCTACGGATGGCGTCGGCCTATTCTGGACTGAATCCAATATTTGAATTAGTATCATCCGGATGCGCGACGCGCCTGAGGTCCTGCTGCGTGAACACGGCGTTCAAGTGACCGCCCAGCGGATTGCCGTGCTTCACGCCGTCGCGGCGCGGCCACATGCGACCGCCGACGAAGTGGCCGACGAAGTGCGCCACCGCATCGGGGCCATCTCGCGCCAGGCCGTGTATGACGCGCTGGGGGTGCTGTCCGACAAGCAGCTCATCCGGCGCATTCAGCCCGCCGGCTCCCCCGCCCGCTACGAAGACCGAGTGGGCGACAACCACCACCATGTGATCTGCCGCGGCTGCGGCGCCATGCGCGATGTCGATTGCGCGGTTGGCGCCATGCCCTGCCTGACGGCCGACAACGACCACGGCTTCGCCATCGACGAAGCCGAGGTCATCTACTGGGGCCTCTGCCCCGCCTGCCAGCCACGACGACGATGAAGGAGAACGCGATGTCAGACAGCAATGCGAGCAAGTGCCCGGTGACGGGCGGAATGCGCAAGACCGGGTCCACGGCCAACCAGCACTGGTGGCCGAACCAGCTGAATCTCAAGGTGCTGCATCAGCACGCGCCGGCGTCCGACCCGATGGGCGAGGACTTCGACTACGCGAAGGAGTTCAAGACGCTCGACCTCAACGCGGTCGTCAAGGACCTGCACGCGCTGATGACCGACTCGCAGGACTGGTGGCCCGCCGACTACGGGCATTACGGTCCCCTCTTCATCCGCATGGCGTGGCACAGCGCGGGCACCTATCGCGTAGGTGACGGGCGCGGCGGCGCCGGCTCGGGCACGCAGCGGTTCGCGCCGCTCAACAGCTGGCCCGACAACGGCAACCTCGACAAGGCGCGCCGCCTGTTGTGGCCGATCAAGGCGAAGTACGGCCGCAAGTTGTCGTGGGCGGACCTGATGATCCTGGCGGGCAACGTCGCGCTGGAATCGATGGGCTTCAAGACGTTCGGCTTTGGCGGCGGCCGCGCCGACGTGTGGGAACCGGAAGAGGACATCTACTGGGGGCCCGAGGGCAAGTGGCTGGCCGACGAGCGGTACAGCGGCGAGCGTCAGCTCGAAAACCCGCTGGCCGCCGTGCAGATGGGCCTGATCTACGTCAACCCGGAAGGCCCCAACGGCAATCCGGATCCAGTGGCCTCGGCGCGCGACATCCGGGAAACGTTCAAGCGCATGGCGATGAACGACGAAGAGACCGTGGCGCTGGTGGCCGGCGGTCACACGTTCGGCAAGGCCCACGGCGCGGGCGATCCGGCGCTGGTCGGTCCCGAGCCCGAAGGCGCCCCGATCGAGGCGCAGGGCTTCGGCTGGATCAACACGTTCGGCAGCGGCAAGGGCGTACACACCACGACCAGCGGCATTGAAGGCGCCTGGACGCCGACGCCCATCACCTGGGACAACAGCTACTTCGAAACGTTGTTCAAGTACGACTGGGTGCTGACCAAGAGCCCGGCCGGCGCGCACCAGTGGACGCCGAAGAACCCCGAAGCGGCCGGCACGGTGCCCGACGCCCACGACCGGTCGAAGCGTCATGCGCCGATGATGACGACCGCCGACATGGCGCTGCGGATGGATCCGGCGTACGAGAAGATCTCGCGCCGGTTCCTGAACGACCCGCAGGCGTTTGCCGACGCGTTTGCGCGCGCGTGGTTCAAGCTCACCCATCGCGACATGGGCCCGGTGGCGCGGTACCTCGGCCCGCTCGTGCCGAAGGAAACGCTGATCTGGCAGGATCCGATTCCGGCGGTCAACCACCCGCTCGTCACCGACACGGACGTGGCCGCGCTCAAGGCGCACGTGCTGGCCAGTGGCGTGTCGATTGCGGACCTCGTGTTCACCGCGTGGGCGTCGGCCTCGACGTTCCGCGGCTCGGACATGCGCGGCGGCGCCAACGGCGCCCGCGTCAGGCTGGAGCCGCAGAAGGGCTGGGCGGCCAACGACCCGGCGCGCCTCGCCAAGGTGCTCAGCGCGCTCGAGGCGATCCAGAAGGCGTTCAACGACGCGCAGAAGGACGGCAAGCGCATCTCACTCGCCGACCTGATCGTGCTCGCCGGCGGCGCCGCGATCGAAAAGGCCGCAAAGGACGCCGGCCACGACGTGACGGTGCCGTTCACGCCCGGGCGCATGGACGCGTCGCAGGACCAGACCGACGTCGAGTCGTTCGCGTTCCTCGAACCGAAGGCCGACGGCTTCCGCAACTACCTGCAGCCGGGCCTGCCGCTGTCGGCCGAAGCGATGCTGGTCGACCGCGCGCAGCTGCTGACGCTGTCGGCGCCGGAGATGACAGTGCTGGTCGGCGGCCTGCGGGTGCTGGGCGCCAACACCGGCGGCGCCTCACACGGCGTGTTCACGTCGCGCCCGGGCACGTTGACCAACGACTTCTTCGTCAACCTGCTCGACATGGCGACCGAGTGGAAGCCGTCGACGACCGACGGGGTCTACGAGGGCCGCAACCGCAAGACCGGCACGGTCACGTGGACGGGTACACGCGTGGACCTGATCTTCGGATCGAATTCGCAGCTGCGCGCGCTGGCGGAAGTGTACGGATCGGCCGACGCGTCGGCGAAGTTCGCACACGACTTCGTCGCGGCCTGGACCAAGGTGATGCACCTGGATCGGTTCTGACACACGGGGCGCCGGGCCTTCGGGCCCGGCGCTTTCCCTGAGGCCGGCTCAGCGTCCGATCTTGTACTCCTGCGGCGGTTCGGCGCCCAGCAGGTGTTTGACGAAGTAGTCCCAGCGCCGGCGCATCATGTAGTTGTTGTCCACGCCGAACCCGTGCCGCTGGTGCGGGTACACGATCAGGTCGAAGTCCTTGTTCGCCTTGATCAACGCATCCACCACCAGATACGTGTTGTAGATGGGCACGTTGTTGTCCATCGCGCCATGCGCCAGCAGCAACTTGCCTCGCAGGTTGGCCGCCACCAGCTGATTGGCCTGTGACTCGTAGCTGTCCGCGCCGGCCTGGCGCGTCAACAGTCCCTGAAAGCGCTCGCCCCAGTCGTCCTCGTAATTGCGGTTGTCATGGTTGCCGGCCTGCGACACGCCAACCTTGAAGAACTCCGGATGCCGGAACATCCCAGCCGCCGTCGCAAACCCGCCGCCCGAGTGTCCCCAGATCCCCGCCCGCTCGATGTCGATGTAGGCGTGACGTTTCGCCAGTTCCCGCATGCCCGCGATCTGGTCGGGCAGCGTGTTGTCGCCCATGTCGCCGTAATACGCGTCGGCAAACGACTTCGACCGCCACTCCGTCCCCATGCCGTCGATGGCCACGACGACAAACCCCAGCTCGGCCAGGGCCTGATGATCGCTGCGCGCCGCCGAGAAGTTGCGGCTGCCCACGCTGCTGCCCCACGGCCCCGGATAGATGTAGTTGACGATCGGATACTTCCGCGCCGGGTCCAGCGTCGTCGGGGTGAACATCAGACCATACAGGTCCGTCTGCCCGTCGCGCGCCTTCACCACAATCGGCGTCGGTGGCTTCCAGCCGGTAGCCGTCAGGCGCGAAATGTCGGCGCGCTCCAGCTCCAGCACCTGTTCGCCGGTGATGCGCCGCAACACGGAGACCGGGGGCATGACGGGCGTCGAGTAGGTGTCGACGAAGAAGCGCCCATCCGGCGACAGTGACACGGTGTGATTCGCCGTCTCCGGCGTAAGCAACGTCACCGCGCCATCGTCCATGCCGACGCGATAGAAATGCTGAAAGTACGGGTCGCGGCCGGGCTCGCGGCCCACGCCGGTCACGTACAACGCGCGGGCCTGCTCGTCGACCTTGATGAGGCTGGCGACGTTCCACGCGCCGCTTGTGATCTGGCGTTTCAGCGCACCGGTTTCGAGGTCGTACAGATACAGATGGCCCCAGTTGTCGCGCTGTGACCACCACAACGCCTCGCGCGAGGCCGGCAACACACGCCAGTTGGCCTGCCCAACGGCCGACAAGCCCGACTGAAACTGCGTCTTGACGCGTTCGTCGAACAACGTGCGCACTTCCCCGCTCGTCGTGTCGGCGACGCGGAACACGGCTTCCTTGTGATCGCGCGAGGACGACACGAACGCGATGCGCGCGCTGTCGGGATACCACTCGACGTCCAGGAGCGTCGTGCCGTCGGCGATGTGGTCGTTGATCGTCGACCGATGCTGGTCCGCCGGCATCAGCAGCCGCGTGACCTTGGCCGTTTCCACGTCGATGATCACGCGGTGAATCCGGAAGATCTCCTTGTCCTCCGGCAACGGGTACTTCCAGGCCTCCAGCCTCGGCGCGCCGACGTTGGTCGAGACCAGGTACATCTCACTGACACCCCGGCCGTCGTGCTGAAACGTCGCGACTTTCTTCGAGTCGGGCGACCACAGCAGCACCGGCGCGTCACTCTTGATCCAGCCGGCGTTGTTGGTGGCGTAGCCGAAGTCCTTGACGCCGTCGGTCGTCAACTGGCGGTCCTGGCCGGTGCCCAGGTCGCGTACCCACAGATTGAAGTCGCGGATGAACGCCGCGAAGCGGCGATCGGGCGACGCCACTGAGTTGGGCGGCAACGCCGGCCCGGCCGTGGGGCCAGCAGGCGCCGGCGGGACGGGCCCCACACTGCGCGTGGCCGACGCCGGATCCACGGTGACCAGACGCGGCCCCTCCGCGGTGGTGGTCCGATAGGTCAGTCGCCCTTCGGCGGTCCAGGTGAGACCGGTGGCGACGCCAGTGACCAGCGGGTTCACCGCCGGCGCCAGAAATCGCTCGGCGCGCGCGTAGTCATCGGCGGTCAGCCTGGCCGGCGGTTGTGCCGCAAGCGGCGTGGCGGCCAGCAGGAGAAATATGACGAATCTCATGGCGATTACCCTATCGCATGACCGTAGAATGGCGCCATGCCGGCGGCCCCCGGCCCGTCGCCCGACCTCGAGCGGCTTCTGCGCGACCTGCGCGAGGCGCAGGCCGTGGCGCGCATGGGCTCGTGGACGACCGACTTGACGACCATGGCCGTGACCTGGTCGGAAGAAACCCACCGCATCTTCGAAACGGATCCGGTGACATTTGCGCCGACCCACGCGGCATTCCTCGCCTTGGTGCACTCCGACGATCGCGCGGCCGTGGACGCCGCGTTCGTGGAGTCGCTCACGAGGCCCGATCCGCAGGAAATCGAACATCGGCTCGTCGTGCACGGCCGGGTCAAGACCGTGCGGGAACGATGGCAGGTCATCCGCGATGACGCTGGCCAGCCGCAGCGCGCGATCGGCACGTGCCAGGACATCACCGAGCGCAAGGCGCGTGAAGCGGAACGGCTGCGCAACCAGCGGCTGGAGAGCATCGGCAACCTCGCCGGCGGCATCGCACACGACCTGAACAACCTGCTGGCGCCCATCCTCATGTCCGTCGCGCTGCTCAAGGAAGACGAGCGCGACCCCGAACGCGCGGAGATGCTGGCCACGATTGACACCAACGCCCGGCGTGGCGCCGACCTGGTCCGCCAGGTGCTCACCTACGCCCGTGGTCAGGAGACCTCCAGGCAGGTCGTGGATCTGGAGGGGCTGGTCCAGGACGTCGCCCACGTGGTGCGCGAAACGTTCCCCCGCAGCATCGCGCTCGACGTGCACATTGCCTCCGGGGTGCCGCTCGTGGTGGGTGACATCACGCAGTTGCTTCAGGTGCTGATGAACCTGGTGGTCAACGCCAGGGATGCGATGCGCGACGGCGGGCAGTTGACGATCGCGCTCGCCCCTGGCAGCCGGGCCGATCGTCCCGGGGTGTGGCTGGACGTCGCCGACTCGGGCGTGGGCATGACGCCGGATGTGCTCGACCAGATTTTCGACCCGTTCTTCACGACCAAGGACATCGGGCACGGCACGGGCCTGGGTCTGTCCACCGTCCAGGCGATCGTCAGCACCCACGGCGGCCACATCGACGTGACCTCCGCCCCCGGACACGGGTCACGGTTCCGCATCTGGTGGCCTGCGGCCCCGTCCACCTCGACCGTCACACCCTCAGCACCACCCCGCACCCTGCCGACCCGTGGCGCCGGTCAGGTGGTGCTCATCGTCGACGATGAAGACAGCATTCGTCAGCTGGCACGCCAGCCCCTCGAACATCACGGGTACACGGTGCGGACGGCCACCAACGGGCGGGACGCCGTCGAGATCGTGGCGGCCAATCCCGACGGCATCGCGCTGGTGCTGACCGACATGTCGATGCCGGTGATGGACGGCCTGACCGCGGTGCACGCGATGCGCCGCCTCAATCCGTCGCTGCGGATCCTGACGTCGAGCGGCCTGCCGGCCGCCGCCGGTCCGGCCCAGGCGCGTGACGTCGACGGGCTCCCCTTCCTGGCGAAGCCCTACGCCGCCGACGACCTGCTGCACGCGGTCGCCCAGGCGCTGGCGTCGCCTACCTCCCCACCGTGAAGTTCACCGCCACGACCATCGTCACTTCGATCGGCTGACCATTCAACTGCGTCGGCGTGAACTCCCACTGCCGCACGGCGTCGAGCGCAGCCCCGGCCAATGTCTCGGGTCCCTTCAGGATGCTGGCGTCGGTCACGGTGCCGTCTGGTCCAATCGTGCTTTGGACGATGACGACCGTATCCTGGGTGACGACACCGGCCGGGCACACCGGCGCGACGTGCCGGGTCTTCTTCGGTGGACGAATGTGGCCGCCGACGCGAATCGGCTGCATCGGCGCCTGCGCCTGCAGCGACGGAACGAACAGCTGCCACAGCGAACGCGCATGTGAACTCGAGCAGACGACACTGACGGCCTCAGTGAGCTCGCCAACCGCAAGTGTCACCGGCGTGTCGACCGTCTGCCCGGCGGGCACGCGCAGCGCGGCGCGTGTGGTGCGGAAGCCCGACAGCTGCACCCTCAGCTCGTAGTCGCCCGCCGGCAGATCACCAATCGTGTACCGACCGTTCGCCGCGCTGATCGCCGTGCGATCCGCGCGCGTCGCCACATCGGTGATCGTAATCCGGGCCCCGGGGATGACGCCGCCGGTCTGGTCCGTAACCAACCCGGTGGCGGCGCCTGCTTGCACTGGCGCGGCAGGCTCCGGCGCGGGTGTGGGCCGGGGTGCGGGCGTGGGCGCAGGCGCCGAAGTCGAGGCTGGCGCCGAAGCCGGCGCCGGCGCAGGCGCCTGCGCGAGGTCAGGTCCGCCCGACGGCGCGGGCACGACCGGGAAGGCGTCGGGTTCCAGACTGAGCGCGGCGAGCGGCAGACTGCAGGCCAGCGCGATGAGCATCACGACGGTCCAGCCGCCGACGGTGAGGGGCGTACGACGACGATGATCGAGCATGGCAACAACTCTCCTCTCGAGCGTGGAAGGGTGGGCAATGGCCGGGGCCGACGCCCACGCGGCGCGACGTCCCTTCAGCGAGGTGGCAAGGTCCAGCAGGTGCGCGCCGTAGGTGGACGGCTTGACGCCGGCCTGCAGCACGGCGTCGTCACACGCATGTTCACTTTCCTGGCGCAGGCGGCGGCAGGCGACCCAGACCAGGGGATTCAGCGGCAGCAGACAGCGCACCAATTCGGCCGCGACCTGCACGGCCGCATCGTTCCGCTTGATGTGCGCCAGTTCATGGGTCAGGACGATGCGACGGCGATCGTCCGGCCAGTCGTCAGCGCCGTCCGGCAGGATGATGCCTGGCCGCAGGGTGCCGAACGCCACAAGGATGGCGGGGTCAGTGCTTTGGAGCACCTGGATCCGGCGCGTGATGCCCATGCTGCTCGCCAGCGCGTCCGTCAACGCACGCCACGCGTCAGCGGCCGGCACACATCGTCGTCTGAGGCGGATGAGCCGGACGATGTCGACGAGCAGCGCGGTCAGCAGGACGACGGAGGCCGCGAGCCACATCCAGCCGACCACCGCGACCCATGAGACGGGTTCAGCAGCGGCGGTCGGCGTCGTGCCCCCGGCCGGTCCGCTGACGGCCACGGTCGCGGCCCCTGAAGGGAGTCCGTCGGCGGTCCATCCGGCGATGGAGATTTCGGGCACCGCGGCGTCGAGCAACGGCATCATCGCGACCACGGCGAGAGCCGAGGCGAGGATGGCGTGGCGCAGCGCCGCGGACCTGGTGCGCAGCAGGGCAACGATAAACAGCGCGCCGGCCAGCAGCGCCGCACCGGCGAAAAGACTTGTCAGCAGCAGGGGCATCATCGCTGCTCCTTCCGCGCCTTCTGAATCAGCGCGGCGATGCGTTCCAGTTCCTCGTCGGAGAGCCGGGTCGCTTCGCCGCCCAGCAGCGCCGACACGGCTTTTTCGGGTGAGCCGTCAAAAAACGTCTCGATGACGTGGCGCAGCGCCGAGCGGCGTGCCGCGTGACGCGCCACGACCGGCGCGTACACGAACCGGGCGCCGTCCTTGTCGTGCCGGACGTGGCCCTTCTGCTCCAGCACGCGCAGCTGGGTGCGCACCGTGGAGTACGTGGTGTCGGCGGGCAGGTCGTCCATGACCTCGGCCGCCGTGGCACGGCCACGGCGGAAGAGGATGTCCATGATCTGCCGTTCGCGGCGGGACAGGCTGAGGTGCAGGGTTCGGGGCATGTGTTATTTCTCTCGCACTTATGTGCGAAAGAAATAACACCTCACGGCGGGGCTGTCAAGCCGGCGGGATCAACGGCGGGCCACGCAGGACACGAGGCGGCCCACGTCGCGGCCGGCCATCCAGCCGCGCCGCGACCAGTCGCCAGCCAATCCGGCAATGGCGCTGACCAGGTCCCCGTGTCGGCGCGCGGCCGCGTGCGCCGCGGCCACCACGTCATTGAGCGTCACACCGCCAGGCAGGAGCCGATTCTCCACGCGCGTGGTGCAGGCGCCGATACTCACCGTGGCCGCCATGTTCGAGTGCGGCACGCGATCCTCCGCGTCGGGCACGCCGTCGCCATCGCTGTCGGAGGGCGGTGGAGGCGGCGGTGGCGCGAGCACCGTCACCAGAAAACTCGTCTGGCTGGCGTTGCCGCTGGTGTCGGTGGCGGTGCAGGTCACCCGGGTCTCACCGATCGCAAACCACGTGCCGCTCATCGGCGCGCAGCCGGCCGGCAGGGCGCCGTCCACCAGGTCAACCGCGGCGACCGCAGCCCACGTCACCGTCGCACCGTGGTCGGCCGCCGCCGTCACGGTGACATCCGCAAGGGCCGGCCACGCCGGCGCCGTCGTGTCAGCCACGCGCACCAGGAAGCTCGTGCGGCCGACATTGCCGGCGTCGTCGATGCCGGTGCAGGTCACCGGCGTGTTGCCCACCGCGAACGCGGATCCGCTCGCGGGCTGGCACTCCACGACGGGGTTCTCGGTGACGGCATCGGTGGCTGATGGCGGATTCCACTCCACCACCGTGACCGCGCCGACGGCTTCCACGTACACGTCCGCCATGAACCCCAACGTCGGCGCCACGGTGTCAGCGACCGTCACCACCGACTCGAAGGTCGTCTGGTTGCCCCATCCATCGACGGCCGCACAATGGAACGTGTGCGAGCCCACGGGATACCACCCGAACGGCTCGGCGCACACCGTGTCCGTCGGGCGCGGGATGCCGGCGCTCGACAGCGCATCGACCGCCCCGAGCGTGGCGGCCTGCACTTCTGCCCCGGCCGGTGCACTGGCTTCCATCGTCAGCGCGCTGTGACCAGGCGCCGGCGGCCAGTCATCACGCCACGCCGCGTAGAACCCCAGATTGGTCGTGAGTTCCAGCGACGCGGCCGTCCCTGATCGATCGGCGTAGAAGATGTTGAACGCGTACACGTCGTGGTTCTGCAGACCGAGGGTGGACAGGTCCACCTGCCGGCAGGCGTGCGCCCGCACGCCGCCCATGTCGACGACCAGGGTGTCGTTGATGAAGATCCAGAGCGAATCGTCCGCGCAGACGCGCAGGGTTGGCTGCACGACGGTTTGATGACGGAAGTACCACTGCCCCTGCAGGGTGAAGTGCCCGTTGCGGGTGGTCTCCGGTAGATTCCCGAAGCCGCGGCCGTGCAGCGGATCAAACGCGTCACTTCTGAACCGGTAGACCCCGCCGCCCAGGTGTCTGAAGGTCAGGGAGTCGTTGAGGGTGTGGACGGTGGGCGCATCGCCCTCGAACGACGCGTTGTAGGCCGTGCTGGCAAACCAACTGCCGAACGTCTCAGGGCCGAAGGTCGTCGCCGACGACGATGGTTGCATCACGCCCAACCCGGTCGAGGGGTGGGGCGTCAGCGTCGACAGCACTTCACCGGTCACCAGGCCCGTGGGGGCCCCGCCGAAGTCGGGATGGCTCACCGTTCCGGGAGGCGGCACCTGTGGACTGGCGACGACATCGCGCAGGATGACCGGCACCGAGTACGAGGCCGGCCACTGCGCCGAGGCGGCGGTGGGTGCGGCCAGGCTGATGGCGCCGGTGATGACCACAGACACGATGAGGAGCGCTACGCGAGTCATGGCCCAAGGATGGCCGGCGGCGCCGCGCGGCGGAATAGGTAGACCTACGTATTTCAAGGTGGGTAGACTTGCCCAATTGACGAAACGGCGTCCGGCCCTCTGGCCCCTGGTCGTGTGCGAGCTCCTGCTGTGCGCCGGCCTCGCGGCCCCGCCGGCCGAGGCGCAATACCGGATCGACACGTGGACGACCGAACAGGGTCTGCCCACCAACTCGGTGACATCGGTCCTGCAGACCCGCGATGGTTTTCTCTGGATGACCACGTATGGCGGACTCGTCCGCTTTGATGGCGCCACGCTGAAGACCTTCACCACCGAGAACACGCCGGGCCTGCGCACAGGCCGGCTGATTGCGCTCTACGAGAGCCGGGACGGCGCCTTGTGGATCACAACGGAAGGCCTGGGTGTGACGCGGCTGGCCGGCGGGGTCTTCGAGTCGTTCTCCACCGCGGAGGGCCTGCCGGACAACGAAGTCGGCGATGTCTTTGAAATGCCCGACGGCACCCTCATCGTCGATACCCGCCTCGGTGCGGTGCGCTGGGACGACGGCCGTTTCGTCGCCGAGACGGCCCTGCCCCATCGAGGCGATCGCGCCCGCACCGTGCTGGGCCGCGCGGCCGACGGCGCGATCTGGTTTCGCGATGCGGCAGGTGTGCACCGCTTTGCCGGCCACGCGAGCGCGCGCACGCTGTCGATCGATGGCGATGTCGTCAGCGCCTATGAAGACCGCCGCGGCCGGCTCTGGCTGCAGTTGCGCGGGGGCGCGGGCGACCATCCGCGCACGCTGGCCTGCGTCTGCGACGGCCGGCTGGTGCGCTTCGGCGCGAAGGACGGGGTGCCGCGGTTCGAGACCATCGCCTGGTCCGAGGATCGCGACGGCCACGTGTGGTTCGGCCTGCGCGGCAATGCCGGGCTGCTGCGGTACGACGGCCGGCGTTTCCTGCATCTGACGCTCGCCGACGGGCTGCCGGGCGCCAACGTCGAACGCCTGTTTCAGGATCGCGAAGGCACGTTGTGGGCGCCCACCGACGGCGGACTGGCGCGTCTCACGGCACGTCCGATGACGACGTTCTCGTCAGTCGACGGACTCGAGGCGGACAACACCTATGTCGTGTACGAAGATCGACAGGGCACGATCTGGATTGGCGGCTGGTCCGGCCTGACGCGGTATCGTGCCGGCCGGTTCGAGCCGGTGTCGCGGGCCTCCGGCGTGGCCCGCGCCAACATCACGTCCATCCTTGAAGACCAGGCGGGCACCCTGTGGCTGGGCGTCTGGGACGGCGGACTTCGCCTGATCCGCGACGGCCGCGTGCGCGCGGTGGCCAGCCCCGTCGGCATCGTCACGCGAGCGATCTATCAGGGCCGCGGCCCCGAGGTCTGGCTGGGCGGGCGGGACGGACTCGCGCAGTACCGGGACGGCGTGTTCACGCGGCTCACCGACGGGTATCCCGGAGGCGAGGTGCAGGTGTTGTTCGAGGGTCGCGATGGCGCCCTCTGGATCGGCACCGACTCGGGTATCATCCGCCTGCGCGACGGCCGGTTCACGGCCTTCGGCGACGCCGACGGCCTGACCGGGCACCCCATCGTGCGGGCCATCCATGAGGACGCCGACGGAACCCTGTGGTTCGGCACGTATGACAGCGGCCTGTTGCGGTTCCGCGACGGCCGGTTCACCCGCATCACCACCGGCGCAGGTTTATGGTCGAGCGGCGCCTTTCAGATCCTCGAGGATGCGCAGCAGCGCTTCTGGATCACGTCAAACACCGGCATCTATCGCGTCGCGCGGCGCGAACTCGACGAGGTCGCCACGGGCCGTCGTGACCGGGTCACGTCGGTCGCCTACGGGGTTCGGGACGGCATGCGGCACGCCGAAGCAAACGGCGGCACCCAACCCGCCGGCCTCATCAGCCGCGACGGACGCATCTGGTTCCCGACTCAACAGGGGGTGGTGGTGTTCGATCCGGCCGCCATCCCCGTGAACCCGCTGCCGCCGCCGGTGGTCATCACGCATGCCGCCGTCGCCAACCGGCCGGTGCCCGTCGGCCCGCTGATCGAGATCCCCTCCGGGCCCACGGCGCTCGAGCTGCAGTTTGCCGCGCTCACGTTCGTCCGGCCCGAACACTCGCGGTTCCGCTTCATCATGGAGGGGCTCGATCAGGACTGGATCGAGGCCGGCGGTGAGCGCGCGGCGCGATATGCGCAGCTGCCGTACGGACGTTTCGTCTTCCGGGTCGTGGCCGCCAACCGCGACGGCGTCTGGAATACCGACGGCGCGCGCCTGACCGTGGTGGTGGTCCCGCCCTTCTACCGGACCCGCTGGTTCTTCGCGCTGCTGATGGGGACGGCCGTCGCCGCCGGGATCGCGGTGCACACCTGGCGGCTCCGGCTGCTGCGCCGGGAGCAGGACCTGCAGCAGGCGTTTTCCCGCCAGTTGATCGCGTCCCAGGAAGCCGAACGCAGGCGAATCGCCGCGGGCCTGCACGACGGGCTGCAGCAACACCTGCTCGTCATCAGAAACTGGGCGCTGCTGGGGCAGGCCCCCCCCGCCGGTGACGCGGCCGCGGCCCAGCGCTGGCGCGACGTGGATCAGGCGGCGGCGCACGCGCTGGGCGACGTGCGCGCCATCGTGCACGACCTGACGCCGTATCAGCTTGGCCGCGTCGGACTCGCCCGTTCCGTCAAGGACATGGTGCACACGGTGGCCGCGTCTTCGTCCATCACGTTCAGCTGCGAGGTCGCCGACGTCGACGGACGCCTGTCAAAGGAAGCGGAGCTGACACTCTTCCGGGTGATCCAGGAGGCACTCAGCAACATCGTGAAACACTCCCAGGCCCGCCGCGCCTCGGTCCGCCTCGAGACCGACGGCCCGCGCGTCCGCGTCCGGATCACCGATGACGGCCGCGGCTTTGCGGCCGACCCCGGCGTGTGGCGCCGCGAAGGTGGGACGGGAGGATTCGGCATCTTCGGCATGACCGAACGGGTCGGCATGCTGGGTGGCCGGTTCGAGGTCTCGTCGGCTCCCGGACAGGGCGCGGAGATTACGATCACCTTGCCCACGCAGGAGGGAGAACGGTGACTGACACGGCACGGGTGCGGATCGTGTTGGCCGACGACCATCCGGTCTTTCGGCTGGGCCTGCGGGCCGTGCTCGACGCGGCCGCGGACTTGACCGTCGTGGCCGAGGCCGATCGCGGCGACGACGCGCTGGCCCGCATCCGGGAGACGCAGCCCGATGTGGCGGTGCTGGATCTGGAGATGCCCGGCCTGGATGGCATCGCGGTGGCGCTGGCCCTGCAACAGGCGCGGCTGCCGGTGAAAACCGTGTTGTTGACCGCGCACACCGACCCGAGTCTGGTCGACAAGGCGCTGGACTCAGGCCTCGACGGCTACGTCCTCAAGGACGCCGCCGTGACGCAGATCGTCGAAGGCGTCCGGGCGGTGTCCCGCGGCCAGCCCTACGTCAGTCCGGCGTTGTCCCAGGTCCTTCTGGCGCGGCGGCGCAGCGGCCAGGCGCTGGCGGCGGCGACCCCGGGGCTGGCGGCGCTGTCGCCCGCTGAACGCCAGGTGCTCAAGTTGGTGGCTCAGGGGAAGACCAGCCGGGAAATCGGGGACGTGCTCTGCATCAGCCCACGCACGGTGGAGCACCATCGCGCCAACATCAGCCAGAAACTGGACTTGCGCGGCGCCCACGCCCTGCTGACGTTTGCCATTGCCCACCGATCCGCGCTGTCCTGACCCGGCGGCCCTGAGTACCGTCACGGCTCGAGCCGATAGTCCGGTACCACGGACTGATCATGAGAACACCTGCCCTCCTCCTGCTCTGCAGCCTCGGCCTGGCTCCCGCGTGTGCGTTCGAGCGCACCAGTTCCTCGACGGCCCCGACCTCCCCGGGTGCCCCCGCATTTGCGGCCAGTCCCCTGCTCGGCCGGTGGACTGAAGCCGGCGCCGCCACCGTGGCCTCGAGCACAGCGTCGGCGCAGCCCCAGGACCTCGGCCGGCTCGTCTGCACCAACATCGTGTGGAACGCGCTCGACCAGCAGAACGACGGCGTGGTGCAGGGCCCCTTCGCCGCGCAATGCACCAACGGCATCGCCCTGTCCGGCACCGCGGCGGGATCACTGAACGGGTCGCAGGCCTCGATCACGGCCACCGGGACCGGGCAGTACAGCGGCGCGCCCTGCGCGTTCACCATCACGAGCCAGGGCACGGTTGAGGGCGACGTGATTCGGTTTCCGTACACGGCGACGACCTGCGTGGGCACCTACTCGGGCACGTCGTTTCTGGCCAAGTCCGCGCTGCTGCCTCCACCCATGCCGTCATCGGCCGCGTGCGGCCGCAGCGACGGCGACTCGGTGGTCGAGTGCGTCGCCGCGCGATACCCGGATCGACTCCGCGCCGGAGTCAGTCACGACGAACGCGTGGCGCACATGTCGTTTCTGCGCGATCGCATCATCGAACAGTCGCGTTGCCGCGGCTTGGATACGGCGTGGAATCTCAAGCGCGGCGTCGGCCCGCATTCCATCGACGCCCTCGCCTGGCGTGTGGACGGCCGGGTCGAGGTGGTGGACATCGGCATCGGGTATGACGACACGTCGCAACCGCTGCGGCTGCAGTGGCTGATCGTCGCAGGTCCTCCGGGGTACGATCGCTACACGCCCGCGTTCACCTGCCAGTAGCGGAGATACTCCTCCCGTGTTCGAACGGGCACGGGGCCATTGACGATGCGTCGCGGCGCACCATACGCTGTCGCCATGTTGATTCCTCGTCTCCCCAGACTCGCTCCCGCTGCACTCGTTCTCACACTCCTGTCGACCGGCTCCGTCTCCGCCCAGCAAGCCGTCACGTTCACCCTGCGCAACGGCGACACCGTCGGTGTCACCCTTGTCGACCTCAAGGCCTCCGGCTTCGAAGTCGAAGTGCGGGGCGCGGCGCGCATGATCCCGAAGGATCAGGTGGCCATGGTCAACTTCGGCGGCAACGTGCAAGTCCGTCAGTCCTGGTTCACCGACATGACGTCGCTCGACCATCTCGTCGTCTTCCGGAACGGCGACACGCTGCTCACCGAGTGGGTCGACGTGGGCGGCCAGTCGCCGCTGGTCCTGCGCGTCAAGACCAATCGCGGCGAGCGGGAGATTTCGTCGGCCGACGTGGCCCGGATCTACCTGGTCAAGCCCGGGCGCTGAGCCGCGACGCGTAGAGCCACGCCGCGGCCGCCGCTGCGGCGCCGGCGCCGAGGCCGGCCACGAGCACAACCGCCGGGAATCCCTGCAGCAGCCACGCGCTGAGCACGAGGCTGGCGGCGCCGTAGCCGCCCAGCACGGCCTTCACCGGTCGTGACATCCGCTGTTGCGCCACCCGCCGCATGACCGTCGCCTGAAAGACCGGCGACGGCTGCGGCGGCGCGGCGCTCATCGCCGTCCGCAGCAGGTCGTCCATCGCGTTGTCGTCACTCATGGAACCCCCGTTCGGCCAACCGTGCCCGCAGCAGCTTCCGCGCGCGGTGCAGGTAGGACTTGATCGTATTCTCCGGCGTCTCGAGCATCTCGGCCATCTCGCTCATGCCGGCTCCGAGCCAGTAGTGGAGCCGCAGCGCTGATTGATACACGTCCGGCAGGTCGTGCAGGCACGCCAGGACCGCGGCGGCCCGCCGTTGCTGGTGGAGCTGCGCATCGGGCGCCGGCGCGGACGACGCCTGCCCCGCCAGCGCCGTGTCCGGCTCATGCGGCGCCCGGAAGCGCATGCGCGCTTTCACGTTCAGCGCGTGGTTGAACGCCAGCCGGTACACCCAGGTCCCAAACGCCGCGTCTCCGCGAAACGTCGCCAGTCCGTGGTGCACCCGCAGAAACACCTCCTGGGCCACGTCTTCGGCGTCGGCGGCGAACTCCTGCCCCAGCACAGAGACGACGAGGCGGAAGACCCGGTCCTGGTAGCGGGTCACCAACTGGCCAAACGCCTCATCGTTACCGTGCGCGCGGCATTGCTCCACCAGCCACGCGTCGGTCTGGTCCGACACGACGACCACGTCAGCGCTTCCGGTAGGCGAGGACGTACGTCAGGATCAGGCCCACCCCCAGCAGCAGCAGCGGAATGGTCAGCGGCCAGAGGTCGACGCCGTTGGCGTTGAGGCGCGTCACGCGCAGCGCGATGGCGCCCCCACCCGCCAGCGCCGCCCAGACGACACCGTGAATCAGCAGTTCCCGGTGATCGGGAGGCGCCTTCGTGGGCTCGGCGGGTAATTCCGGCAGGGGGACGCCCTTGTCCATCGCGGCCAGGCGCTCCTGGTGGACGATCTCCAGCCGGCGCTGGCGTTCCTTGTGCCGCATCCAGAGGAAGAACCCGAAGAGCGCGGCCAGGGCCATGACGATCAACGCATCAGGGAACGTGTTCGGCGTGTTCATGTCCTTCAGACAGGGTCAGGAGCCGGCCGGTTGCACGACCGCCGGCCGGGCCCGTTCGAACTGGTAGTCCCCGGGATGGAAGCGGGCCGCGCGCCGGAACCCGGAGACCCACCCGGGCCAGAGAGTCGGATTGCGGCCGGTGGCGTCCAGATACCAGCTGGCACACCCGCCCGTGGCCCACACCGTTCGCGACAGCGCCGCGTCGACACGCCGCACGTAACGCGCCTGGACCTCTGCGCGTGGTTCGAGCGTCGCCAGCCCCTGCCGATCGAGGTGCCGCAGCGCCTGCAGCACCAGGTCGATCTGACGCTCCACCATCAGCACCACCGACGAGTGCCCCAGATAGGTGTTCGGGCCGAGCAGCAGAAAGAGATTGGGGAACCCGGCCACGGTGGTGCCCCGCAGGGCCTGCGGGCTTCCCGCCCACACGTCGCGCAGCGTGCGCCCCTGCCGGCCGCGGATGCGACGGGCCAGCGGCGGATCGGCCGCCTGAAACCCGGTGCTGAAGATCAGGACGTCGACGGGATGCTCGACGCCATCGGCGGTGACGACGCCACGCGGCCGCACCTCTTGCACCGGGCTCGTGATGACCTGCACGTTGGGACACGTCAGTGTGCGCAGATACCGCGTGGACATCAGAATCCGTTTGCAGCCCAGGCGGAAGTCCGGCGTCAGCCTCCGGCGCAGGCCAGGGTCGGGCACTTGCCTGGTCAGGTAGTGCCGCGCGAACCGCTCGAGCAGCGCCATCAGCGCGGGGTGCCGCAGTCCGGGGACGAGCAGTTCGCGGCGGGCGTACAGCGCGGCGCGATACAGCTGGCGCGCGCCGGGAACCCTTCGCATGATCCACCGGGTGGCGCCACTGAGGGCGCGGTCACGGCCCGGGAGCACCCAAGCCGGCGTGCGCTGGATCAGCGTGAGCGACGCCACGTGCGGCTGAATCTCCGGGACGAACTGGACGGCGCTGGCGCCCGTACCGACGACCCCCACGCGTTTGCCGCGAAGGTCGACGCCGTGATCCCACCGCGCCGAGTGGAACACGGGGCCCGCGAATGAGCCGGCCCCCGGCAGGTCGGGCACCATCGGCTCGCTGAGGACGCCCGCCGCGCCGATCACGACATCCGCCGTCCAGTCCCCACCCGCGGTGCGCAGCCGCCACCGTTGCCGGTGTTCGTCGTAGACGGCGTCCTCCAGATCGTGGCCGAACTTCACATGCGGGAGCACGCCGAATCGCGCGGCACAGTCGCGCAGGTACGCGAGGATCTCCAGCTGCCGCGCATAGGTGCGTGACCAACCCGGGTTGGGCGCAAACGAGAACGCGTAGAGGTGTGATTCCACGTCACACGCGCACCCGGGATACGTGTTGTCGCGCCACACGCCCCCGACGTCGCCGGCGCGTTCGAACACGACGAAATCGGTGTAGCCCGCCTGCCGGAGGCGAATGGCGGCCCCAAGGCCGGAGAAGCCGGTGCCGACGATGGCGACCCGGACATGGGGAGGCACGGCCGGGGTCAGCGGCCCGTGGCCTTGAGCCGTTGCGCGATCTGGCCCGCGCGCTGGCGCTGGGCCTCGGTCAGCGTGTCCGTGCCCAGATCCAGCGACTCCGGATGTTGTCCCGCGAACGTGTAGGCCGGATCGGTGCCGGTCTTCTGCTGCAGCAGCATCTTGTACACACTGGGGCCGGCGAAACTCTGTGCCCAGTTGCGGAATTCCTCGGCGTTGCCTTCCTGCTCGCGCTCCACCGGCACCCGGTCGAGTGTCACGCCGGTGCCGGCCTGCAGCGCGCGCTGCGCGCCGTAGTAGACCGGACGGAGGCCGACCAGCTCCCCTTCGGCGGCGAGCAGGCTGAAGTTGGCGTCGGTCGTGAAGTCGTTGAGCGTCGGGCCGACGTACGGCGCGAAGGTGTCAATCTGATTCGGCGCCAGGTACGCGCCGGTCTGCTGCGACGGCCCGTACGTGCGAAACCGCGGGTAGGTGTGCTGCGCCAGCATCTCCTCCCAGTTCCCGCCGTAGTCGATCGTCAGGACGTAGCCCGCGCTGAGCACTTCCGAGGCGCCGCGAATGAAGGACTCGGCGCCGGGATTGACGTAGCTGACCAGCCCGCGCGGGTCGCGGGCCAGCACCGCCGCGTACGTGTCGGCGTACCGCCGCAGGTGTTCGGCCACCACCGGCACGTTGACGGCCGGCACGTACAGCTCGCGGAACTGCATCGCGTTGGCCGTGCCTTCGTAGGCCTCCGACGTGCGCAACCCTTCGAGCAGCGCGACAAAGGTCGCGCGCGTCAGGTACACGTCGCCGTCGCGCCGCCGCTCGAAGAAGCGATCCTCAATCGCGCGATCGGCGTCTTCGATGGGGCCCGTCACCGACGCCGGCAGCAACGGCTTGACGGCCGTCCACGTCGCCGCCGCCAGTGACGGCACGACGAAGGCCACGTCGGCCGCGCCGTCGGGCGACAGGATGATCTTGTGCACGCTGAAGGCGTCGGGCAGTTCGTTGGACAACACGACGCCCTTCAGCCGGCCCTTGCCGATCGCGGCGGTCATGTTGGTGGCGTCGGCCACGCGCGCTTCGAACCGCTTGCCGAACCGCGCATTCCGATCCTGCTGGACCTTGCTCAGCGCGGGCGATCGGTCGTAACAGACATACAGCACCTGATCGGCAAACACGCGCCAGTTCGCGTCCGTCCCGGCCTTCTGCACGATGTAGTCGAGGATGGCCTCGGCCAGCGCCCCATCACCGGGGCCGAACTCGGCAATCGTGAATCGATCACCCTGCCCCAGCGTCCCGGCGCGCCGCATGCCGTTCCACATGGCGAACACCTGCTCGGCCACCATGTGCCCGAACAGGGGCGCCAGCACCACGGGGTACGTCCGGTAGTGGCCCACGAAGTCGACACGGCCGCTCGCGTAATACCCCACCGTGGGATGGAACATCACGATGTCGTGATAGTCGAAGAAACTCAGAAAGTGCTTGGGCACCTCGGCGTGGGTCTGCGGCGCCACGACCAGTTCGCGATGCACCTCCCAGCCGTTGCGCAGGTCGCGCGGCGGCGCCTGTGCCGTCAGCAGCGCGGCGGCGATGACGAGCAGGACGAGACAGAGAGCGGCGGCAGGTACAGCACGGGCACGATCAAACAGACGCATCCTGCAAGTGTAACGTGACCGGGGGGCCCATCCACGCCGGCGCCGTGGACGTTCATTGGCGCCCCGTCATTCGTTGAATGCGTTCCGCCTCGGCCGGGTACTGGGCGGCGAGGTCATGGTCACCGGCCAGCTCGAAGTCCGCGACCTCGAATCCCGGCGCCACCGTGCAGCCGATCAGGCAATACGCGACGCCGGCGGGCAGCAACGTGCCGAACCAGGTGCCCGCCGGGATGACAAGTTGCGGACGCTCGCCCGCGGCCAGGTCCAGGCCCAGCCGCGAGACGACCGTGCGGCCGTCGGGGAACAGCTGCAGGACCTCCAGCGGCCCGCGCGCCGCCATGCGACGCGGCCGGCACCGTCATCGGGGCGCGGTAGGTCTCGGCGAAGTATCCGCGCTCCGGATGCGGCGCCAGACGCAGCGCCTCGATCAATTCCCGCACACGTGGGGTCATGGGGTGATTGTCACCCGGCCCCACGTGGATGTGCGCCTACTTCGCGCGCTCGGCGTCGACCGTGACTTCCGCCGTCTGGCCCTGGAAGGAGAGCACCTGGTTGCCCTGCAGGCGGCCCTTGACGAGCTTGAGCGTGAAGCTCCGCAGCGGCCCGTCGGGCTGCTGCACCTGGAAGGTCACCGACTCACCGTCGACCACGCCCTTCTCCACCGTCCACTGGCGCGCGGGCTCCGGGCCGACCGTGCCGGTCAGCGTCTTGCCCTTCTGGACGAAGTGGAAGGTGAAGGTAATCGACTGGCTCCGGCCGTCGGGCAGCGACCGGGTGAAGGTCGCGTTCCAGTCACCGGAGACGTCGGCGGTCTGGGCGGCAACGCCCGCTGGGACCAGGGCCAGGGCGACGAGCAACAGCACACGAAGAGTTTTCATGCTCCGTCGAAACGGCCGTCGCCCACCGTTGGTTCCCACGCCTCCGTCCGATTGCGCCCGTTTCACCGACATCTCACGCGTCGCTCACCGTTCGGTGACGCCCTACTCCATCCGTAACGCCATGGTTGGTTCGACGCGCAGGGCCCGCCGGGTGGGCACGATACACGCCAGCAGGCAGACGCCCAACATCACCACGCCGTAGGCCGCGATGATCGCCATCTGGCCGGCCGTCAGTGAGCCGGTCAGCCCCGGCATCTCGGTCTCGATGCTGCCGCCCAGCGCCAGCAGACCGTTGCCGATCAAGACGCCCAGGCCGACCTGCAGGAGGGGGCGCCGGAAGATCGCGGTGACGATTCGGGTCCGGTCCGCGCCGAGCGCCACACGCACGCCGATCTCGCGCGTCCGGCGGGCGACGATGAACGACAGGACGGCGTAGATGCCCGACAAGGAGAGCACCAGGGCCACGACCGTCATGACCACCGTGACCCGCAGCCAGAGCCGCAGCACCCACGTGATGTCGTCGGTCACCTGGTCCACCCGCTGCACCTCGGACAGGCGCAGCATCGGGTCGATCGCGGTGGCCATCTCGCGCAGGTCCGGCGCAAACGCCAGCGGGTCCCCGCGCAGATGCGCCAGCAGATACGTCCTCGAGAGGGCGTCGGGCGGTGACGGCAGGTACAGCCCCGCCGCGCGCTCCACTCGGGTCGGCGCTCCCATCCCGAGGTCATCGACGACCCCGACGATCTCCATCCAGGGGCCGGGCACGCTGGCGGGATCGCTCCGTCGCGGACCGAATCGCACCTGCTGGCCGACGGGATTCTGTCCTTCGAGCACCTGGTCGACAAACCCCTGATCGACAATGGCCACCCTCGGCACCGGGGCGAAGTCTGCTGCGGTAAACGCCCGGCCGGCTCGCACCTGGGTCTGCAGCGCGTCGAAGTACGACGGATCGATGCGGGCCAGGGTGGCGATGCGCATCGGCGCGTCCGCGCCCGCCGCGGCGGCCTGCGCCTGGCGTTCCGCGTCGCCGGGCAGTTCGATGCGCGCCTCCGGACGCGGGGTGCGCGGCAGCCGATCGACAAACGTGACACTCACCACGCCAGGCTGCGCGGCCACACGGCGGCGCAAATCCTCAAGCCGCGCCGCGAACGCGTGGCGGTGCGCGTCCCGCTGCGCGTCATCATCCGCCACCGCCGGGTCGTCCAGCTGCACCTGCGCCGCGAGGTACTCCTCGGTGGGAAAGCCCGTCTCGAACGTCTCGGTGTGCCGCAGCAGCCACTGCTCCTGATACACGATGCCCGGAAACGCCACCGTGACGGCCACCTGCAGGACGATGACCGCGGTCCAGATGCCGCCGAACTGCAATCCGCCGGCGCCGGCCGTGGTCTGTTTGAGGCGCGCGCCCATGCCGCGCGTCACCTTCATCGCGGGCAAGACGCCGGCAATCGCCGACCCCAGGATCGCCAGGCCCAGCGCAAACAGCACCGTCGCCGGCGACAACGTGACGTCGTACCAGAACGGCAGGCGGCCGAGATTGGCTTCGAGGAATGGCCGCCCCCACGCCGCGAGCGCCAGGTGGGCGGCGATGAGCCCGACCACCGCGGCGACGCCGCCCAGCACGAGCGCCTCGGCGAACAACTGCGCGACGATCCGGCGACGGTTGGCGCCCAGCGCCGTGCGCACGGTGAACTCACTCTCGCGCGTCGCGGCCCGCGCAAACAGCAGCAGGGCGATGTTGCTGCACACCAGCACGAGCAGCAGCACGGCGAAGCCGTAGATCGACGCGAAGATGGGGAACTCATCGTCGCCGGGTCCGGCGTTGAGCTCCGCGTACGGCGCCACGACCGGCTGCAGTTGCGCGTGGGTCGCCGGCTGTTCCCCGGCGAGCCACCGGCCCACCGTCGCCACTTCCGCCTGGGCGGTGTCGATCGTCGCTCCGTCCGCCAGCACACCGAACACCGAGATCGCCGGTCCGGACCGCGGCGCATGCGCCTCGGGAATCAGACGAAGCGGCGTCCACACATCGTGCGCGACGGGAAACTCGAAGCCCTCGCGCATCACCCCCACCACGGTGACGTGGTCCTGCCCCAGTTGGACACGGCGGCCGAGCACGCCCGGGTCGGCTCCGAAGCGGGTCTGCCACACGTCGTACCCGATGACCGCCACCGCCGGCGCGTCAGGCCGCTGATCGTCCCCGGTCAGGACCCGCCCCATCAGCGGCGTGCCGTCCGAGACGACAAAGGCGACCGGATCAATCTCGGCGACCTGCACCGGACGCGCCTCCCCCCCGGCGACGATCAGGTTGCGTGACACGTCCTGCCACGCCCCGACATTGGCCACCGACCTCAGGGTGCGGCGCCACACGCCGAAGTCGAACAGCGCGCGCGGCTCCCCCGTCATCGCCGTCGTGTCCCAGTTCCGGATCTGCACCAGCCGGTCGCCCTGAGGCAGCGGCACGGTCGGAGACATGACGATCGAGAGCACCTGGAAGATGACCGTGCCGACACAGATGGCAAACGCCATCGCCAGGCCGCCGACGATGGTCAGTCCCGGGTACTTGATGAGCATGCGGCCGCCCAGCCGCATGTCGAACACCAGCGCGTCGAGGCCGGGCAGCCCGCGCCGCTCGCGCTGGGCCTGCTGCACGCTGGTCACGCTGCCCATGCGCGCCAAGGCCTGCCGGCGCGCCTCGTCCGGGGACAGGCCGGCGCGGATGTTGTCGTCGGTCTGCAGGTCGATGTGACTCTGCAGTTCGTCAGCGAATTCCTGTTCGGCGGCCCCGGGGCGCACGAAGCCCCGCAGTCGCAGCCACCACGCGCGCCACACTCTCATGCGTCGTCCTCACCCCTGCTCTTCGCCCGGCGAGAGGAAGCGCGTCATGAGGGCCGCCGTTTCCTCCCACTGCCGGGTATCCCGTTCGATCTGCTTCCGCCCGGCTCGCGTGAGCGCGTAGAACTTGGCCTTGCGGTTGTTGTCGGAGACGCCCCACGCCGCGGTGATCAGTCCCTCCTGCTCGAGCTTGAGCAGCGCCGGATACAACGTGCCGTAATTGATCGACAGCTTCCCGTCACTGATCTGTTCGATGCGCCGGGCGATGCCATACCCGTGCTGCTCGCCCATCGTCAACAGCGTGCGCAGGATCATCAGCGACAGGGTGCCTTGCCAGACCACATGTTTGTCGGGTGCCGTCATACCTATGGCTTTCCCATACGAATACTCCCTGGAGGTGGTTCCCGCCATTTTTCGTCGTGGGGCGCGGCGCCGATCCTGAGTCACTGGTGCGCCCTGCCGCGCGACTGAGTTCCTTCAGTGCCTGCGCCCCGCGCACCGCCCCGATGCCACTGACAGAATCGTGCGCCCGTACACAGTTGACGTCGTTGACGACGTGTCAGTCCCGGCGGTAGATTCACGGTCCCGCTCCCCGGGGAGACGGATGATGATCAGGACTCGGATGACCGCGACGCTCGTTCTGATGCTGGTGGCCGCGCCCTCCACGGTCGCCGCGCAAGGCCGCAGCGCCGCCACGCAGAACCAGACGCAGCAAGGCACGCCCTTCCAGCAGATGCAGACGCAGCTGGCCGCGCTCGAGGCGCAGGTGCTGGCGATGCGCCAGCAGATCGAGGCGTTACAGGCGCAGATCAGCCAGGTGGAGACCTCACTGCAGGCGCAACTCACGACGATCAACGCGACCTTGTCGACCCTGCAGGCACAGATTGCCGAGCAGGCCGAGACCACGGCGTCGCTGGCCGCCCGCATCGCGGCCAACGAATCGGCGATGGCCGCGCTGACCAGCGCGGTCAGCGCGCTGAGCGACCAGCTCGCCGCCACCGAGGCGTTGATCGCCGCCAACGCGGGCGACCTGGCGGCGCTCCGGAGTCACGCCACCAGTCTGCAGGCACTCATCGACGCGCACACCTCGCAGATCACCGTCCTGCAGCAGCAGACGGCCGGCCTCGCGGCGTTCCAGGCCAACCTGGCGAACGGCGCGTGTGTCACCGGCGCGGCCATCCAGGACATCGCGTCCAGTGGCTTTGTCGTGTGTACGCAGACCGGCGGCGGCGCGTTGCAGACCGTGACGCGGACGGTCGGCACCACGCTGTTCACGGGCACCAACTTCCTGACGGTGGGCTGCCCCGCTGGGTACGTCGCCACCGGGTCAGGCTTCAGCGTCCCGGCCATCGTCGAGGCCCATCACTACGTGGCGAGCCTCAATCCCCTCACGCTGACGGTCACCAACGGCGTCCGGAACGTGGTGCCGATCACGGTGTCGCAGAGCACGACAGGCGCGACCACCGCCACGGTGCAGGTGCAGTACCACCCGCAGAGCTTCTACGGCGGCTACTTCTTCCAGGCCCAGGTCACGTGCGCGCGGTCGCTGCCCTGATCGGGCCGCCGGACCGGGGTCGCGGCTACGGTGTCGCCGGCGCCGTCCACTGCAGCATCGCCACGACGCGCCAGGTGCCGTCCAGCCGGGCGAGGTGGAGATGGGCGGTGGTCTGGCCCAGCTGGAATCGCGCGGCAGCGATGTCGTGGTCGATGCCTTCGACCACGATCTGCGCCTGGGCCGCATCCCCCGGCACCGTGCCGAATCCACGCGCCAGACCGGCGACGAAGCGCTCGGCATTCTGATCCATCAGGACCCGGGGCCGCCCTTGCCGGCCCGGCGCGAGGACGCGCAGATGCGCCAGCGGGTGCAGAACGGCGCCGGCGTCGGCCCCGGTGGCCCCGGTCATCAGTGTCGCAAACGCGCGCACGGCGCGCGACACGGCCTCGGTGTGGTCCTCCGACGCGCCTGTGGGCGGCGCGTGCCAGAGCACACTGACGATCTGCCACGCGCCCTGGCGTTTCGCGAGCAGGACGTAGTCGTTGAAGCGTGCCGAGAAAACGCGGCCGGAGGCCGTCTCGGGACCGGCCATCAGCACCTCGGCCGTCAACCGGCGGTCGGCCGGAGCGAGCTTGGCGCCATGGGCCGCATCGACCAGGGTCTCGGCGTTCATCTCGGCCAGCAACGCACTGGCGCCCGGGCGCGGCATGACCTGGCGTTTGGACAACGCCGGCGACACGGCCCGTGCGACACGGTCCGGTTCACCGCCATAAAATCCGTCGGCGTAATCATGCAGCGCCTGCAGGATCGCGGTCCGATCGTCGACGGGCGCGGCTCCCGGCGACACCGCGGACACACACAGGCACAGCGGAAGGAGGACGGCGAGTCTGTGGGACATGGCCCGGGACTATACCACTAATTCGTCACTTGGCTAATTACCAATATAAGAAGGCACACGTCCCGCAACAGCCGCCGCAGTTCGGCGATGCGTTTTTCGTCCCGCCGGTAAAACGTCCATTGTTTGATGCGGGTCGTCTTGAGGAAGCCCGCCTGGGTCAACACCCGCAGGTGTTCACTGGCGGTCGGCTGACTGACGCCCAGTTTGTCGGCGATGAACAACCCGCACACGCCATCTTTCACCAGGTCACCGTACACCTGGGGCGGGAAGTGGGCCCGGGGATCCTTCAGCCAGGCCAACACCTGAAGCCGACGATCGTTGGCCAGCGCCTTGAGCAGGAGTGCCGCGTGCATCGTGGTTACGGTGCCACGGCGGCCGCCGTCGTGGCAACCAGGGGCTTCGAGACGACGGCGGACACGGTTCGCTGTCTCGCAGGATTAGAATCGTTGCCCTGATGCCCGACGAGCACCGGAACCGCCGCCTCCTGCTGGAGACGTCGCTCATCTTCGCGGCCTGGGCGATCTTCGGACTGCTCCTCGCCCACCAGAGCTACATCCAGGCGTCGATGGGCGGACGGCAGATGCCCATGTACGTGGCGCTGCGCCCCGCCATGTTGGAAGCGGCGTTGTGGGCCCTCACCACCCTGGTCATTTTCTGGCTGGCCCGGCGCTTCCCCCTCGATCGCGGACGCGTGCTCACCGGCCTCGCGGTGCACCTGGCGGCCGCCGTCGGCATTGCGCTCGCGCGCAGCGGCGTCATGGTCGTACTGAGCTGGTACCTGCCGTGGGTGCGTCCGCGAACGTTCAGCCTGCAGTTCTGGAGCACATCCAGCCAGAACGTCCTCTTCTACGCGCTCCTGCTCGGCATCGGACACCTGCTGCTCTACTACCGCCGCTATCGCGAGCGCGAACGGGCGGCCGAACAACTGGAGAAGGGGTTGACCGAGGCCCGGCTGCAGGCGCTCAAGATGCAGCTGCAACCCCACTTCCTCTTCAACACGCTCAACGCGATCTCGGCGCTCATCCCCGCCGACGCGCAGCCCGCCAGGCGCATGGTGGCCCGGCTCGGCGACCTGCTGCGCGCCACCCTCGAGCACGAGGCCACCCAGGAAGTGACGCTGCGCGAGGAAATGGCGTTTCTCGAGCCCTACCTCGAAATCGAACAAGCGCGCCTGGAAGATCGGCTGACAGTGGTCATCGACGTCGCCCCCGACACGCTGGACGCCCGAGTGCCCCATCTGCTGCTGCAGCCGCTGGTCGAGAACGCCATTCGTCATGGCATCGCCTCACGCATCGAACCGGGCCGGGTCGTGATCTCCGCGTCCCGCGGTGCGGACGAGGTGCTGCTGCTCGAGATCCGCGACGATGGCCGCGGCCTGGATCGCGATCATGGCGCCAGAGCGCGCCGGGGCGTCGGACTCACGAACATCCGGGCCCGGCTCGAGCAGCTGTACGGCCCCGGACACCGGTTCACGCTTGAAAACCACGCCGAGGGCGGCCTGCTCGTCCGCATCCGCCTCCCCTACCGCCGAGCCGTGACGGGTGGAGAGGCCGGCCGATGACGATTCGCACTGCGATTGTCGACGACGAGCCGCTGGCGCGGCGGCGCATCCGCCACCTGCTCGCCGACCAGGCCGACGTCGACGTCATCGCCGAATGCACCAACGGCAAGGAGGCCATCGAGTCGCTCGACGCGGCCCCGCCGGACCTGCTGTTCCTGGACATTCAGATGCCGGAGGTCGATGGCTTCGACGTGTTGCAGGCGATCGGCGCCGGCCGGGTCCCGGCCGTGATCTTCGTGACGGCGTTCGACCAGTTCGCCCTGCGCGCCTTCGAGGCGCAGGCGCTGGACTACCTGCTCAAACCGTTCGACGATGAGCGCTTCGGCGCCGCGCTGCAGCGCGCACGCGAGCGGATTCGCCAGCAGCAGCGCGGCGATCTGGACCATCGTCTGCAGGCGCTCCTCGACACGGTGCGTGGCGAGCGCGGGTACCTGCGGCGGCTGGTGGTGCCGTCGGGGCACCGCAGCCTCTTCGTCCGCACCGAACACATCGACTGGATCGAGGCCGAGCGCAATTACGTCCGCCTTCACGTGGGGGGCAAGACCTACCTGCTGCGTGAGAACCTGACCCACATCGCGTCCTCGCTGGATCCGGCCATGTTCTGCCGGATCCACCGCTCCACGATCGTGAACATCGACCGGATCCAGAGCGTCGAGACCCTCTTCCACGGGGAGTACGTCGTGGTGCTGCACGACGGCACCAAGCTGACCTCGGGCCGCAGCTACCGGCGTCAGCTCCATGCCCTCATGGGCAAGGCCGACTGAGCCGCGACGTTCGTACCGCGCCGGCGTCGTTCGTACGCGGGATCGGGCGGTTGAGGCCAAACTCGTTGGGCCGGGTCCAGGCCGACCGGTACGGTCAGTTCCATGATCAACCGCCGCGATTTCCTTGGAACCCTGGGCGCCGGCGCGGCCCTCGCACTGACACCCGACCTGCTCCGCGCGTTCGAGCAGGCGAACACGCTGCTGCAGCGGGCGCACCCGTCATCGGGCGAACGGTTCCCCGTCGTCAGCCTTGGGGCGCGCCCCACCGATGATGCCGCCATGAGGGCGGTCCTGCGGACACTGCTCGATACCCGCGGCCGGGTCGTGGACGTGCTGCACGGCGGGCCCGCGGGGGAAGACGGCGCGCGGAGCGCGGCCGCCGGGCTCGGCATCCAGGATCAGTTCTTCTGGACGACGCCGGTGACCGCCACGCAACCGCCCCAGCCGGGGCAACGCGGCGGGCCGGCACCGCTTGACGCCGCCGCCGTCAAGGCCCAGGTCGAGGAGAAGCTGGCACGATTCAAGGTGTCCCGGATCGACCTCGTGATGGCGCCGGCCAACGCCGACCCGGCGCACCTGGCGGCCCTCAGGGACCTGAAGAAAGAGGGCCGCATCCGGTACGTCGGTGTGCACTGGCTCCTCTTCCCGCCGAATGCCCCCGCGCCCGAGCCGCCGACGGCCCGGCTGGAAGCCGTCATGCGCAGCCAGGAGATCGACTTCATCGGCACGGACTACTCGGTGGGCGATCGCCGCCTCGAGGACCTGATCCTGCCGCTCGCCCTGGAGCGGAAGATCGGCGTGCTGGCGTACTTTCCGTTCGACCGCGGCCGCCTCTTCCAGCGCGCCGGCCAGACACCGCTGCCGGCGTGGGCGGCGGAATTTGGCGCGACGACCTGGGCGCAGTTCTTCCTGAAGTACGTCATCAGCCATCCGGCCGTCGTCATGGCGCGGACGGGCACGACCAAGGCCGCGCACCTGCTCGAGAACCTCAACGCCGGGATGGGCCGTCTGCCCGACGAGGCGATGCGGAAACGGATGGCTCAGCTCGTGGACGGGCTGCCACCGACACCGCCGCCCGGGCCGCCGAAGCCGCCGCCTGGGCCAACCGTCACGTTGTCGGCGGCCGTCCTGGATCGCTACGTCGGTCAGTACAGCTCGGCGTCCGGATTCACCGCGACCTTCCGCCGCGAGGGCGACCGGTTGATCGTAAAGCCGGGCAACAATCCGGAGGCTCCGCTCACCGCGCGCTCGGAGACCGTCTTCCAGGATCCGCGCGGGCCGTTCTTCGAATTCCAGGTGGACGCCCAGGGCGTCGTCACCGGTGCGGTGCTGGAGCAGCAGACGGCGCAGGGGCCGCAACGAATCCCGCTGGTGCGGAAATGAACCGTCGCGACTTTCTTGGCATCGCCGCCGGCGCCGGCGCGCTGGCCCTCACGCCGGAATGGCTGCGCGCCGTCCAACCGGCCGGCCGTTCACTGCTCGAGCGGGCGATTCCCTCCTCCGGCGAGCGGTTGCCGGTGATCGGCCTGTCATTCTCCAACCACCCGTCATGCGCGGATCACGCGGCGCTGAGGGAGGTGCTGCGGACCATGGTCGACAACGGCGGCCGGGTGTTCGACGCGATGCACGGCAACGCGGCGGCCGAACAGTTCCACGCACGCGTGGCCACCGAACTCGGCGTGCAGCACAAGGTGTTCTGGTCGACGCGGGGACTCCCCGGCGGCCCGCTGCCCTCGGGCGACGCGCCGGTGAAGGCGCACATCGACACGTGGCTGGCGAGAATCACGGCGCCCAGACTCGACCTGGTGATGCTGCCGCCGCAGAACCCGGCGTGGCTCGCCGCGCTGAAGGCGGAGAAACAGGCGGGGCGCGTCCGCTACATCGGCGTGCAGGTGATCGTCGACAACCGCTTCCCCGAGCTCGAGTCGGTGATGCGCAACGAGCCCATCGACTTCATCGGCGTCAACTACGACATCGGCAGCCGTGGCGCCGAGGAGAAGATCCTGCCGCTCGCGCTGGAGCGCAAGATCGCCGTGATGGCATTTTTCCCGTTCAGCAACAATGGCGGCGTGAGCTGCGGCAGCGGCGCCAACCTGTTTGCGCGCGTCGGGACGCGCCCCCTTCCGGAGTGGGCCGCCGAGTTCGACGCAAAGACGTGGGCGCAGTTCTTCCTCAAGTACGTCATCAGCCACCCGGCCATCACCGTGGCGCGGGTCGGGACGACCAAGCCGGCCCACATGCTCGACAACATCGGCGGCGGCATCGGCCGGTTGCCGGACCAGGCGACACGGGCGCGCATGGCGGCGCTCATCGACGCGTTGCCGCCGGTCACCATCAAGGGCGTGGCGCCGACACAGTCGGCCCACGGCCCGGCGGGGTCGCTGCTGCTGGCGCCGGCCATCCTCGATCGCTACGTCGGCGAGTACAGGACCGCGAGCGGCGGTGTCCTCACCTTCCGTCGCTACGGCACGATGCTGGTGGCGAAAGTGGGGCCCAATCCGGACACGGTGATCTACGGACGCACGGAAACCCGCTTTCAATTCGGCCCGAACCTGATCGACTTTCAGCTCGACAGCAGCGGCCAGGCGAGTGGACTCATCTATGAGCAGGGCGGCCGGCAGATCACGGCCACGCGCGTCCGCTGAGGAAAGGACCTCACATGATCAGCGCCCTCCTCTTCGCTCTCGCCGCCGGGGCTCCTGCCGCGCCTCCACAGGCGCCAGTGCAGGTGCCCAGGCCGGTGCTCGAGCGGTATACGGGTGAGTACGACCAGAATGGGGAGACCATCCGGATCGTGCTGCGCGACGACACGTTGTACCGGGAGACGGCGGGACAGCGGGCGGCCCTGGTGCCCATCTCCGCGACCCTGTTTCACCTGGGGCCGGTCTTCACGGCGGAGTTCGTGACCGACCAGGCCGGTGCCACGACGCTCATCCTGAGCGACGGCGTCGACATCGAATACCGACTCCCCCGCAAAGGCACCCGCACCGCGCCCCCGCCGCCCCTGCCGGCCGCCGCCGTGCAGGTGCCACGGTCGGTGCTCGAGCGGTACGTCGGCACGTACGAGTTCCTCCCGGGGCAGATGGGCCGGACCGACCTCAGGGTCAGGGTCCGCCTCAAGGGCAACACGTTGATCCGGGAGATGGGACACGAGGCCGTCCTCACGCCGATCTCCGAGACCCAGTTCAGAGTGGGCCACACGCGACTGCTGGTGGAGTTCGTGGTCGACGACGCGGGCGTCACCCAGGTCATGGGCTCCGGCTTCCAGCAGATGCTCGCCCGCCTCACGCCGAAGCGCTGAGGGTCAGGCTCCCGCGCGATGCGACTGCGCCCCACCGTCCTCCTCGTCGTCACGGCCATCGGCGCGGTCGCCGCCGCCTCCGGCGTGCGGGCGCAGACAGCAACGGCCGCATCCGGCACCGACTGGCCGCAGTGGCGCGGGCCGACCCGTGATGGCATGACGCCCTCCGCCCTGCCGGCTGAGTGGCCCGTGGCGCTGAAGAAACGCTGGGCCGTCCAGGTCGGCGCCGGGCATTCGGCGCCGGTGGTGTCGGGTGACCGCGTCGTCGTCATCGCGCGTGAGAGCGATGAGGAAATCGTTCGCGCCCTCGATCTGGCGACAGGGCACGAGCACTGGCGCGCGGCGTATCCCGCGCCATACACCGTCAATTCGGCGGCGTCGCTGCACGGTCCGGGCCCGAAGTCGACGCCGGCGATCGCCAACGGCCGCGTGTTCACCCTCGGTGTGAGAGGCATCCTCTCGGCGTTCGATCTTGCGAGCGGACGGCTGCTCTGGCGCATCCCGGCGCCCGGCGTGTTGCCCGAGTACGGAACGGCCACCTCCCCCCTGGTGGACGGCGACACCGTCATCGCCCACGTCGGCGGCTATCACGCCGGCGCGCTCACGTCATTCGACGCGGCGACCGGGACCCCGCGCTGGCAGTGGACCGGCGACGGCCCTGCGTACGGCTCACCGATCATCACGACGTTTGGCGGCGTCCGCCAGGTAATCGCCCAGACGCAGCAGTTCGTGGTGGGACTGGATTCATCCACGGGCGCGTTGTTGTGGCAGATTCCGTTCACGACAGACTTCGACCAGAACGCATTCACGCCGGTGGTCCATCAGGACCTGCTGATCGTCTCCGGCATCGACTGGCCCCTCACCGCCCTTCGCCCCACTTCCACCGGCGGCACCTGGGTCGTCGAGACGGCCTGGTCCAATCCGCCGGCCTCGATGTTCATGAGTTCGCCGGTGGTCATCGGCGGGACGATCTACGGGCTGACGACGCGGAACAAGGGACAGTTCGCGGCCATCGACGCGCGCAGCGGCCAGACACGCTGGACCACCCAGGGCCGCGAGGGCGAGAACGCGTCGATGCTGGGCAGCCCGTCGTGGCTGATGGCCTCGACCACGGACGGCGCGTTCGTCGTCGCGCGCGCGAATCCTCTGAAGTACGAGGAGGTCCGTCGTTATCAGATTGCCGATTCCGCGCTCTGGGCGCATCCGGCCATCAGCGGCCGCCGGCTCCTGGTCAAGGACGTCGACACGCTGATCTGCTGGGAGTTCTGACCCGCGGCTCACCCCTCCGTCAGTCGCGGCGCAGCGCCTGCATCGGATCCACGACGGCCGCGCGTCGCGCGGGGATCCACGCCGCCAGCGCGCAGGCGACCACAATCAGCCCGACGCTGGCGAGATACGCGACCGGGTCGGCGACCTGGACGATGCCGGCGATCAGCGCGCCGGCCTCGGTCGCCAGCACGAGGCTCGCCAACGCGGCCGCCAGGCCCGCTCCACCCACCAGCCCCAGCGCCACCGGCCAGCCGGTTTGCCCCACCATCAACCCCGTGACGTTCCGGGTGGAGGCCCCCAGGGCGATTCGCACCGCGACCTCACGCGTGCGCTGCTCCACCAAGTACGACAACACACTGAAGAGCCCCGACACGGTGAGCAGCAAGGCGAGTCCACCCAGGACGACCGACACCGAGAAGGCCACGTTCAGGAAGAAGGTCTCGAGCCGCGCGACCGTCCTCATGGTGAGGATCTGTCCCATGTTCGGATCGACTTGCGTCAGTGTCTCGAGCAGCGACTGCCGCGCCTGGTCGACCTCGCCCCTGACGCGCGCCACCAGGAACGTGTCGGGCTGCCCGTGCGGCGGTGGCAGGAAGACGCCGGCCTCTTTCACGTCGGTGACGCGGAACCCGGCCACGTCCTTCGCGATCCCGACCACGCGGACGGTGCGGGGCGTCAGGGCCGGCTGACCGTCACCCGCGCCGGGGTTGATCGTGAGAAACGCCGACCGCTGTTCCGCGACGGCATCGGGTTCGATTGTGAACGTCTGTCCGACGCCGTCCCGCCCGGGCCACAACGCCTGCGCCGTCGACTCGGACACGATCGCCACCGCCGACTCTTCACGCTCCGACGCCGTGAACGCCCGCCCCCGCACGATTGGCACACCAAGCACATCGAAGTACTGCGCGGACACGTGCCGATACGACACCGGCACTTTCCCCGCGCCGGCATCGCCGAGGGCGCGCGGCGGCATGGCCAGCAGCGGCGGCTGCATCGCGGCGAACCCGGACACCGCCGGATCACGTTCAATCGCCCGCAACACCGCGTCACGGGTATGGTCATTGGTGACGTCGATCAGCAGCGTATCCGCCGTGCGAAAGCCGGGATCAAACTGCGACGACGCCAGGGCGCTGCGCAGGAAGATGGCGGAACAGATCAGCAGCAGCGCCGACGCGAAGACCTGCAGGCCAATCAGCAGATTGCGCGCCCGTCCCGGTCGCGCATCGCGCACCACTTCGCCGCGGAGGGTGCGCACCGGTTCGATGCGCGTCGCTTGCAGCGCAGGCACGAGGGCGAACAACGCGGTCGCCACCACAGCCCCGACCACCAGAAACACGACCACACGCCAGTCGGCTGCGGGCACACTCAGGTTGACATTCCCGAGGTCGCGCGGCACGGTGCGCAGGGCCCACGCCACCATGCCCGTGAGGGCGAGGCGCGAGACCACATACCCTCCGGCCGCCGCGGCAAGCGCCAGCACCATGCTCTCGGTCAGCAGCTGCCGCACGATGCGGCGACGCGAGGCGCCAATCGACAGGCGGATCCCGAGTTCGCGCTGCCGCGCGACGCCGCGGGCCAGCAGCAGGTTCGCCACGTTGGCGCAGCCAATCAGCAGAATCAGCCCGAACGCGACGAACAACGGCGCTGACACGGCGAGCGCTTCCAACTGCTCGGGCATCGTGCCCTGGTGCGGTAACAGGGTCACACGGACGGGCGGGCCGGACGCCGCGGACGTGTGCGCGTGCCACGCCGCCAGTTGCGCCTCGGCCTGCTCCCTCGTGACGCCTGGCGCCACGCGCCCGACGACGGTGACGCCCACGCGCTCCTCGGCGCCGCGCGCCGCCGGTTCGAAATCGGCGACCCGCGCCAGCGGCGCCCAGAGGTCCGGCGCGCTGACCTCGAGTCCCCGGAACCCTTCCGGCATGATGCCGACAATCGTGTACGGCTCGCCCCCGACGAGGACCGTCCGGCCAAGGGCCGCCGGTTCACGATTGAAGTGGCGCTGCCATCCCTGGTCGCTCAAGACCACCACACGATTCCCGCCACCGCGCTCATCGTCGGCCCCGGTGAAGCCGCGGCCGACGCGGGGGTGGACGTCGACCACATGGAAGAAGTCCGCGGATACGAGACTGACGGCCATGATTCGTCCGTCGATCCGGAGGTCGATCCCGGTCACCGTCGCATAGGCCCCGGCAAACACCGTGGTCTCCGCGCGCAGGGCCTCGACGTATCGGCGCGTGAACGCCGCAGGCGCCCCGGGGGCCTGACCGGTTCGTGCCACGGCATACATGTCGGTCACGCGCGGCACACGGTCGGCGCTCCACAGGAGGGCGTTGAGGCCCGTGAAGACGACCGCCACGGCGCCCAGACCCAGCGCCACCGTGCCGACCACCGTCAGGGCCGGCAGCGGCGCCCGTCTGAACGTGCGGAAGGCGTACCGCAGGTCGGCCAGGGTGCCGTCGATGAACGCCGTCCCGCGTTCGTCGCGGCAGGCATCGGCCGCCACGGTCGCAGAGCCGAAGTTGGCGCGCGCCTTCGCCCAGGCGTCCTTGGGTGACAGCCCTTGAGTAATCAGATGCGAGGCCTCACGCTCGATGTGAAAGGACAGTTCCTCCGCCAGATCCCGTTCGGTGCGGCGAGGTCTGACGAGGGCCCGGAGACGCAGCATCCAGTCGCGAAGATTCATGGCGTCAGGCCAGCGTCAATACACGCCCGATGGCGTGCTGCATCCGATCCCATTCGCGGGTTTCAATCGCCAGTTGCTTGCGCCCTGACGCCGTGAGGCGGTAATACTTCGCCCGCCGCCCCAACTCCGAGACTTTCCATTCGGCCTCCACCCAGCCCTGATGCTCCAGGCGATGCAGGGCGGGATAGAGCGACCCCTGGTTGATCTGGAGCACGTCTTCGGACACCTGCTGGATGCGCGCCGAGATGGCCCAGCCGTGCAGCGGGTCGTTCTGCAGGGCGCGCAGGATGAGCAGATGCAGGGTGCCGGGCAGCAGGTCTGGGACGCGTGGGGCCATTGGTGTCGGTAGACGACACCAACGCGGGAATGGTTCGCTGACGCCTGACACGCGATAATGTCGACCGCGTGCCGGTGGCCTTCCGACGTCTCTTCGTCCTGCTGGTGTCCGCGGCGGTCGCCGCGTGTGGTGGATCTTCCCCGCCGACGGCACCGGCGGCACCGACGGCGCCCACTCCGGCCGCGTGCGCGGGCACGGCGGGGATCGCCTGCTTCGGCACGTTTAATTACGTCGAGTACGTGCCGGGTGACTATCCCCTGGTCGTGTCGGTGCCACACGGGGGCGCCCTCACACCCGCCACGATTCCCGACCGGACGGTGGGCGTCACCGCGACCGACACGAACACGATTGAGCTGGGCCGCGCGGTATCGCAGGCGTTCGCCACCCGAACCGGGCGCGCGCCTCACCTGGTGATCGTGCACCTGAGGCGCACCAAGCTTGACGCCAATCGCGAGGTGGTGGAGGCGGCGCAGGGCAACGCCGACGCCATCCGCGCGTGGCAGGAATACCACGGGTTCATCGAGCAGGCGATCGCGGCGGTGCGTCAGCGCAGCGGCACCGGGCTGTACGTCGACCTGCACGGTCACGGTCACGCCAAGGCGCGCCTGGAACTGGGCTACCTGCTGTCGGCCGACACGCTGAATGGGTCGGACGCCCAGTTGAACGCGGCCGGCGCGGCCGCCGCCAGCAGCCTCCGGCTGATCGCGCTGCAGTCTCCCCTGTCAGCCGCGGCGCTCATTCGCGGCCCCTCGAGCCTGGGCGGCCTGCTCGAAGCCCGCGTCCCCGCGGTCCCGAGCCCGTCCGACCCGGCCCCCGGCAACGACCCCTACTTCAACGGCGGGTACAGCACGAGCCGGCACACCGCGGCGTTGCCAGGCCTGCAGATCGAGAGCCACTTTGCCGGCGTGCGCGACACCGCGTCGAGCCGCGCGGCGTTCGCCGATGCGCTCGTCACGGCGGTCGTCACGTTCCTGCAAACCCACACGGGGATCCAGTAGCGCCCGGGCCGTCACGGTTCGGATAACATGGCGCGTCCGGGCCGGCGCGGCACGCGCGGCTCACAGCAATGGGAGATGGCAATGGACCGACGACTGGCGTGGATGGCAACCGTGGGCGTGGCGGTGGTGGTGAGTGCAGGCGTGATCAGAGCGGCCGAGAAGCCGTCGCCTGAACATGTCGCGGCGATGAAGGTGTTTAATTCCTCGAACGGCAAGCTGCGCCCGCTGCTCGCGGCCGAGACGAAGGATTTTGCCGCCATCGGGACCGTGGCCGCCGAGTGGAAGGCGTCGGCCGAGTGGATTGCCAAGTTCTGGGGCGCGCGCAACGCCGAGGTCGGGACGAAAGTCTCGGCGGAGGTGAACAAGGCCCTCACCGATCTGGCCGCTGCGGCCAAGGCGAACGATGCCGCCGCAGTGACGGCCGCCGGCGCCGTATTGTCGGGCAGCTGCCGCACCTGCCATACGGCACACCGCACCGACCGGCTGCCTGACGGCACCTACGAAATCAAGTAACGCGCGTCGTCGCGCGCTCGCCTGGTGCGCGATGCCGTCCCGGTCTACACTGCTCAGTCGAAATGCAGGCGCCTGCGGTCGTCAAACCCCACACGCTCCGAGACCTCTGCCCGGTTGACGTCAGCCAGCTCACCCGGCAGGTGGCGCAGCTGTCGGATGCCGTCTGGACGGCGCTCGATGCGGCCAAAGAAAACAAGTTCGCGGTGCTGGGCCACACCCGGCACATCATCTTCCGGTTCTTCCACCCCGCCGAGGATCCCCGGCGCTTTGTGTCCCACTCCATCTGGCACGCCTGGCGGGAGTCGCTGATGGCCGTGATGGCGCCGGTCGGGGCCACCTACGGTTACGCCCAGCCGGAATTTCCCAAGGTCATGCTCGCCAGCCTGCCCCCTGGGGGCGTGATTCACCCGCACACCGATGGTGCGGGCGGCAACCTGCTCACGCACAAGATTCACGTGCCACTCACCACCAATCCCGGCGTCACGTTCACGATTCGTGACGAAGTGTTCCACCTGGACGTCGGTCGGGCGTACGAGGTGAACAACATCGCGAGACATGGCGGCGCCAACCACGGCACCGAGGCGCGGGTGCACCTGATCTTCGAGGTGTTCGATCGCGCAGGTCTGGACTGACGCGCCTGTTCGTCGTTCACCGATCACCGGCGTCGCTCCATCTCGCGCAGGAGGCTGTAGTAGATCTGCGCCTCACGCGCCCGGCCAATCGTGGACCAGTCGATCTCCGGCGGCGCCGCCGCTTCGATTCGCCGCAGTCCCTGTTCGAGGGCTGCGACAGGCTGCCGCGGCTGGCGCGCCACGAAGGCCGCTCCGGGAATCAGGGCGAGTGCGGTGACCACGAGGGCGATCACCCAGGCCCCGCGTGGCCCTCGCAAGCGTTCCGCTCGGCCGATGGCGGTGATGACGCCGTGCGCGCAGGCCAGCACGAGGGCCGGCCGGAGCATGGCCAGCAGACGGCCGTGGAGCGGACGCCAGAAATTGAGGCTCTGCACCGGGGACGCGTACGCGTTGAGCGCAGCCGCCGCCACAAACGATCCCGCCCACAACACCCCGAGCACCGTCAGGTCCGCGCCGACGGGGCCGAGCGAGAGCAGGCTCGAACGCAGGCGCGCGATCCACTCGCGCACCGGCGCCGCGGCGCCAGCCTTGGCCACGATGACAACGACTGCGGCCGCGCCCGCGGCGACCGCCAGGAGCGGCAGCCCGCCTGTCTCCCCCACGCCGATCAGTCCACCCATCGTCTCGCGGGTGCCCCACAGCAGAACCGCAGCGGCCCCAATGCCGCCCGCCCATGACCGCAGCGCACGCGGCCGCAGGATCCCATCGGTGGCGAGCAACACGGTCGCCAGCAAGCCGACGTGGCTCTGGTGCACCAGCGAGAGGCACAGCAGCCACGCGTACGACGCGCCCAGCCGGCCCCGCCAGCGCAGGACGAACACGCCAAGTGCGAGCAGGTTGAAGTGGTGACGCGGGGTGTCGCCAAAGATGGTGGATGGGGGTCCGGGATTGAGCAGCATCCCGACGAGGTTGCGCCACGAGACGTCCCACGCGGCCGCGCCCGACGACACGTCCGGCAGCAGCAACAAGCCGCCGCCGACGGCCATCCCGAAGAGCGACAACACATGAAACAGACTGTGCAGCCCGGCGATGCCCCCCACCGCCGCCGCCAGTGACACCAGCCACCCGGTGTCGCGCAGGGACCAGGCCAGCAGCACCAGGCTGGCGGCCATCAACACCCACGTCGCGGAATACCCCCAGAACATGGCGCGGGCCAGATACGCCGGATAGTCGTGCAGGGGATCCCGGCCCAGCGCCGCCCGGGTGGCGTCGCCCGCCGCCCGGTAGATGAGCGTCGGGACCAGATAGTTGCCGGCATAGTCCTGTCGCGTGTGGAACCGCCACTGCGTGTTCTCCGAGGCCCCGGCCGCCCGCAACGCGTCGGCCACGCGCGCATGCGCATCGGCGCTTTCGGCCGCGCGGCCCATCTGAGCGCCGAGGTAATGCAGATACAGCCGGTCATCGTCGGGCCGCAGGCCCGACTCATGCGCGTACCCAAGGGCGAGGTGCGCGACCAGCACCACCAGCGCGGCAGTCACGAAGCGACGGTCCGCCGGCGCCGCGGCGACGGCGGGGCGAAGGCGTTCGCTCACCAGCACCTGCAGCGCCTGTACACCGTCGCGCCAGCCAATCTTCTTTCCGGCGACACGCGACCGCGGCGCATACGACACCGGCCGTTCGACGATGTGGTGGCCCGCCCGGAGCAGCCGGGCCGCGATTTGGGGCTCAATGTCGAACCGGTTGGCGGTCAGCGACAGGCCCCGCGCGACCTCGATGCGCATCACCTTGTAACACGTCTCCTGATCAGTCAACGACGCCCCGAACAACACGTTCGTCACCATCGTCAGCACGCGGTTCGCCCAGGCGGTCATCCGCGGCACGCCCGCCGGTGGCTGGAGGAACCGGGACCCGAACACGACGGCGGACTCTCCGCGCAGAATGGGTTCGACGAGACGGCTGAGGTCCTGGGGGTCCAGTTCGAGGTCGGCGTCCTGAATGGCGACGACCGATCCGGTCGCCCGTGCCAGTCCCAGGCGAACGGCGGCGCCCTTGCCGCGGTTGCGCGGGGACCTGATGACGATGACTCCCGGCACCTCGGCTTCCATCTGGTCCAGAATGTGGCGGGTCTCGTCGGTCGAGCCATCGTCGACGATCAGCACCTCCCGGGGAATCGGGAGGTCGATGGTGAGGACCCGATCGATCACGCGCCGGACCGTCCGCGCTTCGTTGTAGACGGGGACGATGATCGACAGGCACTCGTGGCCGGGAGACCGCACGCCGGAGAGCCTATCGCAAAGTCCTGGACCACAGGCGGCGCGACGCCCGATGGCGTGACATGATGCGAGGTGACGCCATGAGCGGATTTAATCGCTGCACCTGGGCTCGCGCCGGGTACGTCGTCTACAACGCCCACGACGTGTACATCGGACAGGCGTTCGAGCGGTACGGCGAGTACTCCGAGATCGAGGCGAGATTGTTGCGGCGGCTTTGCCCTGCTGGGGGCATCGCCGTGGACCTGGGCGCCAACATCGGCGCACACACGCTGGCGCTCTCGAGCGCCGTCGGGCCGGACGGATTCGTCTATGCGTACGAACCGCAGCGCGTGGTGTTCCAGACCCTGTGCGCCAATCTCGCGCTCAACAACATCACGAATGTCGACGCGCGCCAGGCCGCCGCGGGCGCGTCCAGCGGCACGGTCCTGATTCCCGATCTGGACTACCGCCGACGTGGCAACTTTGGCGGCGTGGACGTGAGCCGGTTCACGAGCGGCCGGCCGGTCCGGCGGGTGGCGCTCGACGACGACCTCGATGTGCCGGGCCTGAACCTGCTGAAGGTTGACGTGGAAGGCATGGAGCGGGAAGCGCTGCAGGGCGCCCGGCGGCTGATCGCGCGGTGCCGGCCCTACCTCTACGTCGAAAACGATCGCCTCGACCGTTCAGAGGCGTTGCTGCGCTGTCTGCTCGAGTGGGACTACCGGCTCTACTGGCACCAGCCGCCGCTGTTTAATCCCGGCAACTTCCTCGGCGCCACTGAGAACGTCTACCCGGGGATTGTCTCGGTGAACGTCCTGGCCGTGCCCCGCGAGTCGCCGCAGCCGCTGCTGGGGCTTCCCGAGGTGCGCGATCCTGCCGAACATCCCCTTCGCGCCCGGCCCGAGGCCCCTCGCTGAACCACGCGTCAAACAGCGGCCGCAGTTGCTCGGCGCCGTGGACCGACAGGTGGTCCTGATCCCGGTACAACATGCGCCAGCCATCCCGGTGCCGGCACTCCGATTCGTCGCACAGGTACGGCGCCGGGTCGAACAGACGCGCGCCGGGCAGGCCGCTGAATGCTTCTGCCAGCGCCGCTCGCGTGGAGGCGGCCCGGACCTCGTGCGCCTCCGTCGCGTACATCGGACGCGGCCGCAGGCGCAGGCCGTAGTAGTCAACGATCGCCGCCTTGGCGGGGACAAACGGCATCATCGGCACCTGCAGGAGCACCCCGATGGGCGCCTGTGTCGCGCGCAGCCCGCCGACCGCACGCGCCAGTGACGACGTGAACGCCGACAATGCCGCAGCGTCCCGTGCTTCGTCCGGCGCGACTTCGTCCACCAGACGCTGTCGGCGCGCGCCCGAACCGGACGACGGGGCGCCCGACGCGTGGAGGATCCAACGCATCGCGAACATCGTCCCGCGGTAACCGTCGGATTGGCTGACGGACTGCAAAAACCGGGCGATTGAGTCCGGATCGCCGCCCACGCCGGTCCAGGTACGCGACAGGCACAGCACCTGGAGCCCGCGGTCCCGCGCGGCGCGTCCGAACGTTTCCCGCAGGCTCTGCGCGTGACTGTCACCGAACAACACCACGAACGGGCCAGAGATGGCCTCCAGCCGGCGCTCGCATGGCCGTGGCAGCTGCGTCGCCGACGTCATGATCGTCTGGACGTCGGCCGGCAGGGTGGACCCGTCGCGTACGAGTCTCGTGATCGCCAACGACCCGGCGACAAACGCCGCCAGGACCACCAGACTCATGGCCGGTGAAATGGCGAACCGCCGCCGTTCCACCAGATGATGCGTCGGCATCACGAAGACCGCGAGGACCGCCCCATACCGCAGGTAGTCGCCGGGCGCCGCGCCAAAATCGGGGTTGGCGTACGTGAACACGCCCAGCACCGGCCAATGCCAGAGGTACGCGGCATAACTGACTCCGCCCAGGTATTCACCGGTGCGGGGCACCACGCCGTCGCCGCGCCGCCGGGCGGGGTCGGCCGCCAGCAGGCAGACCGCCGTCAGGAGACACACCATCACCGTCTGCGCATTGGGCCATGTCGTGGCGTCCAGCGTCGCGGTGGCGATCACCGCGAGCCCCAGCGCGCCCGCCGTGAACCACACGTGCCGCGAGCGCTGCAGCCACCCGACTCGGGCCCACAGCGGCGCGGCCTGGGCCGCGAGCATGAAGCTGCTGGCGCCCACGAGCAGCTCCCACGCCCGAAACGGTCCGAGATAAAACCGCAGGGCCTCGTCGGGTGCGTTCAGACCACCCCACGCGGCCACCTGACGCGCGAGCGGCACCAGCGGGCTGGCGTTCGACAGGGCCGGCAGGGTCGCGGCGCCGGTCACCACCAGGAACAGCCAGACTCCGGACGCTCCGCGCAGAGCCCGCCCCTTCCACAGTCCCGCGAGCAGAAGCGGATAGATCAGATAGAACTGTTCTTCGACTGCCAGCGACCAGGTGTGCAGCAGCACCTGTGCCGACGGCAGCCCCTGAAAATAGTCAGGATTCCCCTCGGCGAAGAGCAGATTCTGCTGGAGGCCCCCCTGCCACGCGACGGCGCGCTGCAGCCGGCGCAGATCGGCATCGAGATACAGCCACCAGCCCACCAGCAGGGTGCCCGCCGTCACCACCGCCAGCGGCGGAACGAGGCGGATGATCCGCCGGTAATAGAACTGCCTGAGGAATCCGGTGACCGACGCCGCGTCGGACTCGAGCAGCGCCTTCGTGATGACGAAGCCTGAGATGACGAAGAAGATGTCGACGCCGACGAACCCGCCCGCGATGAGGTCGAGGTGTCCGGCGATCACCAGGAGCACCGCCGTCGCGCGGAGGTATTCGACCTGATGCATCCGGGGCGAAGCGGCGTTCATCGCAGACGCGCATTCTACCCGCCGCCGGGGGCGTGAGGCCCTGTGATATGGTCCGGCCGTGTCGTCGACGCCGACCGATCCGCCCGATCTCTCCGGCAGCATCGTCGTCCTGGCTCACGCGCGAACCGGATCGTCACTGGTGATGCAGACGCTGCGCCTGCTCGGGGCGCAGGTGCTGGGCGACTTCGCGCGGCCCGACCTGCCGCAGTCGGCGAATCCGAAGGGCTACTTCGAGGATTTGGATCTGCTGCGCGACGGCCTGTCGGCGCGGGCCCTGGCCGACGCCCCGCGCCTGCTGCGCGGGCGCGCCGTGAAACTGGCGCTGCACCCGCTGGTCCACCGTCGATCGCGCGGCGAGTGGACGGCGTTGGCGCAGCCCGAGGTCCGGCTCCTGCTGCCGATCCGGACGCCGGCCGAATCGCTGACCTCGCGCCAGGTCTTCCTGCGATCGGATGACCCGCGCGCGCGGCACGACCTGTTCCACATGTCCGCGCGCAACCGGCTGCTGGATTTCGGGTTTCTCGCCGAGTGGGTTGGCGCGGCGGGGCGCCATCGCCCGGCCCCGGCCGTCATCGACTACGAACTCGCCATCGCCGATCCCGCGCGGTATGTGGCGCAGGTGGCGGACGCCGCGGCCCTGCAGCCGACCGGCGCGCAGCGGTCCGCGGCGCTCGACAACATCGATCGGGATCTCTACCGGTTCCGCCTGGCCGGCGACACCGCCACTCGCGCGGCGGCCGGCGTTCGGCCCCTCGAGCGCGTGTATGACCTGCTGCGCGCCAATGATCCCGACCGGTGGGCGCGGCTTCGTGACTCGTTGCCGCCCTGGGTGTCCGAGGCGGCACGCGCGCCGCTGACCGACTGACTACGGCGCCGACGCCCAGTCCGCCCGCGCGGCCTGCCACTGCAGGAACGGCCCGCGGCGGTCTTCCTCCATGGCGTGCAGCGCGGCGGCCGTCACGTTCCACGGCTTGGGTGGCCCGAGAAAGTGCACGAGTGCGGCGTCGGCCACCGGGACCCGCGGCCGGGTATACCGCGCCATGTGGCCCGCGATGAAATAGTTGTAGTGTTCGCGAGCCCTCGTCCAGCGCCCCCGGAAGTACCGGTTGAGGATCACGCTGTCGGTGTGCCCTGTCCGCACCCCGGCCCAGGTCTCCGGACGCACCAGGTCCACCAGATCGCGGAAGGTCGATTCCCCGAGCCGGCCCGGCGCGATCGAGAGCACCCCCGCGTTGAACATCAGGTCGCCGGCACGCGCCTCGAGCGCCTCCGGTCCGACCTCGGCCGCGACGTACGTCACCGGGTCGCGAATCTGTCCGCGGTAATAACTCTGATCGGGACACGCGAGCAGCGGGGCGTCGGTGGCCGCCAGCGCGGCGACGGTGCCGGTACAGAGCACGTCGCTGTCGATTTTCAGCACCCGCGCGTACTCGGTAAGGCTGAAGGCGTCGAGCGCAAACAGGATGCGGGCTTTACGCGCGACCGCGGGCACCTGGTCGGCCGTGGCCGTCACGCGCGCCTTCAGCCGCGCGTCCACCGCGCGGAAGGTCACGTTCGGAAACCGGCGGAGCGCCTCCACCGCCGCAGGCGGCAGCCCATCGTGGATGATGACAATGCGGCCGGTGAACCACGGGTTGTGGCGCAGGAACGACCACAGCAGCACCAGCGTCCCCGGCAGGTACGCCTCATCGGTCACCGTGGCCAGGCAGGTTGAATCGGGCGCGGTAATCAATTGAAATTCCCAGTGGGCATGCGCAGAGTCTTCGGCATCGGATTCCACAAGACGGGGACGTCGAGCCTCGCGGCCGCGCTGGCGCTGCTCGGCTACCGGGTGTGCCAGGGCGCACGGCCGATTCGCCAGGCGCTCGGCGTCACCGAAGCCCTCGACCTGCTGCGCCGCCACGAGCTGGACCCGATCCTGCGGGTGGCCGAGCGCTTCGACGCCTGCACCGACAATCCCTGGTTTCTCCTGTACCGCGAGCTCGACGAGCGCTTTCCGGGGAGCCAGTTTATCCTGACTCATCGGCCGCCGGCCGCGTGGCTCGCGAGCGCGCTGCGGTACTACGGCCGCAGTGAGACCCCGATGCGGCACTGGATCTACGGGGTCGGCACGCCCACCGGTCACGAGGCCGTTTGGCTTGCGCGGTACGAGCGGCACCTGGCCGACGTGCGCCGGCACTTCGCCGGCCGGCCGGATGACCTGCTCGAGGCGGACTGGACGCAGGGCGACGGCTGGTCCACGTTGGGCCGCTTTCTCGGGCGGAAGACACCATCCCAGCCGTTTCCCCACGTCCGACCGGTTCGCTCCCCGCGCCCCTAGCACCCCGCGCGGCGGTATGGGATACTTCTGCCCGGGAGCGAGAGGCATGTCACGCGAACACACCGTGCATCTGGAGTCCGTCATTTCGCGGTCGGAGGAGATCATCTTCACCGACCTGAACGATGACGTGACGATGATGGACGCCAGAACGGGCAAGTACTATGCCCTGCCGAAAGTCGGCGGGCGGATCTGGACGCTCCTCGCCCAGCCCATGTCGGTCGCCGCCCTCTGCGATCGTCTCCTCTCCGAATACCGCGTCGACCGCAAGCGGTGCGAGGAGGAAGTCTGCGCCCTGTTGGCAGACATGCACACTGCGGGCATCGTCAATCGATCCTGAACCGAGTCAGAAAGGACACCACACGTGGACACCAACGAGCCCCCCGAACGTTTCGCCGAGCCGACGCCTGCGTTGAAGGAGTGGGAAACGCCGACGCTGATCACGGAAGACATCGTCGAAGTGACCAAGGGAGGTTCGTTGACCCTGGCCAGCCCGGGGGATGACACCTGGTATCGGTCCTAGTCGGCGGCCGCGCCCTCAGGCGCCGGCGGCCGGCGCCACCGCCAGCTCGGCGCGCACCAGCTGCACAAGCTGCGGCAAGTCCGCCAGACGCGTCGTCCGCCTCAACGCCACCACGGGGACACGCGTCCCGACCGCGACGCACAACCCGAAGTGCGTACGCGATTGGCCAAGCGCCAGAGAGATCGGCCGCCGGTAGGTGCCGGCGGCGACTGCGGGCACCCGCGCCGCGCCGGTGATGCGCCGCAGTGCCGGAACCTCGCCCGGCGGTCCTTCGAAGACAAAAATCCGATCGATCGGCACCGGTGCGGGCGACGCGGGCTCGAACTCGACGTGGTGCTTGCCGCGGACGGCGGCACTGCCGCGTCCCGCGGCCACCCAGGCCAGTGAGTCGGCCTGCAGCCGGAACTGACGCGCGCCGGGGTGGACCTGCGGGCGGCCGGCCGCGTCGAGCGACACGACCGCGAGATCCTCGGCGATGACGCGATGCGCCCCCGCATGAAACGCGGCGGCCAGCGTCGACTTGCCGGCGCCCGGCCGACCGGCGAACAACACACAGTGGCCATCCACCTCCACGGCGCTGGCGTGCATCGGCAGCGCCCCTCGCTGGTGGACCAGCGCCGCCATGACTGAGGACAGCAGGAACAGGCGGACATCCTCGAGCGAGGCGCCCGGCAGCGGCGCGACGACTACCTCGCGTCCCTCCCGAACCCAGTACCTCGCAATCCGCGGCAGGTCCAGCAGATACTCACCGGCGGCCGCGGCGTATCGCCGGCGCCGGGTCGGCTGCCCCGCGAGATCGAGCGGGGTGTCGCCGTACCGGATGACGACATCCGGCTCCGCCTCCGTCGGCATCAGGGCGGGCAGTTCGAGGTCCGACGCGATCGTGACCCCGTGCGCGCGGTAACGGTAGCCGACGACTGGTGCGCCGGTCGGCTTATCATCGGTCACCACGCATGCTGCTCCTGGACGCTGAGCTTGACACACTTCTCGCGGCCATCGCCACCGGCGACGCGCGCGTGGTATCGCCGCTGTTTGCCGCCTACCTCGCGGCCGAGCCGCGCGCCGGACGAAAGCGGCATCTGGCCGGCCTGCAGTTGCTGGCGCGCGGCCACCGCGGCGAGGCCAGCGCGAGACTGGAGGCGGCGGCACTCGAGGCGCCGGACGCCGGCGCAATCCGCAACAACCACGGCCATGTGCTGATGCTCCGGGAACAATGGGACGCGGCGGCGGCGCAGCTGCGCGCCGCGCATGCGCTGCTCCCATCGGCCATCGAACCGCTGGTCAATCTGGCGGACATCCTGGCGCTCTGTGACCTGCCGTCGGAAGCGCGCCGCGTCCTCGACCGCGCGCTGGCGATCGCGCCCGATCATCCCGACACCGCCCTCCGTCTGCTCCGGCTCAGCCTCCGCCTCTCCGATCAGGCCGGCGCGGCGCACGCCGCGTCCATCCTGGCGCGCGCGCCGGCGCCGTCGGCCGCCGCCTCGTACGGCCTCGGCCGGTACTGCGAACACATCGGCGATCTGGACGCCGCCGCGCGCCACTTCTCAGCCGCGGCGGCGATGGGCAGCGGCGCAGCGCACAGCCGCCTGGCCCGGCAGGCGCTCGATCGTCACGACCTGGATGCGCTCACCCGCCATGCGGCGCTGGCGACGACGCTGGCACCCGATGACAGTGACGCCTGGCGCGTGCGCGCGCTTTCGCATCAGCTGGACGGCGACCTCGCCGGGGCGCGGCGCGCGGCCCACCTGGCGTTTGCCTGCAGCCGCCAGACCGCCCGTGACGTCGCCAACTACATCGAGACCCTGGCGTTCGACCTCGGGACCGAGGTGTCGCTGGCCGGGTACGAGTCGCGCTGGAGCACGCGGACTCCGCAGCCGGAGGCGGCCCGGTCGCGGTTCTCCGGCCGGCGATGGCTGGGCCAGCCTGCCGGCAGCGACCACGACCTCCTGATCCACACGGAACAGGGACTCGGCGACGCGCTGCAGTACATCCGTTGCGTCAGCGCCGTGCAGGCGCTCGGATGGCGCGTACACCTGGCCACTCATCCCGCCCTTCTCCGGTTGCTGGCACGCGTGCCTGGCGTCGCCTCCGTCACCACCCTCGAGGAGGCCGCGGCGCTGCCGTGGCACTGCCCGACGGCGAGCCTGCCCTTTGCGGTTGAGCCGCAGCTGGGTGATCCGGCCGCCAGTGTCCCGTACGTGTCGGCCGACCCCGCCGACATCGAGACCTGGCGGCGCCGGCTCGCGGGCGGCCCGGGGCCCACGGTCGGACTCGTCACCAGCTGCAATCCCCGGCACCCGCGACACGCCCAGCGATCGATCCCGTGGGCCCTGATCGCGCCGCTCGCGCGGGTCGCAGGCGTGACGTTCGTCCTGATTCAGCCCGACGAGGCGGGCGGCCCCCCGCGGTTTCGCCGCGCGCCCTCGACGTGGCCGGGCCCGGCGCGACTCCTCGATGTCAGCGATCATGGCGGCGACCTGCTCGAGACCGCCGCCGCAATCGCCGCGCTCGACCTGCTGGTCACCGTCGATACCGCCCTGCTCCACCTCGGCGGGGCGCTGGGCCAGCCGGTCTGGGCGTTGCTGTCCGCGTATCCGCAGGCGCGGTGGCTGCCGCGTCCCGGCCGGACGTGGTACCCCACGGTGCGACTCTTTCAGCAATCAGTGCCGGGCGACTGGACCGCAGTCATTGAGTCGGTGCGGGCCGAGCTGAGTGCGGCTTACGCCCGCAAGTGAGTCGGGCCGCGACCCGGCTCGTGCCCGGCATACCCAAACGCCTCGATATCTTCGCGATAAGTCACGGCCACCTTCGCTGCCAGGTCGTCGGTGTAATAACTCGCCGCCGCCTCGTGGGTGGAGGCGTTCAGCTGCGGCAGCGGGCCTGACGGCAGGCCAAGGCGACGGCAGACATGGTCGAAGTCGTCCTGCAGACGCTCGAAGCGGCCGATGAAGTCCAGGGACAGGCGGCCGACGGCATCAATCAGAAATGACTGTTGCGCCGCGAACCACGTGTCTGCCCGCGTCCGTTCGCTCTCGAGCAACAGCGGCAGGTACCGCTGGGGATACGCCTGGAACAGCGGCCGGTGGGCGTTCCGGAAGAACGCGCACGAAATGAACCGATCCCACGGGTTCCGGACGAATGCAAATTTGAAATAGCCGGACCACGCCTCGGCAGGCAGCCACGGCTGGGCCTCAACCGCGCGAATGTGCCCGTGTCCGATTCGCGCCAGCGCGTCGATGGGCAGGCGCCGCGACGCTTGCCAGTCGGACTGTTCCCAATCGCGCACCGGATCCAGATGGGGCCGCAGCGCGGCCCGGATGGACTGAGTGCCGGTCTTCGGGACCGCGAGAAAGATGAACCTCCTGGAGTGGCAGACGATCATGGCACGTCAGACCGACTATACTCCTGCCACACCGTTCAGTCGTGTGTGTGGAGCCGTTGTTCAGACGGCGCGGTCGTCACTGCGTAGAGGAGATGTCGATGGAAGCATTTATCGGAACGATTCAGGCCTTCGGATTCAACTTTCCACCGCGCGGCTGGGCGCCGTGTGACGGACGCCAGCTCTCGATCGCGCAGTGGAGCGCCGTCTTCTCGCTGCTGGGCACCCAGTTTGGCGGCAACGGGCAGACCACGTTCGCGCTGCCTGACCTGCGCGGGCGCCACATGGTCAACCAGGGACAGGGCCCTGGCCTGCAGATGTACACGATCGGGCAGACTGGCGGCGCGGAAAGCACCACGCTGACCCAGGGCCAGATGCCGATGCACACGCACATCGCGGTGGCGCAGCCGCACACCCACTCGACCCAGGCGCACACCCACACCAACACCGCGACGTCGGCGCTGTTTGCCGAGCGTCTCGCCGGGAATCTGGCCAACCCGAACGGCAACATGATGGCGTCGGCGGCCAACATGTACCTCGCGCCGGCGGCCCAGAACAACGTGCAGCTCGCGGCCGACTCGATCACCACCGCGGTCACGATTGATCAGGCGGCGGTCACACTCGACCCCGCCACCGTCACCGTCACCAACAGCGCGGCCGGCGGCTCCCAGCCGTTCGACAACCGTCCGCCGTACCTCTGCGTGAACATCTGCATCTGCCTCGAAGGCATCTTCCCGTCGCGGAACTGACGCGCCGATGTCCCTGGGCCGTTCCGGCCCGCTCCGCGTGGGCGTGTTGCCGCCAGGTTCGAGTTTCGTGCCGCTGCTGGCAGAGGATCTGCTTGCGGCCTTGGAACTCGGCCTGGCGGACGCGGGCGTGCCGGCTGAACTCGTGGCCGAGTTCGCCGACCACAATGCCGACCCGAAGGTGGTCGCGCCGAAAGCGCAACAACTGCTCGTCGGTCAACGATGCGCGTGCGTGGTCGCGCCCCTGAACGTCTCGTTGATGGAGCGGCTGGCGCCGAACTTCCAGTTCCGGAACAGCCCGCTGCTGGCCCTGACCCTCGGCGAAGACCCACTGTTCGACACCGCGCGCAATCCCTGCCTGTTCGTGCACAGTCACCAGCTGTGGCGCGCAGCCTGGATGTGCGGGTACCTCGGCGTCCGTCGCTTCGGCCCCCGCGCGGCGATGCTGCTGGGCCTGCACGACGGCGGCTACGGGCTGGCGTTTGCGTTCCAGCTGGGCCTGGAGGCCGCGGGCGGAGAGGTGGCCCACGTGGCCGTGACGCACCGGCACTCGCGCCGTGACGATCCGAGCGACGACATCGCGGCGGCGTTGCGCGCGACCCCCGACTTCGTGTGGGCGGCCTACTCCGGTCTCGAAGCCATCTCGTTCCTGCAGGCCTACGCGCGACGGCCCGGCCTGGCCGCGCTGCCCATCATCGGGCTGTCACCGCTGGTCGAGGATCACGTCCGTGCCGGAGTGGGCGCCGCCGCGGCCGGCCTGCACATCGTCACCCCCGGTCCGTCGTCGGCCGACCAGCATGCCCTCACGCTCGCGCTGACGAAGGCGCTGACGCGCCGGCCGCATCCGTATGTGGTGCTGGCGTACGAATCCGCGCGACTCCTCGGTCTGGCGGCCGGACGTGTGGCCGGCGGCCAGGCCGATCTGCCGGCCGCGCTCCGCGACGTTGCGTTTGACAGCGCCCGCGGCGCGGTGCGGTTTGACGATGGCGTCGAACGTCCAATCCCGTTCTGCCTGCGACGGATGACCGCTGACGGCGAAACCGTCGACGATGTCGACGGGGTGCCCGCCCTCGACGAGCAATGCGGCGCGGCCCGCCGCAATCTCGTCAAGCAGGGTTGGGTCAATCCCTACCTCTGCGCGTGATGACCGTCCACGCGTCACCGCCTCGCACGGTCCTGTTTGCCGACGGCCTGGTGGCGCAGCCGACGATGGAGGCCCTGCTCGGCGCCGGGTGGGTGGCCGGACTGGTCACGCCGCGTGCGTCAGTCGAGGCCTCGCCACTGCGCCTGCTGGCGCGTCACCAGTCGGTCCCCGTGCTCGACGTCACCCGCGCGGATCTTGCGGCCGGCATCGACACCTGGCTGCAGACCTGCCGGCCGGATCTGGTGTTGTCGATCGCGTTTCCCTATCGCATCCCCGCGTCGCTGATCGCGATGCCGCCCCTGGGCGCGTTCAACGTACACGGCGGACGTTTGCCCAGGTATCGCGGGCCGCAGCCGGTGTTCTGGCAACTCGTCAATCAGGAGTCCGAGGGCGCCGTCGCCGTACACCTCATGGACGAGGCGTTCGATCGCGGCCCGGTGGCGGTGTCGCACCCGATCCCGATTGATCCGGACGACACCCATGGCCTCCACACCGTCCGCGTGGCCTTCGCCGCGGTGGCCGCGGTCCGGGCCCTGTGCGCGGCCCTCCTCCAGTTCGGCCGCCGCCTCCCCCTCGAGCCGCAGGAGGAAGCCGCCGCCGGCTTTCAGCGGCGGCCGGCCTACGACGACCTGGTCATTCGATGGGACCAGCACACGGGGCGTGACATTCGCGCACGCGTCAAGGCGGGAAACCCGTGGAACCACGGCGCGTTCACCTCGCTCAAGGGCGTGGACCTTCGACTGACCGACGTGACGCTGATCGAAGGCGCCGGCCGGCCGTCGGCCGCCCCCGGTGAGGTGCTGGCCGTTCACGCCGCTGACGGCGTGTTGATCAACTGCCGGGACGGGTCGGCGCTGCGCGCCGACGTGATCTCCCTGCGCGAAGGACTGCTGCCGGGACGCGCGCTGGCGGCCTTCGGGGTGACGGCGGGTGATTGCTTCACGCCTCCGGTGTCGACCGGACCGGACGCCGGCGCTCGAGGTCCTGCCACACCGCCTCGAGCGTCGTAAGGTCCACGCCAGGAATGCCGGCAGCGGGGTCGCCCTGAAACGGTTCAAACGGCCGCTTGGCGTGTGTGGCGCAGCGCAGGGCGATCTGCGCCCGTGAGGGCGCGTCATCCGGCAGGCCCATCCAGCGGGCGGCGCGCAGAAACGCCGCCGGGAACCCTTCGTCGTAGCTCACCAGCAGGCTGCGGGCATCGGACGCCGACAGCGACGACAACGCGCGATAGTGATGCTCGAGCACCGCCGCCGCGTACTGGTCCAGACTCACCCGTTCCGGATCGTACGCCACGGTGAACGGCGCCGGGTCGAGCAGACCGGGCACCATGTGCATCCCGCGCATCCTCCGCTGTGACGCCAGCACGGCGGCCGGGGCGCGATACAGCAGGATGAATGGGACACCGGGGAACCACTGGCGGAGTTCCGAGGCATGAAATACGTGCCAGCAGTCCGCCTTCACGAAGAGCCGGCCGCCGGGGGCCAGTTGTCCCAGCAGCGACAGCGCCCTGGTGAAGTACTCCTCGCGATTCACGCGACTCGACCGGAGCAGCTGATCGAGCACGGGGGCCTCGGACACGACCACGTTGCGCGCGTCGAGCGCGAGGAGTTGCGCGAACAGGGTCGACCCGCATCGGGACACGTGAAAGATGAACGCGCCCGGAGCGGCGGCGCGCGGGACCGGCGCCTCGAGAATCGCCTCGACCGGCGTGAACCGGCGCCCGCCGCCTTCACGGATCACACGCGCGACGGACGCTTCGAACAACGGCTCGATGAAGCGGACCCCGGCCACGTCAATCCACTCGCAGCGCTCGACGCCATCCACGGTGACGAGACGTGCCGGCACCCAGCAGGGCTCGCTCACCCGTCGGCCTCGAGCGCGTCGGCCAGCCGCCGGTCCGTCTCGGTGCCCCGGCTGCGCAGTTCCTCGACCACGCGGCGACGCACCTCCGGCCTCATCCGGCGCGCGTCGGCATCGGCGGCGAAGTCGTACCCCGCGGCCGCAAACACGGCGTCCGACCACTCGTTCCGGCGGCCATCGATGATCAGGTGCACGCGGTCGCTGGCGCCCTCGTTGCTGACGCTGTGCGGCCGCGTGAAATCCGCATACCAGCATTCGCCGGGCTGCATCACGAGCCGATGGCCGGCGACGACGAACCGGGTCTCGGCATTGGTGGTGATGGGCACGTGCAGGCGGAAGAACCCTTCCGCGTAGGACGCGCCGCGATCGGTGTGTTCGGCGATCACGCTGCCCGGCGTGAGCCGCAGCAGCCGGACGGTCTCCAGCGGGCACGCAAAGGTGTCGAGCACCTCGCGGAAGTAGGCGCACGCCTGCAGCAGGGACGCCTCGCGATACCCCTCGAGCCCCGGAATCGACAGCAGGTCGTCCTCGGCCCCGGAGGCCGAACGCAGCGCCACGCCGCCCCATTCGCCGGCGTAATCACGGCGATTGGCGTGTGGCTGCCAGGCCTGGCGGCAGTGCTCCAGGTCGCCGGCCAGCCGGACCGGGTCGAACCTGAACGGCAGTTGCAGAACGACGGTCAATGTAGGTGCGCCTTGTAGTGCTCTCTCAGCAGGTCGCGTCCGAAGTCGCCGTCGAAGTCCCGCCACACGGAGTGGATGTGGTTGCTGCCCCGGACGCCTCCGTCGGCGTCTGGGCAGCGCGCGTCCCGGCGACGGCGCGTCGTTCCAGCCTGCTTCCTCGCCGCGGCCTGGAAGATGACGCGGCAAGTATACACGCGTCGCGCACAGTGCGCCGCGGCCGCCGGCGCGCGGTGAGCCCGTGTATCGCCGGGTGGTTACACACCGTCTCGACCTGGTCCTCGGTGGGACACTCGCGATCGCAACTCTGCCGCTGGCGGCAGCGGTGACCTGGCGGTCATGGCCTGCCTGGGGCGGCCGCTCTTCTTCCATCAATGGCGGCCGGGCCAACACGGCCGGTTGTTCGGGTTGACGACCGCTGCTGCCGGATTACCTGCCTCACTACTCCGCTCGTCAGGCCCGGCGCCACGACGTGCGCCCAGAGCTGACGGGGCTGTCGCAGGTGTCGGGTCGCAATGCCCTTGACTGGCACACTCGGCTCGAACTGGATGTGGCCTACTGGCAATCCCGCCCGAGTCATTGCGGGGCAAATTCTCGCGTTGGTCCCCTGTCTGGTGCCGACGCCCGAACGGCGGCCACAATCAGTCCGCAGGCCCACCACTGCAACAAGCCGACGCGCGCGCCGAGCGCCACGGCATCAACGATGCCGAACACATGGACGCCGACCAGCGCCAGGGCCGCACCGGTCACGATCCCGCCACCGTCGCTGGCCGGGAGCGACCGCAGCCGAACCGCCCCCACGAGCACCCACAGCAGCAACGCCAGGTAGGCCCCGGCACCGATGATCCCGATGTCGAGCACTGTCTGCAAGAGGATGTTGTGGGCGTGGGGCGCCAGCGCCCACGCAGATGCGGGCGGGGGCTGATAGACGTGTCTGAACTCGTTCAGACCGATGCCCAGCCAGGGGTCTGTCCGTACCGCAGCAATGGCCTGGCTGACGATGCGCCCGCGCTCCCCCACACTCACCAACGCGGTGCGAGCCACCGACGGCAGGTCAACGCGCCCCGACAACTGAAGCGCCAAGACTCCCGCGAGGCTGACCGCCCCGAGCAGCCCGGCGGCCGTGGCCCGGCGTCGCCATCCGGCGCCTGGTCTCAGCACCCACAGTCCGAGCAACAGCCCTGCGCTCAACCACACCGACCGTGACTGGCTGGCCACGATGCTATAGAGGGCCAACACCGCGCCAGCCGCAGCCAACGCGAGCAGCGCAGGCCGGCGACGCCACGCGCTGATTGCCAGGCCAAGCGTGACCGGCAACGCCAGTAACGCGACCGCGCCTATCGCGTTACGGTTGATCCACCCGGTCGAGTCCAAGCCGGGCAAGAGCAGCGGTCGCCGCGGAAGCGCGCGCGTCACCACGTCGGGCTCAAACAGCTTCGCGTCCGGCGGGCTGGCGCCAACGGCGCCGAGGACCAGGGCCAGGCACGCGACCGCCACATACAGCGCTGCCGCGGCCTGGAATCGGCGAGGCGCCTGTGCCCAGGCTCCGACCAGGCTCATCGTCATCAGGCCCGCACAGATCCCCGTGAAGTGGGACAACGTCGCAGGCGACGGCGTGGCTCGCCACGCAGCCTGCAGCACCAGGAGGCCGAGCACCACCAGGAGCCCCTGCATCGGCCCGCGAGGGGCCAGGGCGACGGCGACCGCCAGGGCCGTCACACCGCCGGTCCACGCCCAGAGCGCGCGCCACGACCGAGGCACCAGCTCAGGAAACAGCAACAGCCCCATCACGATCGCGACCGCGACCAACACGATCCGGAACGACCAGCTCATGCGAGGAGGCTCCGACCGGCGGCCGACGCGAGGAACGCAGCGGAATCCAGGCCTGCTGGGCGGCCCCGGCTCGGATCACGCAAGAAGGTGTAGACCTGCCACACTTCGCGAGCTGTCCGCTGGACGTCGAACATCACCCGCGCCAGCGCCCGTCCGCGCGCGGCGAGGGCACGCGCCGACGGCAGGTCGTCGAGGACCTCGTTGATCGCGTCAGCCACCTGCGCGGGGGCGTGGCTGTCGACCGTGCGACCCGTCACACCATCGATGACCAGCTCGCCCAAGGCGCCGACACGTCCGGCGATGGTCGGCACCCCTGCCAGCAGGGGCTCGAGCACCCCCCCCATGTTCTCACTGAGCGGCACGTGCACGGCGCAGTCGAAGTCGGCCCACGCCGCCACGACGTCTTCGTGCGGCAGGTACCCCGGCATGAGGATGCGGCCGTGCCCAACGCGAGCGGCCATCCGCCTGAGCTTTCGTTCGTAGGCGTCGGCGCCATTCCAAGGCCCGCCGGCCAGCACTCCAACGACGTCCTGACGTCGGGCGAGGACCATCGCCAGGGCTTCAATCACCCCTTCGTGGTTCTTGATGCCGCGGGTCTGACCAAGCAGCCTCTTCGGCGCATACAAGTAGTTGATGTTGCCAACGATTCGCAGCCCGTCGCCCACCCCAAGCCGTCGGCGCAGCACGCCGGGGCCCTCCGCGCCTGCTACCGGCAGGTCCATGCCGGGATAACTCAGGAACACCCGACCGATTGGTGCCCCGGCCTGCACGAGACGATCCCACACGCAGCGGCTGGCGGCGATCCACGCATCACCCGGGCCGGCTGACGCGAGTTCAAGCCGACGATAGAAGGCGTATTCGAGATGCAACGGCCCCAGCACCTGGAAGACACGCGGCACCGGGTGGGCCCGTCCAAGCGCATGACGCAACACCAGGGTGGTGCCCAGCGCATACGAGTGGATGATGTCGGGGCGCACTCGCTCGACGAGACGGCGTGCCGCGTCCAGGGCGGCGGGCACCTGCCACGGTGCGGCGGTCGGCAGGTCGAGTGACGCCTCGTGCAACGTCGCGCCGGAGGCCCGCCACCGTCCAAGCGCCTGACCAGATTCCGGCGGAAGCGCGACGTGCACATCAGCGCCCAGGTGGACGAGCGCCCGCGCCTGGGCGGCCGCCCACAAGCCCCCTTCGGTGGTCTTGACCACCAGCAGGACCCTCATGCGCCAGTTCCTGCACGTGCCGGCTGAAGGCGAGTGCTGATGAGGGTGACCGCAAGCCACGGCACCGCACCCGCCTTCACGAAGAGAAAGACCAGATTGTCCGAGTCCAACGGAAGCGCCAACAGGCAGATCGTCACCAGATGCGGCACCAGCAGCCGCCGGGCATCGCCTGTCTCCGTCCATCGCAGTTGGCAACGCCGCACTGTCCCCACAAGGATGCCGAACGCGCCGTACATCACCGGCACAAACAGCGGGCCGAAATTCAAGATCGCCTCTCCACTGAGACCATACACGCGGCTCGTCCGGCGACCGCGCGCGAAGGCCCCGACGTGGTCCTCGAGGTCGGTGGTCCAGCGAATCTTCCCCGGAGGCCGCGACGGCCAAATCCGCGCTGGCACGAGCAGCGCCAACGACCCGAGATAGGTCTGGCCCCACGCCGGTGTCCAGTGACGTCGCTCATCCATGACCCGCCACAGGGCCAACGCCTGAACGTCACTGCGGGACAAGTCACTCAAGAGCAGGACCGACCAGTCGCGCTGTACACCAATGGCCGCCGTCGTCTCGCCGGCGATCAGGCGGGTGGTCCGCAACCCGGCGTCCTTGTACCAGCCCCAGACAAACGCCAGAATCAACACCAGCGGAATGCCGGCCAGGAGCAGCCGCTTCGTAAAGGGCCGGATCGTGGTGTGTGCAATGCCGGCGGCCCAAAAGAGCCCCCAGATGATCGTCGCCCGGCTGCCCCGCAATCCGCCAAACAGCACGAACACCGGAATCATTGCGGTCAGCAACACGCCAACCACTGCCAGCCGGCGCGTCCACGCCCACCGGCTCGCCGCCAGTCCAATCCCGAACATGAGCAGGATCGGGAAGCTCTCCGAAATCATCAGGATCCAGCCGGTGCCTTTGAAGGCGTCGTACAGAAGGGTGTTGCGCTCGAATGCCTCGACGTACCCGCGGACACCGCCGAAGCGAGCGAAGACCCACACCTGGGTCAGCGCCGTCACCACGAGCAGGACCGGCAGGACCCATCGCGCCCGGGCGCTCTCCAGATACCATCGCGCCGCAGCGGGGCGTGCGGGACGGGCCAGCGTCCACTGCCGAACCATCCGATAGACGCCGAGCGACACGACATGCAGCATCGCCATACCGCCGATCCAGGGGCGATAGTCGGACGGCTGCTGGTCGATGAATCGCAGTGCGTGACCAGACGCCACCGTGAGCAGGGGGGCCACCTGGAAGAAGTAGATGCCCACCACCCCCACCAATCCCACCGGGTCGAACGGCTCGGTGGCGCCCGCCCACCAGTCGAGCGCATCCAACAGACACAACACTCCACACACCGTGACCGGCACAACCAGCCAATGCCAGCCCGCGCTCCCCAGCCAAAGGATCGCGGCGGAGATCACGGAGGCGATCGCTACGGCCATCGGGAGACGCTCAGGCATCGGCCCTCCCGTGTCGAGTCATCAGCATGAGCGCCGCGAGGCTGCCCAGCGTCTGCACCGTCGCGGTCGCCAGCAGCGTCCACGCCGCGCCCCACAGGCCGGCGTCGGGAATCCACGCGAGACCAGCCGCAAGACCCGTCAACACGGCGGCCGACAGGACCAGGGTCTGCACCCGAAACGCACGGCCGGCCAGCAGTCCGTACCCCAGGAATGACGCCACCTGGAGCAAGGCGGCGGCCCCCATCACCGGCACAAGCAACGCGGCGTACGGCACCAACGCGTCGCCGTAGACGACCTGAAGGATCACGGCCCCCCACACCGAGGCCGCGACGATGCCGGCGGTTCCGACCACGGCCGCCAAACCGAGGAGTCGACGGAGGACCACCGCGAAGTCCCGATGCCGCCCTTCAACCACGCTCCGTGCCATGCGATTCATCGCCGCTTCTCCGAACGAGTTCAACACGACGCCGCCCGCCAGGGCGACCGTCGTGATCGAGGCGAACACACCCAGTTCATCAAGACCTCTCGTCCGCTCGATGACATACCGCGGGATCATCACGACGAGCACACCGAGCGCCGCCGTCACCCCGAGCGGCAGCGACCGCCAGACGAGCGCACGACAGCCGCCGACAGGCCAGATCAGCGCGAACCCTGACGCCGAGAGGCCGTTGGCGATCTGCGTCCGCCGCGCGTGTGGCAGGTCAAAGAGCAGCAACACGCCCACCCAGGCGAAGAGGAGGCCGAGCAGTCCCGCCGATAGGTCCGCAGAGCGCAGGCCCGCGACAAACCCCAGCGTGCCGCCGACGCTGCGGGCGATCAGTGACCACCCGACCACGCGCAGTTCTCCGGCCTTCTGCCACAGTCCATAACAGAGGTCGCTGGCGCCCTCGACCGCCTTCGCGGCCGAAACGAGCCCGATGGCCAGGACGGTCTGGCCGGGGTACCCGCTCCACACGCTGACCGCGCCGACCACCAGCAGGGCCGCAAGTGTGCTCAGGTGTCGGACGACCCAGTAGGTCTCAAGCGCGGTGCGGTTGTCGGCGTCCGTGGCAAGGACCCCTCTGAGCCGCATCGCGAAGAAGAGGAACACCGGGGCTGAGACCGCGAATGCCAGGGCAAACTGCCCGGCCACCGCTTCCCCGCCCCACCGCAGACAGGCAACCAGCATGAGCCACTGCGCGCCGACGTAGGCGGACTGGCCGCACACGAGCCACGCGGTTCCGCGATCGGCCGTACCTGGCAGCCTCCTCACGAAGCGAGCCGCCCAGTCGGCTGGCAGCCACGAGCAGTCGAACACCCCGGCAGCAGGTTCATGGCGAGGTCGCCGGCGCCGGCGACTGGCTCAGCGCGTCACGCACGGATTCGTACCAGCCACGGCGCCGCGTCCACAACGCGCCTTCGGCATAGGTCCGCGCGATCTCCAGATTCCTTCGCGACATCTCGTCCAATCGAGCGGGATCGGCCAATGCGGTCCGCAGCGCGACGGCAAGCCGACCGGCGTCACGCGGGGGCACGGTGTCTTCTGGCCGCAGCAACTCCGCGATGCCCTCCACGTCGCTGCCGATACAAGGCAGCCCGCGTGCCATGGCCTCGACGAGCGCCCGCGACAGGCCTTCGGTGAAGGATGGCAGCACAAAGATCGAGGCCCGGTCGAGTTGCTCGCGCACGGCCGTCCCGGCTGGGATCGCCCCAAGAAACGTCACACACTCGCCGACACCGAGCTCCCGAGCCATCCGCTCGAGCTTCGATCGCAGCCGTCCCTCGCCAACAATGGTCACCCGCAGCGGCAGGCCGGCCCGATGACAGGCCGCGCAGGCGTTGATGAGCACCGCCGTTCCCTTCATCGGCTGTTCAAGCGACCCGATGGTGATGACGGTGGGCGCCGGTGGTGAGGGATGCCGACGGGCCGAAGCGGCAAACGCACCTTCAGGCAAGACGACGTCGGAGCCCACCGTGACAATCGCTCCGGCCGACGGCGGGTACAACCGCTTGAGTCCGTGTGAAACATAGTGCACGGCCACGGCTCCACGCACAATCGATCGCAGCCCCCTGATGAAGACCTGGCGGAACACGCCGTGGAGCGGATGACTCGTGGCCCCCGTCGCGAGGGACTGCGCGGGATCTCCGACGACCATCGCCGCCCACCGTTGCCCCCGGGAGGCCAGCACCCCGGCCATGACCGCCGCGAGTTGGCCAGGCGCGCGCAGCAAAATCGTCTCACCCGGAAGGACGGCGGCGGCCAACGCGCGCCGGACGGCCCGACGACGCCGGACGTACGCCACCGGCCCAATGTAGTGGGGAACCGCACTGACGGTCACGAACGGGTCATCGACCCGGGCCCACGCAGGATCAGCGGCGGGAACATCCTTGACGCGCGCCACAAGGCGCACGCGACTGAACACTTCGAGGTACCGATCCCAGTGCGATGTTTCATAGACGGTGTCGGTCCACACCGAGCCATCCGGCGTCCGCAGAAACCGGAATTCCATCACCATGACCAACGTGCCCGCCACATTCCGGACAGGGCGATTCTCGGACGACACGGGCACGCGCACTATCGTATCGCGCCCCGGCGGTGTCAGAGCATCGGACCGGCGCCTGGAACGTGCCGCGGCATCGGCCTGCAACGGGTGCAGTAAGATTCCGGATGAATCCAGTGTCCGCACGTCCGCCCTCATTGTCTCTCGTCGTCGTGGCCTACAACATCCCGCGGGAGGCGCCGCGGACGTTGCACTCGCTCTCGGCGGCCTATCAACGGGAGATTGCCAGCGATGCGTACGAGGTCCTCGTGGTCGACAACGGCTCGACGCCCCCGCTGGATCCGGACCTGATCTGTCGGCTCGAGGGCAACTTCCGTCTGATTCGCATCGACGATGCACACCCGTCGCCGGTGGCGGCGGTCAACCGGGGGCTGGCGGCCGCCCGCGGTGACGTGATCGGCGTGATGATCGACGGGGCCCGCATTGCCACGCCGGGCTTGTTGCACTTCGCCTCTCGCGCGGCGACCCTGGACTCCGAAGCCGTCGTCGCCGCTCCTGGCTGGTATCTGGGCCCAACCTACCAGCGACGGGCAGTGAAGCGCGGTTATTCGCAGGATCGTGAAGATGCCCTGCTCGACTCGATCGGCTGGCCCAACGACGGATACCGACTGTTCGAGATCGGCGTGCTGGATGAATCGTCGGGATACGGCTGGGGAGGGTCGATCGTCGAATCCAATGCGATCTTCATGCGACGCCATCGTTGGACCGCGATCGGCGGCATGGAAGAGGCGTTTCGTGCACCCGGCGGAGGCCTGGCCAATCTGGACCTTTTCAAGCGCGCCGTGGAGGCGCCACAGGCACGGCTGATTCTGCTCATCGGTGAGGGGACGTTCCACCAGCTGCACGGCGGCGTGGCCACCAACGAACCCTTGAAGTCGCATCGCCGGCACATCGCGCAGTGGTCGCTCGAATACGAACGGATTCGCGGCACGCCGTACGCCGTGCCGCAACTGCCGCAGCCGCCCATCTGCTTCGGGCCGTTGTCCCCTGCGGCGGCGCGCCGGTACGCGCGAACGGCGGTGATTCCCACCTGGGGAGCCCTCGTGCGACGCGCCTGGTCCGCGGTGCCGACGGCCTGGCGGGTCGGCGCGCTTCTGCGAGTCGCGCGCGCGTCGGCACGTGCGGGCCGGCGGGCACACGCCATGCAGGCGCTCCAGCGAGCGTTGGCGCTCGATCCGACATCCGCGAAAGCCGCGCTGCATCTGGCGAGGTTACGGATGCCTGGCGACTCCTACGTGGTCTGGCTGTCACGTTTCTACCGCGCGCTGGCACCAGCCACCGCCATCGAGATCGGCGTCTTCCAAGGCCAGACGCTCGCCCTGTTCCAGCCGCCGACGGTCGCGATCGGCGTCGACCCCAGGCCGGACCTCCGTGTCACGCTCGGAGCCACGACACGGATCGCGCGCATGACGAGCGACGAGTTCTTCCAGGGCACGGCCGCCCACGACGCCCTTGGAAGACAACCCTTGTCCGTCGGATTCATTGATGGGCTGCACACCTTCGAGCAGGCCCTGCGCGATTTCCGGCACCTCGAGGCGCTCAGTGGGCCCCGATCACTCATCCTCATCCACGACACGATTCCGCTCAGCGAACTGACTCAGCGAGCCGAGTCGGCGACGCCGTTTCACACCGGCGACGTCTGGAAGCTGGTGTTGTGCCTCAAGCACTACCGGCCGGATCTCGACGTCTTCACAATTCCCGCGCCGCCCACGGGCCTGACCGTCGTCGCGGGACTCGACCCCTCATCACGGATTCTGACCGATCGGTACGACGAGGCCGTCGACCGGTTCGGCACGGCGTCATACGCGGACCTGGTCACGCGCCAGGACACGGCGTTGAATGTCATCGAGCACGACTGGGACGTCGTGCGGTCCCGGCTGGCCGCGCGCGGCATTCAGCTGCCGCCGTTGTAGAATTTGCGCAGGTGCCACCCTCCGTTCTCCCGAGCGTCTCGACCGGCCGGCCCGATCTGAGCGTCTGCATCGTCAACGACAACAACATCGACTTGCTGCGGTGCTGCCTGCGCGCCGTGTTCGAGCAGACTTCCGGCATGCATCGGGAGGTCATCGTCGTCGACAACGCCTCCGAAGACAACAGCGCGGACCTGATCGAGCGAGAATTCCCGGCCGTGCACCTGCTTCGCGGCTCGGTGCGCCAGGGGTATACGCCCAACATGAATCGGGCCATCCGCGCCTCGCGTGGCCGGTTCATCGCCCTGCTCAATGACGACGCCGAACCGGTCGGCGAGGCCCTCGTCCGCCTCTCGGCGTTCCTCGAGCAACACCCGGCGTATGGCGCCGTCGGGCCGCGACTCGTGAACGTGGATGGCACGTTCCAGAGCGGACCGCGAGGTGAAGCGACGCCGCTGGCGCTGCTGTGCCATCTGAGCGGACTGGACCGCCTGGTCCCTCGCAGCGCCCGGTTTGGAACGTTCTCCCAGCCCCACCGGGATCCGAACCAGTCGGGCGACATGGCGACCGCTTCAGGCGCGTGCCTGGTGCTTCGACGCGAAGTGTTCGAGACCGTGGGCTTGCTTGAGGACCACCTGCCCCTTGGTCCCGACGACGTCGAACTCAGCGATCGGATGCGGCAGGCGGGCTGGAAGCTGCACTACCTGGCCGGGGCCATCGTCGTCCATCACGGGTCGACGAGCCGGGACCGCAGGCCGATGCTGAGCATGCTCGCCCTCTTCTCCGGCTGGCACTGGTTCTTCACCCGACGCTTCGGCCGCCGGTGGGCGCTGGTCCTCCAATGCTGCTTGGCCGCGGGAACCGCAGGCCGGACGTGCGCGTGGGCCGGGGTGTGGATCTGCTCTTCTGGCGAAGCCCGGGCCCGGGCCGCGACTCGCGTCCGTGAAGCGTGGATCAGTGTCAAGGCCAACCTCTGCGTGATCAGCGGGCTGGGCCTGCGTATGGATGGACTGTATGGAACGCCCGCAGGCAGATCGCACCGTGACCAACTGGCGCCGTTGCCGGACCAGGCCGCGGGCGGGTCTAGCCGGGGCAGCCTGACGCCGCCGGTCGCCGATACGTGAGTCGCATCACCGGCCGTTCCAGCAGGTAGTAGCTGAGGGCGGCGCACGTGATCGTGAGGACGAGCGTCCCCATGAGCAGGATCGGAAATGTCAGGCCCGGCCACCAGAGGCCCACCCCGCCCGCCCGCAGGCCGTGGATGATCGGGTAGTGCCAAAGGAAGATCCCATAGGAGATCCGCCCGAGCCAGGTCAGCACCGGGTTGGCGAGCAGGCGGCTGGGCAGCCCCGCGCGACCGTCCCAGAACACCGCCGGCAGCAGAATCAGGGCGCCAATGACGCCAGCCAGCAGATGCACCGCGATGTACTCGAACCGCCCGATAAACAGAGGCATCGCCAGCAAAGGGCTGTCGTTGATGACGACGAGCGCGGGCACCGCATAGAAGAGGATGGCCGCCATCCAGGCGACACCGGCGTAGTCGCTGACCACACGAGCAGCGGACGGCAGGCGGCTGCGCTGCTGGAGCCAGACCGAGACGGCCGCCAGGCCCATGCCCAGCCCGAACCACCATGCGCGGCCCAGCGGTGAGAACACCATCAACCACAACGGAAGGCCGCTGAGGCTGGCCAGTGCCTGGAACGCCACTGACATGGCGCTGACCAGGCCGAGCATCGCCAGTTCCAACACCAGCCAATTCGCTCGCGGCAGCCGACGGCACCACCAGCGCATGGCGAGCGCATAGCCCGGCAGGAGCACGTAGAAGGCCACCTCGATCCCGAGGGTCCAGGTCGGGGCGAGGCCACACAGGAGCGGACTCGCGATGCAGTCCGCACCGCGTGTGTACACGGGGTAGTTCTGGAGCAGCCCGTAATACACCCACCAGTTGCTGCTGAACACCCCCGCGAGCCCGGGCACGATCGCCAGGACGGTCAAGGCCAGCCAGTAGGCCGGCGCGATTCGCACGAAGCGACGCCACAGGTAGGCCGGGAGCGGCGTCGATGGAGTTCCCAGTACGCGTGCCGCGACCATCGGTCGATACAGAAGGCAGCCCGAGAGCATGAAGAAGATCGGCACGCCGATGTCCAGGTGCGCGAGGAGCGGCCAGTACCAGAGGTCGTGTGACATCTCGGAGACGACAGCCGTGTGGACCACGAGAATCGCCAACGCGGCCAGGGCCCGGATCGAGTCGACCAGTGGATAACGGAGGGTGCCGGAGGCCTCGGCCATCTCAGTCAACTCGACGAGCGAGCACCGTGAACGTCGCCCCGCTGCGCAGCAGCGACCATACGGTCGAGATGGCCGCGGCGGGTACGAACGCGACCAGATAGGCGGCAAGCAGCGGAAGTCGTCGCATCCGCGCGCGCTCCCGCCGGTTGACGGGCCCCCGCAGCAGACGATACAAGCCAAGGTGGGTGCCACCCAGACGATGCAGCGCGCTCTGAAGCAGGCCGAACGGATTTTGTTCAAGGCTGTAGTGGGAGATCCGATCCACGCGAAACCCGTGGGCCTCGAGCATCGCGGTGATCGTCACCGGACTGTAGTGAAACAGGTGCCGGGGCAGGTCCAGATGGAACCAGCTCGCGCCGGCCCAACGGGCCTGCCAGCTCTCGATGTTGGGCATGGACATGACGAGCGCCCCTCCGGGCCGGAGGAGGCGATGGCATTCCCGGAGCACCACATCGGGGTCCCGAAAATGCTCGAACGCGTGCCAGGCGGTGATGACATCGAACTGGCCGGCATCAAAGTGACAGTCGACGAGTGCACCGGCACGGACCTGCATGCCGGATCGGCGGGCAGCGCCGGCCGCCGCCTCGTCGAGCTCCGTGCCCCAGGTGACGAACCCCACCCGCTGCATGACTCGCAGAAAGAGCCCCCTGCCGCAGCCCAGGTCGAGAATCGCGCCCCGCCTGGTGCCCGTCAGGTACACCGCCCGCAGACGTGCGACCCGAAAGAGGAAGACGAAGAGCTCGGTCAGGGGACCAAACTTCTTGTTCTCCGTGCCGTAATACTCCTGGCCGTACATCGCGGGAATGTCCTCGCCGCGAGGGAGCGGAACCGTTGCGACGAGGCCGCACCGGTCACAGCGAGCCACGTGGTATCCTCGCGACTCCGGCACGGACTCGGTCATCAGTTCGTGGGCGGACGCGCCGCCACAGAGCACACACTGAAACGTGGATGCCGCAGGTGGCCCGGCCGGCCGACGAGGTCTTCCGGCGAGGACATCCGCCGTGGCCGTGGCGAGATCCCTGAGGAAGCGACGGACGCCATGCGCGTGAGGCGGTCGAAGAGCGGAGGTCATTGCTGAGCGCCGTGGAGTCTCCCTACCTCCAGTACCTGGACGACAAATTCCGCTTCCCGCGATCGCTGGTCCATCGGCCGATCCAGCGCTTTCTGCGGACGTATCTGGACGCGGCGCCCGCGGGCGCGCGGGTACTCGACGCCGGCTGTGGCAACGGCATCGAAACGGGTCCGTACGCCGGACATCTGAGGGTCCTGGGCCTCGACTACCAGCCGGCCTACGCCGCGTGCTGCGCGCGCAGATACCCGGACGCGTCCTATGCAATTGCGCACCTCGCCCACCTGCCGGTGGCCGACCACTGCATCGACGTGATCGTCATGAATCAGGTCATCGAACACCTGGAGAATCCTGTGGCCGTGATCGGCGAACTGAGCCGCGTCCTCGCGGCCGGGGGGCGCCTGCTCGTCGCCACCCCCAACTATGGCGGCGTGGCCTGGCCGCTCGTGGAGGCGACGTATCATCGCTGGTTCAGCGGCGAGTTCAACGTGGAGGACAATCATGTGATGCCCTACCGCGCTGACACCCTGCGCGCGCATCTGGCCTCGTCGCTGGTGGTCGATCGTGTGGAAACGATTTGCGCGGGCCTGATCCTCGTCGGCGTGGCCCGGAAGCCGGTATGATGCGTGCCCCGTTCGCGTGGACACTGGCCCTGACGGTGGAGATCGCCGGCGCCGCGTTCGTCACGCTGCTCGGGCTGGTGCTGCTGGTCAATCATCCCGTCCCGGTCCCCTGCCTGCCGCTCACGCAGAACCAGGACGCGGAAACGCTGTTGTATCTGAGTACGTTCCTGATCATCCTGCCGCTCGCGCTGATGGTTGGCCCACGCCTGGCCGATCGGATATCCAACGGTCCCCATCGGTCCGGCCTGCCGGCGCTGACAGGTCTGCTGGCGTGCGCGCTGGCCCTGGCCATCATCGCCATCAAGGTTGCGGCCCGCTGGCCCGGGGTCGACGCGGCCGTGGGTGCGCTTGGCGCGGGGGCGATCTGGTGGATGGGCGCCGCGCCGGTGATCCGGCGATCGACTCGGCCAGACCCGTGCCGTCCGCTCGAGAGGCTCTCCGGTGCGGCAGCGCCCATCTGGACCCTGGCGGGGTTGCTGACCCTGGTGGTGTTCCTCTGCTTCACCAACCTGCGCGCCCTGAACCCGCTTGCGCTTGTGCTCGGCGCCCTGCTGATGGCCGGTGGCGTCGCGGCCGTCGAACGCGGCCGCGTGCCGTCCCTGGGTCGACCGTGGACAATCGCCGCCGACGCGGTGTTGATCGCACTCATTCTCCTGGCCGTTCCCGACCTGATCGTCGTCCAGCCTGAGCTGGGGCCGGGGAACGCCCAGGTGTCGTTCGACATTGCGGTCATCCAGTTCCACCAGAACTTCCTCCTCGGGCCGGCCAACGAAGTACTCGCGGGCGGCGCGCTGCTGCTGGACACCGCCTCGCAGTACGGCGTCACGCTCATCTACCTGTTGGCCGCCTGGTTCACGATCGTGCCGATCGGCTACGGCACCTTCGGGGTGTTCAGCGCGATGGCCAACGCACTGGTCTTCGCCGGCGGCTATGGTATCCTGCGCCTCGCCGGTGTGTCCCGTCTCATCGCGGCCGGCACGGTGGCGATCGCACTGATCACGCTGGTCTTCAACACGACCTACCCGATCAACTCCATACCGCAGAACTCGGCCGTGCGATTCGGCATGCCTATGGCCATCCTGCTGCCCGTCGTCGCCGCGCAGCGATGGCCACGCGGCCGGCCCCTTGCCTGGGGAATCGTTGTCGCGGTGGCCGGCCTCTCCTCCATCTGGTCGCTCGAAGCGTTTGTCTATTCGCTGGCCACGCTCGCACCGCTGGTGTTCCTCGAGGCCTGGCTGCGCCCCGTCACGCAGCGACCACGGTGGCTGGCCGGTCGGATCGTGCACGTGGCGGCCGCATGCCTGTGCGCGCACGTGTGCTTCGCCGGTCTGACGTTTGCCGCCACCGGACAGCTGCCTGACTGGGGGCAATACCTCGCGTACCTGCGCGCGTTCCTGTTCGAGCCCCTCGGCGATCTGAACTTCGACTTCCCCTCCTGGTCCCCCGGTCTCGCGGTCGGCGCGCTGCACCTGGCGTCGGCAGCGGGCCTGGTTCTGCTGGTCGTCCGCGAGCCGGACGTCGTGCGAACCGAGCGGACCGCGATCGTCGCGCTGACGGGGGTCACGGCCTACGGGGTGGCGATCTACAGCTACTTCAACAATCGCTCCACAGACTTCGTGCTCGCCGGCGTGTCGCTGCCGGCGTTCCTGGCCGCGGCCCTGTGGCTGAGCCTGCTCCTGCGATCCGAGCTGGTGTCGCGGCAGGCCCGGCGCCTCGGCCTGGCGTGTGTCCTCTCAACGGCCGTTCTCCTTCTGGGATCCGGTTGGTCGTCTGTGGCGCCCCGGTATCCCCACTCGGCGCTCGCCCATGCCTTCCCGGGAGGCGCATCCCTGCGGGAGGCCCTGCATCGCCTGTGGCACATGCCCCCTGTCAGTCCGGCGTCGGCCGAAGGCCAGCGTCTTCTGGAAGCGCACATGCCCGGCGCCCGGCGGTCGCTGGTACTGGCGACCCCCGACCTGCAGGTCGAGATTCTGTTGCGCAGCCGACGCGGCAACATCCTGCCGCTCGCCTCGCCCTGGCAGGACAGTTTCATCGCCGACCAGAGGCTGCCCGGCCTCGCGCAGGCCATTGATGCCCTGCGGGCCGGCGAGCGACTGCTGATCAATGACTCCGCGCGCGCACGATTCCTCGCCCTTCGCGCCGACTCCTCAATCGACCCGTTGACGACTGACTGCAAGCCTGACGCGCCAATCGCGGCGCTGACTGATCTGGCGCCCCTTCAGTCGTGGGCCCTGAAGCGACTCGGCGAGCGCTTCGATCTGCGCACGATCCACCAGGGCACCTCCGGCCTCGCCGTCGTCGAGCTCATCGCGCGGCACTGACGCCCCCACAGGGCCGCGTCACCGTTTCGTGGCCAGAATCACGTTGTGCGCGCAGACCCGGCGGACCCCCGGCGTGCGCTCGACCAGTCGTTCGAATCTGGCCGCCAGGCCGAGCAGTCGTGGCGGGATGAAGTCAGGGACCAGGCCGAGTTGCTGCGAGCGGAGGGGTTGGGCGCCTCCGGCGCGCAGTCCCGCGAGCATCTCCTCCTCCGGAATCAGCCTCTCCTCGCCGGTGTCCTGCGGCACACGCGCCATGAGCCACCGCCAATACGGGTTGCGCGGGTTGTGGTCCCAGACCAGCACCCGCCCGCCGCGTTTGACCACCCTGACCATCTCCTGCAGGGTCCGCTGCACGCCGGCCGCCTCCGCAATGTGATGCATCACGGCCACGCAGTACACCAGGTCGAACCGGTCGTCAGCAAACGGCAGCGACATCCCGGACGCCGCGACGGCAGCCACCGACGGCGCACGGCCTTGGAGCACCCCGATCATCCCCTGCGAGGGATCGACCCCGACGACCTGGTAGCCCGCCTGCCGGACCCGCGCCGCCAGCACGCCGGTGCCGCAGCCGACGTCGAGCACGGAGGCCCCCGATGGAACGAGGGCCCGGATGAAGTCCGTCCGTTTCCGCAGGTAGTGCTCGACCACGTGCGCCGGCAGGGACCCGTCATACGCGTGGGCGATCTCGTCGAAGTGTGCGACGCTCACGCCCGGTCGCCTTCCGCACCCTCCGAAAACCGCGCCGGCTTCGGCCGGCGGAGGGGGCCGCGCAAGCGCCAGCGCAGGATCAGCAGGATCATGCGCAGACCGATGGCCACGGCCACCAGCGGCCTGCCGCTGGCTGACGACGTGCCAACGCGCGGCAGGTAGTTGACAGGAATCTCGACGAAGCGCGCTCCCGATGCGACGGTGATCAGCATCACCTCGGCACCGGCATGATTCCCGCCCACCTGCATCTCGGCAGCCACGCGGTCCGCCATGCGGCGATGCAGCAGCCGGTAGCTGCAGCCGACGTCGCTGAGGTGCCCGGTGTTGAAGAGCACCTCGATCATCTTGGCCACCGCCCAATTGCCCCAGCGCAACGCCCACTTCATGTTCGCGCCGTGCCAGATCAACTCGCGCGTCGTCCGGGTGCCGAAGACCACCTCGCACTCGTTGCTGTACACGAGCAGTTTCCTGATGTCCTCCGGCAGGAACGTTCCATCCGGTTCGGCGAGCACGACGATGTCCCCGGTCGACTCGAGCAAGCCCCGGCGAACCGCGTACCCATATCCCTGCCGGGTCTCGAAGACCTCCACCGCGCGGGTCTGGGCGACTTCGCCGCTCGTGCCGGGCTCCGCGTTGTTGTTGACCACGACGACCTCGTCGACCACCCCGGTGGCGAAGAAGCCGTCAATGACGCGGCGAATCGAGCCGCGCTCCGCGAGGGTCATCAGCACCACCGAGATTCGCTTGCCATCCCACATGTGCAGCCGCGAGTATATGGAGGATGCTCACGCGGGGCAAAGGGGTGGCCGTGCTGGTGATGGGTGTCCTGACCGCCGCCGGCGCGTTTCTGCGCGTACAGGTCGCTCACCAGTCGCTGTTCGCCGACGAGTTGTCGACGTACTGGATTGTCACGAGCCGGGAGCTTGGCCGTGTGCTCGTCACTGTCTACAGCCACGCCGAGATTTCGCCGCCGGCTTTTTTTGTGGCGTCGTGGCTGACGACGCGGCTCGGCGATACGCCCGAACTCGTGCGCCTGCCGTCGTTGATCGCGGGGATCACGACCATTCCGCTCATCTACCTGCTCGGGTGCCGGCTGGTCGACCGGACGACGGGAACCGTCGCCGCAGCGCTCACCGCCTGTTCGCCGTTCATGATCTTTTACTCGGCGGAGGCGCGCGGCTACGCCCTGCTGATGTTCATCGTGGCGCTCTCGACGTTCACCATGCTGCTTGCGACCGACACCCGCCGCACGCGCTGGTGGATCGCGTATGCGTGCGCCACCTGCGCCGCCGTGTATACGCACTACACGGGCGTCTTTGTCCTCGGGGCGCAGCTGGCGTGGCTCCTGTGGGCCCACCCGGAGGTGCGGCGCACGGCGTCATGGGCCACCCTGGCGGCGGCTGTCGGATTCCTGCCGTGGGTGCCGGGCCTGGTTCGGGACTTTCAGTCGTGGACCCTGCCCATTCTCTTCTTCCTGCAACCGTTCACCCCCTACGCGGTTCGCCGCTCCCTCGAACACTGGGCGATTGGGTATCCGTACATCATCAATCGCGGGGTGCTCGATCTGCCGGGGTCGTTCGCACTCGGACTGCTCGCGGTCGCGTTCCTGCTCGCCCTGATTGGCCTGGGGATTGGGATGGTCCGCCCGCGAGAGGAGGCAAGACCCCGGCGGCTTGCGCCCCGAACCGTGCTGGTCCTCCTGCTGGCGACCTCGGTGCCGGTGGGCGCCGCGTTGTTCAGCGCCGGGGGCGTGCAATTGTTCAGCGTCCGAGGCCTGGCGGCCTCGTGGCCGGGTTTCGCGTTGTTGCTGGCGACGTTTCTCTGCGCTGCGGGTCCGCGGCTGGGCCGTGTGGCCGCCGCGCTGGCGGTCATCGCGTTCGCGCTGGGTGCCGGCAAGATGCTGACGGAACCGTTCGCGCGTCCCGGCTACCGGACAGCGGCCGCCTTCATCGATCGTCACGCCCTGCCCGACGACCTGGTGCTCGATCACACGGGTGTCCTGAGCCCGGGCCCGCTGACCGGGGTGGATGTCGCTTTCCGCCGGCCCCACCGTGTGGTCCGTGCCGGGGCGCCGCAGGAACGCGACCATCCGTTCGGATTCGACGACCCGAAGATACCGTTCGCGCAGGCGGTTGAGGAGGCGACCGCGGCGGCCGACGGCGGGCGCATCTTCCTGGTGAGCCATGCCCCGCCGCCCAGGACCCTCGGCCAGGACTCCGCGCTCCCGGTCTACCGGCTCACCGCCTCCGAACACTACACGGGGATTGTGCCGGTCTTCGTCGGCACCTACGCGTTGCACAAGGCGAACGGGCCGAACTGACGCGCGGCCGTGTGAATCCGCGCGTCAGAGTCGCAGCGGCACCTGGTCGGCCGGATACGCCGACGGCGCGAAGAACCAGGATTCGATCGCATACCGGTCTTTGGCGATCCCCGCAGGGACGCCGGTGCGATGCACGAAGAAATGATCGAACAGCAGGGCGTCGCCAGGCTCGAATATCGGGCTGGTCGTGGCCACGTCGCCGGCGGCCTCGGCCACCATGCCCGGACCAATGGACCAGGCGAAGCAGGCACCGTGGCTGCCGGTGCGAAGGAAACGAGGCACGCGACGCGGGAGCACTTCCAGGCCTGACGCGTCAACGCCACAGTGGGACAGGGCGATCCAGACATTGACGCTGCGGATCGTCGCCCCCATGAACGCCCCATCCTGATGCCAGTCGGCTGGCCCCATCGTGCTGGGGACGCAGCGGAGGGTCGACTTGCCGACCGAGAGCATCGGCCGCTCGCCAAAATACTCCTCGATCAACCGGGTAATGCCGCTCGTGTTGAACAGCTCGGTTAGTTCGAAGAGCATGCGAGGCGAATCTGCGAGCCAGACGCCGTCGCCGCGGCCCTCCACCCAGGGTCGCGCCCCCGCCAGCTTGCAGCCCTTCCGGAGCGGCAGGCGCGTGTACCAGGAGTTGGCGAATTCGCCGGAGCCCCGCGTGCGCCAGGCGGCGCAGGCCGCGAGGGCCTCCCTGATACCGCCTTCCAACTGCGCAGCGGTCGCCGAAGAACACAGGCCGCGCACCAGCAGCGCGCCATGATGGCGAATACCCGCGGCCAGGGTGGCGGCGCCGAGCTCGTTGGCGTGCACCTCCGGCAGGCCCGCGCTGAAGGTGAAGGCCCGATCCGGCACCCCCGCCCATGGGTCAGCCACGTTCGCATGCGGCGCCCTGGACGCGTACGCCTCGTACCGGCAGATCGCCAGTAACCGCTCGAGCGTCGGATCAGCCTGCGCGCGGCGCATGACGGTGAGGCATTCGATGGCCTCGTCATAGTGCTGCTGCTGCATCAGGGTGTCGACGCGCCGCAGCGCGTCGTCAGTCGGCGGCATCCACCTTCTCCTCGTCGCACAGTGTATCGACCACGGCCCGCGCCTGGCCAAGGAAATCGTATCCCTCCGTCTCCACCCTGGGCCGCCCGGTGGGAACCATCACATGGTGAGAGAACAAGGTCATCACCCTGCGCACCCCATCTGCGCGCAGGGTGCGCCGATCCTCCGCGAAATAATCGAGGCCGGCAGCCGCGACGATTTCGTAGGCCGGGAAGTAGTACACGTCCGGCAGGCGGGTCAGCTGCTGCGCGGCCACGCGCAGCACGGACTTGGAATACGTCGTCGCCAGCAGGACGTGCTGCGGCTCCGCGGTCGCCGCCAGCGGCACCGGCGACACGGTGAGGATCACGCGCATCTCCGGATTCACCGCTCGGACCTCGGTGATAAAGGTGGTGAGATCGGCCACGACCTCGTCGACGCCGAGATTGAGGAGAACACATCGGCGGTCGTCGAATCGGCCCGCGGCGACTCCGGGGCACAGCGGGTAGACCGCACCGTCATCGCGCGACGCCCAGCACTCGGTCAGGCCCAGCGTGAAGATGAACACGTCCATCTCTCTGAACGCCCGCCGCACGGCCGCGAGGTGTCGGCGACGGTCCTCGTGATACTCGCGCTCCGACGCGAAGCCGCCCGGTTGAATGCTGGGCCGGAACGGATCGAACCAGGCGCCATCCCCCTCCCAGATATCGTCGACCGGCACGAGGTGCCCGTTCGCACGCTGCCACAGCTGCAACAGCTGTCGTGACGTGTAGATGTTTCCGTACCGAGCGGCGTAGATGCCATACCCGAACGATGCGGCCAAGTCGGCCGGCAGCAGCGGATGAGCCGTCTCGGTCTCGAAGAGCACCTGCCCCTCATCGCGCAGATGACGCACGACATGCTGGGCAAAACAACTGCCGGCCGTGACGACCCGTGTCTCGGGCCCGATCAGAAACGGGGGCGGCGGCACCGGATCGATCTCGCCAGGGTCACGGCCGGCCATCGCCCGGCTCCAGCGCTGCGTCCCGGGAATGTCGCGATACGGATGACTCATGTCAGCTGTCTCATCTGTGCCAGCACAAGCGCACCATACCGTTCGTTGGCATGGACCCCATCGCCGTAATACGGTCCCCGCAGACACCCGTTGGCATCCATCGATGCGGCCGGCGCCGGCAACAGATCCACCCCGTTGGCGGCGCCCCAGTCCGACAGGACCTGCGAATGCAGCCGCCACAGCTTGTATCGCAGGGCGGCCGGCGACACCTCGCGACATCGCCCCGGAAACAACGCCCATGGGATGTCGGCCTGCATCCGCTCGGGGTCGTCGGACGGCGGGGGCGGCTCGACCTGGACCACCCGTCCCGCGCAGAGGCCCCGAATCAGGGACATCAAGGCGAGGTAGTCCTTCATCATCGATTCGAGGATCCGCCGTACGGCCAACGCCGATATCAGCTCGCCCGCCGGATCCAGCGGCAGGTCGGGTTCGGCCGGCAGCACAAAATCAAAACGGCGGGGGTGCACCAACAAGCCAACCTCGACATGGGCGGCGCCACCAACCATCAAGAACACCAGTCCCTCATGGTCCCGCAACCGCCGCTCAACCGTGATGTCGAAACGTGGCCCCCCGCTCTCCTGCCGGATTGCCCCTGGCCTCTGCCAGAAGTTCAGCGCCTCCAAGGGGTACGCCGCCGTCTTCGCGGCCAGCGCCACGCAGGCGACATGGCTGTGGCCGATACACAGCAGGGGACGAGAAGAGCCGCTCGACCGGCGCGACAGCCAGGACATCAGGACGCCGGGAGCCGCGGCGTACGCAGTAGTGTGCCACAGTGTGATTTGATCCGAACGCATGCGCGGCATTCGAGCGGGCGCCCTCGCGCTGATCGTGGTCCTCCCCCCGCTCATGATCAGCGGCTGCCCCGGAAGCGTGAAGGAACCGGCGACAAGACCTCTCGCCACCCGCGATGGGCTGCCCCAGTCGCCGGTCTCGACCACGCCTGCGCTCTTCCCCGATTTCGCCCCTCAGATCAGCGACTACGTCACGCGATGTGTCGGCGACCCGATCGAGATGATCGTGGTCGCGCCGCTGGGGACGCACGTCGCGATCGACGGAGGCCCTCCGCGCAGCGGCACCTACACCACGGCTGTCCCCCTGCAGGCCGGACAGGGGTTCTCGTTCACCTACTCGACCGGCAGGGCCTCCAGCACCCACCACGTCCGTTGTCTCCCACCCGATTTTCCGCAGTGGCACATCCAGCGCTTTGCTCCGGCCGGGCAGGAGTTCTACGTGGTCGCCAGTGGCGACTATGTCTTCGCGCTCGACGGCACTGGAGTTCCGCTGTGGTGGCACCACGACACCGGCGTCCCCTCAGATGCCAAGGTCTTCGACGATGGCACCGTGGCCTGGGCAAGCGGCCGTGCGACCCCGAACGCCAGATATGTGATTCGCGGGCTCGACGGAGGACTCATCCGCGAGATGAGAACGGTTGGCACACCGACCGACGGCCACGACCTGCAGCTCCTGCCGAACGGCAACTACATGATGATGAGTTACCGGGAGCGCCCAGGCACGGTCGACCTCAGCGGCTACGGTGGACCAGCTGACAGCCGAGTCCTCGACGCCGAGCTGCAGGAAGTGACTCCGGCCGGCACGATCGCCTGGGAGTGGAACAGCCGGCCCCACATCGCGCTCGACGAGACCGGGCACTGGTTCAAGGACTTCCTCTTCCCCATGAGCGCGCCCAAGGGCCCCTTCGACATCGTCCACATCAACTCGGTGGACGTCGATGCCGACTCGGTGCTGGTCTCGATGCGCAACACCGACGCCATTTACAAGATCGATCGCGCCAGCGGGGAGATCCTCTGGAAGCTCGGTGGCACCCCGACGCCGACACGCCTGTCCGTGGTCGGCGACCCGCACGGCACGTATCCGCTGGGCGCCCAGCACGACGCCCGGAGGCTCGCCGACGGCACGGTGACCGTCTTCGACAACGCTCAGCCTCTCGGTCGGCCGCCGCGTGCCGTCCGTTTCCGGATCGACGAGCAGGCGCGAACCGCCACCTACCTGGAGGCCATCAGCGACCCCGATGTGTCTGAGGCCGTCTGCTGTGGCTCGGCCCACCGCACCGAGGCGGGCGGATGGCTGGTCGGGTGGGGCGGCGGGCCCAAGATGAACCCGATCGTGGAGTATGCCGCCGACGGCCGCCCGACATTCACGCTGACCATCACCAGCGGCTTCTCGTACCGGGTCCACCCTGTCGCCCCGGGCCGGTTGGACCGAACGGCGCTGCGCACCGGCATGGACGCCCAGCACCCGAGAAAGTCACGCCTTCTGCCAGAAGACCCCTGACCAGTCGATCGTCTGGATGGCTTCGGTGATGTGCTCGCGTGCACGGAACTCGTCGACGGCAGCGCGGCACTCGGGGAGCGCATAGTCGTCGATGATGCAGTAGCCGCCCGGTGACAGCCGCGGATAGAGCGGCACGAGGGCATCGATGGTCGACTCGTACATGTCGCCATCGAGTCGTATCACGGCCAGGCGCTCGATGCCGGCGTTCGGGAGCGTGTCCTTGAACCAGCCTTTGAGAAATCGCACCCGCTCGTCCAGAAGCGAGTACCGCCGGAAATTCTCCTGCACCTCCTCGAGCGACACCGCGAGCCAGTGTGCATCCTTCCAGTACTCCGAGTCGCGATCCGCCTCGAACTGTTCGCTCGGCTTCGGCAGCCCCTCGAACGAGTCGGCCACCCACACGACGCGGGACGCATCACCGTACGCCTTCAGGGCCCCGCGCATGAAGATCGTCGCCCCGCCCCGCCACACGCCGGTCTCGATGAAGTCCCCCGGCACGCCCCTGCGCAACACGTCGCGCACGCACCGGTGGAGATTGTCCAGACGACGCGTGCCGATCATGGTCTCGGCCTCGGCCGGCCAATCCTGGCCACGTTCGCGCACCTCGGGCGGATCGTTGACGCGTCGGACGAGCTCGAGGTTGTACCGCGCGAACAGCGCGCGAAGCGGCGGCAACACCGCGCGCCACCACAGTCGTCGTCGCAGGGAACTGCCCTGCTCGAAATACCTCGGCACGCGCAGCTCCTTGTACTTCTCTGGGGACAGGCGCCGCGTAAGACAGGCCTTGAGCAATTCGAGGTACGCTTCCGCCGATGCGTCATCCACCGACCGGCCGTGGCGCTCGAGGGGCGGTTCCATCATGGCTGCGCCCAGAGTAGGCGAACGGGGTTCGGTCGGGCAACCGGACGCTGCATGACGGCCGGCGCACGGCGGGTGACCTGCGGCTAGAATCGACGGCATGACACGCTCAGGTGCGAGGCCGTGATCGGATCGAACAAGCTGGTGGTGGTCATGCCCGCGTACAACGCGGCGCGCACGATTCGGCAGACGTGTCTCGAAGTGGCCAGCCAGCCGGGCGTGGACCTCATCATCGTGGTCGACGATCGCAGTGTCGACGACACCGTCCGCATCGCGCAGGGGCTCGATGGCGTGGTGCTCCACGTGCACAGCGCCAATCGCGGGTATGGGGCCAATCAGAAGACGTGTTACCGGCTCGCGCTCGAGCATGGCGCCGGTATCGTCGTGATGGTGCACCCGGATTATCAGTACACCCCCAAGTTGATTCCCGCGATGGCCGGATTGGTGAGCAGCGGGATCTACCCGTGTGTCCTCGGTTCGCGAATCCTCGGCGGGGGCGCATTACGTGGCGGGATGCCGCGCTGGCGCTACGTCAGCAATCGCGTCCTGACGTTGATTGGCAACCTGCTGCTGGGCACCAAGGTCTCGGAATTCCACACCGGGTATCGCGCCTTCTCCGCCGATCTGCTTCGGCGCCTGCCGCTGGATCGCAACTCCGATGACTTCGTCTTTGACAACGAAGTGCTCGCGCAGGTGGCCTGGCTTGGTGAGCCCATCGGGGAAGTGTCGTGCCCCACCCGTTACGCGCCCGACGCGTCGTCGATCAGCTTCTGGCGCGCGGTGAAATACGGCTTCGGATGCCTCGGCACGGCCGTGGTGTTCCGTCTGGCGCGCTGGAGCGTCATGCGGTCGGCGCGGTTTCCGACGGCCGGCACCTGAACGTATGACGCGCGTCGCACAGGTGTACGGATTCGACGGCGTCACCGACGCCGACGGTCAAGGTCCGGGCCCTCATCCAGTACGCACGGCCGCCCAGGCACCACCGCATCGCCGGCCACCCGCATCCTGACAGCGCGCCGTTTGAAGCGAGAAGACTCCGCCACGACTCAATGGACGTGCGCCTGGTAGTGCTCTCTCAGCAGGTCGCGTCCGAAGTCGCCGTCGAAGTCCCGCCACACGGAGTGGATGTGGTTGGCGTTGTTCTGCACGTTGTCGTACTCGACCAGAAACGTCGGCCCCTGCACGCGGTAGTAGTGAGGCCCGCCGGGCTCGAGTGCGCCCGCCCAGCCGAACCGCAGCTGGTCCATCCCCGCCTGACGGATCGCCGCGAGGCGCGCGGCGGACACCTCGGCGGTCATCCGCCCCAGATACGCATCGAGCACACGCTCGAACAGGCGGCGTTGCGCCGGCGTCATCTCACCGTACGTCACACCCACGGGGGCCAGCACCTTGGCGCCCCGGCTTTCCGCCGTGATCATTTCGCGCGGCGCCTCGACGTCGAACAGCGCCTGTCGCCGTTGCGCGTCAGTGAAGGCCGCCATCAGGGCACGGGCCGATTCCTCCTCTTCGCGCAAGGCGCGGGCGCCGGCACGCGGCCCCTCCCTGACCGTGGCGGGACTCGCGCCGAAGAACGAGGGCGCAAACACCACGGGTTCGCCCTCGATCAGCGTGAAGTTCACCGAGAGGTGATGCCCCTCGAACTTCCATCCCCACGGCGCCGGGCCGCCCGGTTCGCCATAGATCGACACGAAGTACAGCTCGGGATCGCGCACAATCGCGCCCGGCCCCGTCCGCGGTGGTTCAAGGCTCTTGAGCACGAGCTCGAGCGCAATGATGTCGGTGGCGCTGGTGTAGCCACGCACACTCAGGCCGGTCCTGAGCAACGCATGCGCCAGCGTACGCTGCGGCTCGGTCAGGTCCTTCAACGGCACGCCCGTGCGCGCCCGCGGCGTGAATCGAAACTCGAAGCGCGTGTCATCGTCGAACGCAAACGATGCGCGCGATCGCTCGTCGGCGCTGAGGCTCTGCAGGAACGCGGCAGCCGCGCCGGCCATCGCGCGACCGGCCGCCGCCTGACTGTGGGCGGGCTCGGCCCCGGCCATGCATGCACACACGACAAGGGTCCCTGCAAGCGTTCGACGACTCATGACTGCCCTCCCGGCTGCGCCAGTATAGGGCAGTGTTATCCGCGTCGCTCCCCCTCAACGCCGCGGGCGCCGATCGAGCCGATCCGACTGGATGTTGCCCTGCTCAATCACGGCATCCGCCGTCGCCACCACGACACCGTCCGGGCCAACGATCGTGATCGCAAAGCGATCGCGGCCACGGCCCGGTTCACCCGCATCGACGGCCCGCGCCTCGAACCGGTAGCCGGGCGCGCCGTTCCAGGCGCCGGTGCCCGTGAAGGCCGCTCCGTCGGCGGCCGGGGCCGTCGGTGACCGGCCCGTGCTGAACGCCGGACGATCCACGAAGACGATGGCGTCGACGCGTGCCGACTCGAATCGATCGACGTTCGCCTTGCGGCCGCCGCCGCGCGCCGCGACCGGCGCAGTGAGGGTCAGGCGCAACGAACCGCGTTCCTGCCCCAGCGGCCGCTCGGCGATCGTGAACCGCACATCGACGGTCGCGCCACGCTGCCGCAGCTCGAACTCGCCGTGCATCCGCCCTTCGATGCCGATCGGCTCGGCCAGCGCGAATGGCGACAACGAGGTGACGCTGCCGCACACGCGCCGCTCGCGCGCGTCCACCGAAACCGTACGGTCCACCCACCGCCCCGCCTCCTGGTGGAACAGCCGCACGCCGGACGGATCCACGAATCGCCCGGTCGCGTGGCGGATGCAGACCGTCGCCGCCCCGGTGAAGGTCGCGGACGTGTGAATGTCGTACCACTCGGGCGGTGTGCCGAACGAGAAGCCCTCGGGGGGCAACAGACCACCGGTGTGTGAGTCGTACCGCGTCACACCCGGCGACGTCACCTGCGCGAACCGCAGATCGATGACGGGCCCCGTGCCTGTCGCCACCACGTCGACCCCCGTGCCCGCCGGCGTGTTCGGCGTCTCATAGTGCAGGGTGATGGCCATGACCGGTGCGGTCGCCTGGACCCGGCACCACTGGGTGGTGGACTCGGTCGTGCAGCCTGTCCAGCCCGCCGGCGACCCGGTCGCGTGCAGGTTTGCAGAGGTGAAGGCCTCGACAGTCATCGTGCACCATGCCGGGCTTCCGGGCGTGCACGCCACGGCCACGTCCTCCCCGGCCGACGAGGCCACGGCGTCGATCGGCGGTGGACCGGCGCCAGTCCACGCCGAGCCGTGCACCTCCACGGCAATCCTGGAGCGCAGCCGCAAGGCGATCGCCGAGTCGAAGTAGGCCGTGAACTCAGCCGGTCGATCGTTGGCCAGCGGGACACCCGGGTAAGTCCACTGCCAGTGCTGCCAGTTCCCCGGTGTCGCGTTCGACACCCGCACGCGGTGTCCGTACGGCACGGGAACCACGCACTCGGTCCCCTCGCTGCAGGTGACGCGTGTGCCCGCGGTCAGGTCGTCGAGCTGCATCACGACACGGCTGTCTCGCTGCAGAATCACGCGCACGTCCCTGGGCGTGAAGTGCATGGTCACGGCGTGGTCACGATCGAGCGTGATGGCGCACGTGGTCCCGGTGCATGAACCGCTGAACCGGTCGAAGACCGCGACGGAATCCTCCCCGCCTTCGAGCGTCACGGTGGAGTACACCGCCGCCCGACCTTCACACGACCAGTCCTGCCCCCCGGAACAGGCCAGGAACTCGGGCAGCGCGGAACGGAAATCAAGGTAGGTGCCGTACAACACGGGCACCGACGCGCGGATGCCGTCGAGGGAGGGGAACAGCGCGGGATGATCGATGGCGACCGGGAAGCGTTTGAGTACGAGCAGCTCCGCCTGCAGCGATCGAGTCACCTTCTGAAACTGCGTCAGCGAATCACCAGTCCACCAAGGCTCCGCCGCGCCCACGGCCGGGTCGATGGAGGCAAGGACGAACAGGTCGGCCCCGTGGTCAAGATCGAAGAGACACTGCCGGGCCGCCAGTCGCGCGTCACACGTGGATTCGTTGACCTGCACCGTCGCCCCACGGCCGATCGTCAGGGCCAGACGATGCGGGACCGTCCAGTTGAACGCGGTGCGCCCGATCAGGCGGCCGTCCGTCGCGGTGATCGTGACGCGATGCGGGCCGGAGCCGTCACTCAGAATCGTGCCGGTGATGACGCCGGTCCCGGCCTCGAGCGTGAGTCCGGCCGGAAGGCCGACGGCCGAGTACGTCACCGGGTCACCGTCCGCATCGGTCGCACGCACCACGAGCGACACCACGTCGCCGACGCGTGACACCTGGTCACCGGGTGACTGCAGCACCGGACGATCGTTGACGTCACAATCCGGGTCGATGACACCGTCATCGCCAATGCAGGCCTCAGGGACGGCGGTGACCAGCAGCGATGCGGGGACCGAGGTGCCGTCGCCGGCCGACGCGGTGACCGACACGGGAAAATGACCGTCGAGGTCCGGTGTCTGCACGACGCCGGTCAGCGTGAACGATTCCCCGGGCAACAACGCCGGGAGCTCCCAACGCGCCGGCGACGACTCCGCCGGGAAGACGTCGCGGAGCTCGAGCAGTTCGTCGACCACGGCCGTCAGAACGATCCACTCGAGGTAGCCGTCGCCGGTGTTGGTCACGGTGGCGGTCAGCGACACCGGACTGTTGGTGCCGGTCGGGTTGGGCGTGCCGGTGAGTGTCACCACCAGCGACGGCGAACGCGAGACGACGCAGGCCTGCGAGCCATTGGTCAGGCGGCCGACGTCGTCAGGGCCGAGGGCCCGATCGTAGATGGCCACGTCGTCGACCAGCCCGGTAAAGGCGGTGCCCAGACCGTCAAGGCCACCCGCCCATACCGCCCCGATGGTGCCGGCCGTCGCTTCGTACCACTCGACGTCAACCTGACGGACCGCGGCCTCAACCCCGTTGACGAACAGTCGGGCCGTTTCCCCGTCGTAGGTCGCGGCGAGGTGCACCCAGGTGGAGGGCGCAACGGGGGTGAGCGCCCGCAGCTGGCCCGCGTCGTCACCGGCGCCGAACAGTGTCAGCACCGGATACCCGTCCTCAAATCCCAGCCAGTACCGCTCGCCGGTGTTGAATCCGAACGACGTCGGCCCGGTGACCATCACCACCGGCGCCACGGCTGACGCCGCGGGATCGCGGCGGGCCCACGCCGCCACCGTAAAGGCCTTCGGCAACGGCCGGGACGAGGTGAACTGGCCGGCGCCATTCACATCACCGGTGAACAGAAAGGCCTGTCCGACGCGCGAGGGCGCCAGACGGTTGGGCGGGCCGAAGCCGGCCATCGACCCCGCCACGGCGTCCCACCCGGCGTCAGCGTTCCAGAAGCCTCGCAGGCCCGGCTGCGGTATGAAGCAGAAGTCCGGTTGCACGTCGACCGTGGTGGTGGAGGTGTTGTCCGCCAGCGTTCGCCAGTCTTCCGCCTCAGCTTCCGCCGTCGCGCGCAGTGACCACGACCCGGGCTCGCGGTCGGCCAGCAGCGTGAGAGCCACCCGTACCGCCCCACCAGCCGCGATTGGCCCAAGCACCAACCGTCCGGCCTCGACCGGCGCGGACACGGCGACCAGCGTCAGCCCCGGCACATCGAGCGTGGCGGTCACGCCTTCGGCCGGCTCGCTGCCCTCATTGGTGATGGTCACGTCGAGATCAAAGGTCTCGCCCGGACGCACGTATCGGCGTGGCGCGCTGCGGGCGACCAGGTTCACACCGGGTGCCAACAGCCGCACGGTGACGTCGGCCGAGGCCGTCCTGCCAAAGGCATCCTCGATCGTGTACGTGAAGCGGTCGGTGCCGTACACGTCGTTCGAGGTCCGCGCATACACCACCTCGGTCCCCCCGATCGTGACATGACCGAAGCGCGGCTCCGTCACCTCGACGATCCGCAGCGAATCCCCCTCCGGGTCGCTGTCGTTGGCGAGGACGGGAATGACGATCACACTCCACGGCTGAGCGACGGCCGCATCATCGCGCGCGATCGGCGCGCTGTTGGGCGTCCGTACCACCCACCGCCACGGGCGCGTCAGGGTGTTCACGCCATCGCTGACGGTCAGCGAGGCCTCGTAGGTGCCGGCACTGCCGGCCGGCGGCGTGCCGCTCAGGTCGAGGTACGGCGGCGCGGCGTCCGGCACCGCGGTCGGCGTGATGCCCGGCGGGAGCCCCACGATCGCAAACGAGATCGGATCGCGGTCCGGGTCGGTCGCGTACACGCGACGCGTGATCGGCGTCCCTTCGAAGGCGATGGTCTCGCCAAGTTCGGGCAGCCCAGGCGGTGCGTTGACGGGGACCGCCACGGCCTCGTAGCCCTCGGGCACCTGCACCGTCAGCGCCGCCGGGTGGGTGCCGCGATGCGCGTAGAAGAGATCGAGCGCAAAGGTCTCGCCCGGCACCAGTCCCAGATCCGCCGCGCGCGCGTCGAGATCCAGCTGCGCGCCGGCGGGCGCGTGCACGCCGCCAAGGTCGACGGCCAGGCGGCCGTTGACGAAGACCCACAGGTCATCGGCCGACACGAAGCGCAACACCTGCCCGGGCAGGTACGGTGCGCGGCCGTGCGCCTCGAACGTGAAGTAGGCGCCGCCGGTCACGAAGGCCGACGAACTGAACTCGAAGATCCTGGCGTCGGCCTGCAGCGCGTTTGACAGGTGCAGCGTGTACGGCGCCGCCGTGCTGGCCGGGCCGTCGCGCCACCACTGATCGAAGGTCGTGGGGCCGTCGATGGTGGAGACGGGACCGTCGGGACTGAACACGGGCTTGCGGCCGGCGCCGAGCGTGGACGCCACCAGCACGCGGCCGGCGTCCCCGTCAGGGCTCTCGAAGTCCGGGTGGCTCGCGGTGAACTCGCGGCGACGGCCCTCCATCGCCAACACCGCTGACGCGCCCTGCCGCAGGTTCACGGTGTGCAAACCAGTGGACGCGATCCGTTCCCCTGACGGCCAGGTCGCATGTCCCATGAACACGACGCTGACATTCCCCCACTGCGGCGTGCCGTCGATGGTGAACGTCAGGACCGGCGTCCACCGGAAACGGTACACGGACGTGGAGCCGCTCGACTCACGCGTCACGCTCGCCCCCGGTGGCAGCGCGCCCCAGGTCAGTTCGCCAACCGCCTCGGGCGCATTCAGGGCCGTCACCGACACCGTAAAGCTGACCTCGCGGCCCAGGTACGCGTCCTGTGTCTCGGGAGCCGTCACCACCACCGCGGGCGCCGGCGGTGGCGGCGGGGGGCTGACGGTCACGCGCACGGTCGCCGAGGCCGAGCCGCCGCGGGCGTCATCAGCGACGTAGACAAACGAGGCGTCCCCCGCAAACCCGGCCGACGGGGTAAAGACAATTTCTCCAACGCCGAGGGAGACCGTCCCGTTCAACGCGCCGGTCACGCCGGTGACCAGCAGGGCATCGCCGTCGGCGTCGGTGTCGTTGGCCAGCAGCAGGGCGGCGGGAATCACCACCGGCGTGTCCGCGTCGGTCGTGACCGCATCGTCGACGGCCACCGGGACCTGATTCACGCGACAGGCCGCCAGCGAGGGACCTGCCGCGGCATCCGCAATCTCCTGCGGCGTCAGCGCGCGTTTGTAGAGCGACACGTCATCAACGACACCGTTGAAGAAATCGCGATATCCCTCGCCCCAGAGCACTGGCGCCGCGCCGATCACGAGTGGCTCGACCTCGAAGTCGCCGTTCGACATGGCCCACCCGCCGGGCAGGGGCGCCGACGCGTCGAGCGCGCCATCCAGATACAACCGCGCCTGGAGGGCGGGGATGTCGATGACCAGCACCGCGTGGTGGAACCGCCCATCGGCCACCGGCGTCAGCCCGGTCAGGACGACCCCGCCGCTGCCGTACGGGGTGGGCCGCATCGAGGCACGCAGGGTGCCGTTCTGCACGTACAGGTACCACGCGGCGTGCCCTTGCGGCGATCCGCAGCAGGGCGCATTCGCCATGTCGTCCATCGACGCGATCACCTGCACGGCGGTGGTGGTGGCCTCAGTCGAGAACCACGCCCCCACGCTCATGGCGGACGTTCCGGGCCAGTAGTACTCGGGATAGCCGTTGGGGACGTGCAGGTACCCGGTCGCGCCGTCGAATCGAAACGCCCCGCCCACTGCTCCGGCGGTGTAACTGACGCCTCCCACCGGTGTGCCGTGATACAGCGATCCGGCGCCGTAGTTCAGGGGCGTGCCGTCACCCGGCCACCACGCCGTGCGTCCGGTCATCGGCAGCTGGCACGTCGCCGCGGCCACGCGCGTCCGCACGAGCGCCTCGTTGTTGGTGGCATCCGGATCGGCCTCGCTGGCCGACACGGAGATCGCCACGACGGGTTCGCCTTCGGGGAGTCCTGCGAGATCAAACGTGAGGGCCGCCGTCGTGCCAGGTCCGAGCGTCCGCTGGAGTTCCCCCGTGGCCCGCCACCCGTGAAATGTCAGCAGGCCGTTCTCGTTGCTGACCGGTGCGGGGGTCGAGGCCACCAGCTGCGCCCCCGGCGGCAGGACGACCCGCACGGTCATGCCCGTGGCGGCGCGCGTCGAGTGGTTCGAGACGCGCACGGTGTACGTGACCCGCCCGCCCGCAACGATCGGGTTCGGACTGGTCGATCCACTGACCGACACGTCCACCGGGACGTCGGCGCCGGCCGGAGCCGGCGAGAGCACCCGCACGCGGTTGGCCGACCAGTCGTAGTAGGCCACGTGCGGCGCACCGCCGGCGTCATACCGCAGCCGCGGCTGCACCAGCCACTCCACGCCGTCCCACGCGGGAACAGCGATGGTGGACGGGACCCACGCCCCGCTCGCCCGGGTCGCGTAGCGCAGTTGGTTGAAGGCCCAGTACGCCACCGTGGGCACCCCGTGGGCGTCGAGCTCGAGGTCAACACCCCACGTGGGGCTGGCGTCGATGTAATCCACGAGGGTCCAGGTGACACCATCGTCGGTGGACCGCAGGTATCCGAGTTTCGCGCGATCGTAGTCGGCGGTCGCGTCGAAGCCGCGCACGACCAGGTGCAGCGTGCCGTCGGGACCGCGCTCGAGGCCGATGTCATCGCTGTTCCGCACCACGGTGGTGACGCGCACCGGCGACAGGCCGGGGCGCGCATAAAACACCCCGCCGCCCCCGTCGACCCACGCCACGTGTGACGTCCCCGACGGGTCCACCACAAAATCGTGGCTCCGCGGATTGACGTACGCCACGAGGTCAAGGCCGTTGATCCGGATCGGGCCGAATCCGGCGCAGTCGCCGAGCGTCATCGCACGATGCGGAACGGACAGGTGGCCGCTCCGGGCCAGACGAAACCGCGTGTACACGCACTGCTGGTTGACGCCAGCCACTTCCCCGGTGTCGGTCAGCGAAGGGGCGCCCTCGGCCTGCGCGCGCAGATCGCTGCGATACACGCGATAGACCTCATGGCTGGCACCGATCGAATACAGGTAGGGCCGATCATCCGACCCGAGGCCGAACTCGTAGCTCCCCATGACGATGCCGGAGGCAGCCATGAACGGCCGGGTGTCCCAGACGCCGTCGCGACGTTCCGACCAGCCGGCGCTGGCGGAGCCCCCGCAGCCCTCCACCTGCGTCCAGCCGATGACCGGCGTTCCATCCGCGGCGAAATCGAAGCCGTTGATCCGCGGGCGCCTCAGGCAGTTGGCGCGTCCCAGATCGAGGGCGGTCACATCGTCGGCGACCCAGATGGCGGCCGGCGACTGGGCATAGGGATGTGAGGTGCCGCCCAGGATGCCCGCCAGCGTGATCAGACAAGCAAGGGACCAGACCGAGGTGAGGCCCGGCCACGGGTGTCGCGCAATTTCGATTCTGTAAGCACTCATGGGTGGTTCCGGCGGAATCCTAAAGGCCGAGGACCGTGCAGGGCCTTACGGAATTCGGACAGAAACGTGACATTGCC
>CAZCBN010000002.1:0-54728 GCA_964496975.1 uncultured Phycisphaeraceae bacterium
GCGGCGTGAGCGCGCGGTTCAGCATCGCCAACTACAAGCAGATGGTGAGCAGCGCCCGGCAGCGGGCGATCCGGCTGCGCGGGGCGGGCGAGCCGAGCCCGGCGGTGCCGCGGATCAGCGACCTCGCGCACCTGCACGCGAGCGGGCTGGGCAAGCTGGAACTGGACATGATGGGCACGCACCAGATGAACGAGCGGCAGGTGCTGGACGCGCTGCTGGCCGAGGCGGTGGGCGTGGTGTTCGAGGAGTACGTCGACGAGCACGGGCTGGGCGAGATCGCGGAGATCTTCGCGAAGGGCGTGAAGATCGAGGTGGGCGACATGCTGCCCAGCGCGGCGTACGGCGAGGTGCTGAAACGGGTGCCGTCGGTGTGGCAGAAGGCCTTTGAGGTGAACCCGGCCGAGAACATGGCGGTGCGGGCGAGTTGCGTGGAGTTCGTGCTCGCGGGGCTTTGGGCGAGCGACCGCATCAGCCGCGGGGAGCGGCATGGGCGGGTGGAGTACGAGGTTTGAGTGACGCGACGCAGAGTTCAGCGGCGGATCGCCAGCCCCGGACGACGCCCGGCGGGCTCGTTCACACCTACCAGGGGTATGACCCGAGGCGGTTCCCCTCCCCCACCGCTCCTCCGCCCGATGTTGCTTCCGCGGCGATGGAGCACATGCTGATGTACGGCGGCACGCGCGAACTCACCGACGAGGAGCTCGCCAACGCGATCAAGATCGACCCGAGCCAGATCGCCGGGATGGGGCCCAGCCTCGATGCGCTGATCGCGATGCTGGAGGATCGCAAGCGGAAGATCCTGGAACGCTACGAGACCGAGGCCGCGCGGGCCGACGCGGACGCGCTCTTCCGCGAGGCCGCGTCGGCGTCCACCCGCGGCGGCCGCGACGACGACACGGATGGCGGCGAGCCCACTCCTGATCGTGGGCCCGGTGGCAAGCGGGGCGGGCGGGACCCCGGCCGGGACGGCGGCAAGAACCGCGGGAAGGGCGGCGCCGACGGGGCCGACGGCGCCGCGGCGAAGGTCCGTGAGCTTCGCGAGCAGATGTCGCGGGCCGTCGCACGGGAACAGATCTCCGACCTGGAGCGGCTGTGGTACGCGGCGGAGAGGCTGGACCGCGGGCTGGCGAACTCGCTGCTGGGCGTGATCGACGCGCTGGGGCGGAAGTACGAGGTCGAGGAACTCGCGAGCCGCTACGTGTTCACCGGGCGTGAGGGGATGTCGGCCGAGCGGGCGATCGAGGTGAAGGAGGAGCTTGAAACGATCGACAAGCTGCTGGAGCAGCTTCGCGAGGCCAGGAAGAACGCGAAGATCGGCGTCGTGGACCTTGATGAGCTGTCGCGCTTCGTCGACGAGGCCGACGTGGAGAAAATGCGCGAGTTCGGCGCGAAGGTCGAGCAATACATGCGCGAGCAGGCCGAGCTGCAGGGCCTGGAGCGTGACCGGGCGGGAAACTACGGCCTGAGCCCGAAGGCCGTGAAGCTGTTTCAGTCGCGACTTCTCGATGAGATTTTTGGCGACTTGCAGGCCGGCCGCAGCGGGCGGCACCGCAAGGCCGTCGCGGGCGAGGGCGTGGTGGAGCTGCCGAAGACGCGGGGCTACGAGTTCGGCGACTCGCCCACGCACATCGACGTCACGCAGACGCTCGTGAACTCAGCCGTGCGCGGCGCGTCACGCGGGCGCACGGCGGGCTCCGGCGGGGGCGACGGGGGCGGCGGGCCCCGCGTCGCGGCCGAGGACATCGAGGTTCACCTTACGCGGAACAACCCTAAGTGCGCGACGTGCCTGCTGATTGACATGTCGGGCTCCATGCGGCAGATGGGGCAGTACGTTCAGTGCAAGCGGCTCGCCCTCGGCATGGACGCGCTGCTGCGCTCGGAGTATCCCGGCGACTACCTCCAGTGCATCGAGCTCAGCACGTTCGCGCGGCCCAAGCACGTGAGCGAGATCCCCGCCCTGCTGCCGATGCCCGTCACCACGCGCGAGTCTGTTGTGCGTCTGCGGGTGGACATGGCCGACCCCGACGTCAACGAGCGCATGGTGCACCCGCACTTCACGAACATCCAGCACGGGCTCGAGCTCAGCCGCCGATTCCTCGCCGCGCAGGACACGCCCAACAAGCAGGTCATCCTCATCACCGACGGCCTGCCCACGGCCCACTTTGAAAATGGTCCGGGAACCGGCGTCGCGGGGCGCGGCGGCTCCAAGGCCCGCGGCTCGGAGGCCGGCTCCACCCGCGGCGGCGGCGGCCGCGACAGCCGGTATCTCTACCTTCTCTATCCCCCCGACCCGCTCACCGAGCGCGCCACCATGCGCGAGGCGATGGCCTGCAAGCGCGAGGGCATCACCATCAACATCTTCCTGCTGCCGAGCTGGAGCCAGGGGGAGGACGACATCGCCTTCGCCCACCGCATGGCCGAGCAGACCGGCGGGCGCGTCGCCTTCACCGCCGGTCAGGATTTGGATCGGTACGTGCTGTGGGACTACGTCTCGCACCGGCGGAAGATCATCGGCTGACGCCACGGCCGGCGCTGCAGGGGCGGCCGCGTGGGCCGGGAACGCGGGCCGACCGTCGTGGCGCGGACGCGTGATCGTGCGCTCGGGCCGGGGCTTTACCGAATCTTCGCGCAGAAAACGCCCGTGCCCGCCGGAAGCCGGCGGTCGTCGGCTGTAGCATCCGCCTCAACAGGGGTTGTGTCTCGCGGAAGTACCGCTCGGCGTGCACGCTTGTGTGCCGACACGTGATGGAGTCGCATGATGCGCCACCGAAACCACCGGGGCTTTACGCTGATCGAGCTGCTTGTGGTGATCGCGATCATCGCTCTGCTGATCGGGATCCTGCTGCCGTCTCTGGGGGCGGCGCGGGAGTCTGCTCGGCTTCTGAAGTGCGGATCGCAGCAGAAGCAGATCATGACCGCGGTGCTGAGCTACGCGTCGGATAACGACGAGTTCCACTCGGCGGCGCCGAACAACGGCGCGTTGCGCGTGAACCGGCTCTTCGCGGGGCGGTACTTTCTGATGCCCGGGTATGACACGGCGAACGGGGTTCCGGTGTACGGCGACCGAAACTACTTTCTGAATCTCTATGATGAGTACGTCGGCGTTCAGACGCGGCCGGAGATGTACGACCCGCAGAAGGGCATCGGGAACCGCACCGAACTTCCCGGCCACGAGACCGGCGCATGCCCGTCGGCGACCTACATGAATAGTGAGCCGTCTTGGGGCGTCATCTCCACGCTTTCGACGGACCCCGCGGACTTCGTCTACTGGAAGAACCAAACCTACGGCCAGAACGGCGTCGTTGTTTCGGCCGCGGTCTAACGCACGGATCGCCGCCGAAACTACAAGTTTGTCCTCTGGAAGAGCCGCATCGGGGTTTCTGGGCAGTCCGACGACACGCGATTCGCGCCGACCCGCCTGACCGAGGTCGACTTTCCCAGCAAGTACATTTTCGCCCAAGACCACACCGAGTACTTCCTCGACGGCAACGGCGACGACATGTGGAAGATGGTCGACGAGACCTTCCGACAGAACTTCAACGAGACGAACGCCGGCGACGCCGAAGAGAACTGGCGCGGCCTCTTCCGGCACAACGACAACATGTCCATCATGTGGCTCGACGGCCACGTCGACTCGTGGTCGAAGAGCCAACTGAGCTCGATCAGCCAGATCCTGCGGGCGAGGGGCCTGCTCGCGCCCGGCCGCGGCAATCTGCTGCTCCCTGGATACACGACGCCCTTCGTGAACCCCGACGAGCAGTGACGCGTCCCCCGCGGCGCAGGACCGCCAAACCATGCCGCGCCGGGCCAATCGCCCGGCGCGGCGATTGTCGGAAGAGAGTCCCGGGCTTCGTGAGGCCCGGATCCATATCCAGATCCATGAAGTGAGGGTGAAGATCATGCGTATGACGACGACGGCGGCGGCCCTTCTGGCCGCGATCGCGGGCCAGGCCATGGGCCAGGTTCAGCACGGCATCATCGTGGCCACCGAGATCAGCGCGGCCGACCTTGACCCCGCGGCGATCAGCCTCGCCCGCGAGAACGCCGCGCCCCTCGGCGGCACGTGGACCATCAACAGCAGCCTGTCCAACCGCGGTGACTACGCCGTGAACTTCGGCCCCGGCAACGACACCGCCAACGGCGTGCTCATCACCGGCACCAACCAGGGCTTCCGCGTCGAGCCGTCCGTGGCCGCCACGCAGTACTACGCCACCGCCCACGGCGCCCGCCCGCTGAGCGCCGGCGCCGCATTCCCCTTCGTGGACGGTGACTTCACCGTCGACGTCCGCCGCTCGCCCCAGGGCGTGGACGTGAACTACAACGTCTCGCTCGCCTACTTCCCCTTCGCCGACGGCTGGATCGCCGCGGGCCTCTACAACAGCGTCGACAACGGCGTCATCACGCAGGTGACCGGCAACGCCGGCTTCCAGCTCACCAACGCCTTTGACCCCAACCCCCCCACCTCCGGCCGCGTCATCTTCGACAACAGCACGGGCCGCTACGACCTGACCATCCCCGGCTTTGACCTCAACCGCGACGGCACCATCCTGTGCGCCGGCGCGAAGGACGAGGACAACTTCGGCATGGCGTACGTCGGCACCGACGGCTTCGTCACCGTGCAGAGCCACGACAACGGCTCCGACGGCGCGCCCCTCGAGCCCGACCCCGTGCAGTTCGTCGTCATCCCCCGCGGCACGCCCGGCGTCATCTACGGCGCCCTCACCGGCAGCGGCAAGCCGATCAACTTCCAGGGCGACGTGGTCAGCGGCCTCGTCGGCGCCCCCGCCACCAACGGCACCCTCTTCCTGAACATCCCGGGCGAGAGCCCCGCGACCGGCACGCTGGTCGTGACCGCCTACCAGAACATCGGCGGCGGCAACACCATCGACAACCCCGTCTGGGCCGAGCCCAACGCCGCCGGCGACGGTTGGATCCTCACCAGCCGCGACATGACCGGCATGGGCCTCCAGGACATCGGCGGCAACGACATCTTCGCGTTCTACGCCTTCTTCCCCTTCGACACCGTCATCACGCCCCCCAGCGAGCCCATCCGCGACTACGCCGACCGCCTCGACGACGTCGTCTCCGCCCGCTTCACCGTGCAGGAGTTCTTCCCCGATAACGGCGCCGGCGACTGCCGCGCCGACCGCAGCCTCGGCTCCGACGCCCTCGAGAACGTCGGCGACACCGGCGGCGACTTCGGCCTCTCCTGGCTCGGCGCCCGCCTCGCCGCCGTGAACAGCAACGGCCTCGACGGCACCGGCGGCGCTCCGGACGGCCTTCCCTTCCCCAGCGGCACCCAGTTCTTCCGCAGCAACGCCACCACCGGCGGCGCGTCCGGCTGGGCCCTGCACAACTCCGACAACGGCGAGACCCACAGCCACGTCGCCGACGCGACCGGCGCCGAGATCAACGCCGACTTCGCCGTCGCCTTCTTCCCCACCGCCGCCGGCTTCCAGATGATCGGCGACGTGCAGGACCCCGCCAACGGCACGGCGGACATCGACGTCTCCCCCGCCTCGGCGGTGCAGGACGGCGTGCTGATGGCCACCATGTGGAACAACCAGCCCAAGCTCGCCACCGTCTCGCAGAGCGGCAGCAACTACACCATCACCATCTACAACGGCGTCGACGGCACCGTTGACACCGTGGACGGTGACTACGGCTACGTCTACCTCCCCTACAACACCGAGAACCTCGTCGCCGGCCAGGCCGCCGCGGACGGCACCGTCATCAGCGGCACCGGCGGCTTCACCATCACCGAGGGCACCGACACCGAGGCCGGCTTCCCGATCTGGGAGATCACCATCGACGGCGTCGACGCCCGCACCGACGGCGTCCTCCTCCTCAACGCGACCGGCGAGAACGCCAACGGCACCCCCGCCATCGCGATGAACTGGGAAGTCGGCGAGAACGGCGAGTTCGAGGTCGCCGGCTACGACGTCGTCTTCGCCACCCCCGGCCGCTACGCCTTCAACTTCGCCTACATCCCCTTCGAGGGCCTCCGCGCCGCCCCGCAGGGCTGCCCCGCCGACTTCAACGGCGACACCACCCCGGGTGACATCTTCGACCTGTTCGACTTCCTCGCCGCGCTCGACGGTGGCCTCGACTTCAACGGCGACACCTCGCCCGCCGACATCTTCGACCTCTTCGACTTCCTGGCCGTCCTCGACGCCGGCTGCCCGTAATCGTCGGCCCCACGCCACGCCGGCGTGGTCCGCATGACACGTGACCTTCCAAGGGGTCGGCCGACAGGCCGGCCCCTTTGCTTTCCCCCGCGACAACGCATCCCAACAGCACGCGCCGCGACTGCTCGCGCCACAACGCCGCGGCGCACATCGAGTCGCCCCGCTCGCCGCCGAGACCTCCCGCGGCCTCGACGCCGCGCAAGAAAAAGGGCGCGTCACCCGCGACGCGCCCCGTGCACCATGCCCGTGCCAACGCCGAAGATCCGGCGTCCGCCCGGCGTCGTTACCTCGCCGCCGTCGGCGTGCCCAGCGTCACCCGCAGCGGCTGCCCGTCGCGACCGGCGGCCGTCGCCTCGCGGCCGTCGGGCAGCAGCACGCGGGCGACCAGCTCGCGATCGGGCCGCGGCATCTTGCCCTCAGACTTCTCGAGCGTCACCTCCACCTCGCCCGCGGCGTTGCGCGTGGCGCGGTAGGTGCTCCGCAGGTACACGCCGTCGCGGAAGGCCCAGCCGTCTCCCTCGTCCTCGTACAGCGTGCCCGAGGCCTCGCCGTTCGCGTCGAGGTTCATGATGAGCGTGAGCTGCTCGTTCTGCCCCGGCGTGTCGTTCACGTGCTGCACCACCGGGCCGGTCGGCACGATCGCCCCGGGCCGGACAAAGAGCCTGGCCTGGTCCGGGTCGTCGCTGTCGCGGCCGGTGCCGTCAAAGTCGGCGAAATCAAGAGCACGCCACGCCACGCCGTCCACCGGCTTGGGCAGCACGGGCATCCGCTCAAGCCCGGGCGTCGGGTCGGCCCAGACCAGCAGCCCCTCGCCCAGCAGGAAGCCGTCGTCCTCGCTCCGCAGCGCCGCATCCGCCGCGTCCGCGAAGAACAGCGGCCGCGCCACCGGCATGCCCGTGCGGTGCGACTCCTCGAACGCCGTGTAGATGTGCGGCAGGAGGCGGTAGCGACGCTCGAGTGCCCGCCGCGCCGTGGCCTCCACCTCGTCGCCAAAGGCCCAGGGCTCCTTGTCGATGTTGCCCTTGCCCGTGTGCCCGCGGCTGAAGGGGAGCAGGGCGCCGAACGCGATCCAGCGCTTGAACATCGCCGCGTCCCCGTCGCCGCCGAAGCCCCCGATGTCGGGCCCGCAGAACGGCTGCCCGGACAGGCTCAGGTTCAGCGTCATCGCGATCGAGACGTCCACGTGGTACCAGTTCGCCGAGTTGTCGCCCGTCCACGTCGCGCCGTAGCGGTGCCCACCCATGAAGTTCGCGCGGCTCAGCACGAAGGGCCGCTTGTCCGGGTTCGCCGCCATCACGCCGTCGCGCGTCGCGCGGATCATCTGCATGCCGTACACGTTGTGGTACTGCGCGTGCGTGCCGGGGCCGCCCAGCTCCGGGTCGGCGTTGTGCAGGTTCGCCTCGGGCATGGTCTTCGTCGCGACGTTGAAAACCGCGGGCTCGTTCATGTCGTTCCACACGCCGTCGATGCCCAGGCCCATGAAGTCCTTGTAGAGCGTGCCCCACCACGCCCGGACCTCCTTGTTCATGTAGTCAGGGAACGAGCACGGGCCGGGCCACACGTCGCCCACGAAGGTCTTTCCGCTCGCGTCCTTCACCCACACGTCCCGCTCTTCGCCCTGCTGAAAGACGAAGTAGTCGTCAGCCCGCGCGATGCCCGGATCGATCATCCACACGTTCTGCACGCCCTGCCCATCAAGCCACGCGTTCAGGCCCGCGGGGTCGGGGAAGTGATTCTTGTCGAACGTGAAGACGCGGAAGCGGTCCATGTAATCAATGTCGAGCCAGATCACGTCCACCGGCAGGCTGCGCCGGCGGAACTCCGTCACCACCTCGCGCACCCGGCTCTCCGGGTAGTAGCTGTACCGGCACTGGTGGTACCCCACGGCCCACTTCGGCGGCATCTCGATCGTGCCCGTCAGCGTGCCGAGCCGCTGCACCACCTCCTGCGGGCTGGACCCCTCGATCACGATCAGCGGCTGCGGCGTGCCGTGCGCGCGGAACGTGATCCCGTCGCGCAGGTCGATCTCCACGCGGTACGTCGTGTCGTTCAGCACGCCGAACGCCGTGCCGTCGGCCCGCACCGCGAGCACCCACGGGTGCGACGTGTACAGGTTCGACGCGTTGTCCTGGTAGCCGTACGCGTCAAGGTTCCACGCCTGCGTCACCCGGCCGTTGCGCAGCAGCGGGCCCGCGCACTCGCCCGTCCCGTAGAGGCTCGTCCCCGGCTCGATCGCCACGCGCCACGCCTGCACCGTCACCTCGGCGGGCATGTCCGCGTCCCACGGCTTGGGCGCCGGGGCCTTCTCGACCGAGAACTCGGGCCGGATCTGAAACCCCGCGGGCACCCCCCCGCCCCCGGCCGGATCGCTCACCAACGCGATCGACGGCTCGCGCTGCGTCCGCGCCGCGTCCGAGGCATGGAACCGCACCACGCCGGGCCCGATGAGCTCGCCCACCGGCGCGGCGATCGCGGGCGCGGACAACGCCAGCCCAACTGCGGCGACCAGCCTCCACGCCCGACCAGACATCGAACTCGACGGCCGATCCGCTGACTTCAACACAGGTTTCACAAGCATTCTCCGATGGACTCTGGGACCCATAGGGGGAAGCATAGGGACGGAACCGCTTTCGGACCCGCAGCGAAACGAGCGCGATGCGGCCCCGCCGCAAACCGGGGAACGCCCATCCCCCGCCGAGTCCGGATCACGCATCGACGTATCCCGAATCTCGCCCGAGGCGACGACCGACGACCAACGACCGAGGCGACGAACGACCAAGGCCAAGACCCGCCTCGGCCTGACCCCGCCGTGCAACTGTCCTCGGCCGGTGGAGTGGACCGGCCCGCACGGCCCGGCGGCACGCCGAGCTTTCATGGAGACGAAGATCATGCCGACCGAGACGCACCCCGGCCCCCGTGGAAACGCTCCGACCCGTTCTCAGCGCACCCAGGGGGCCGCGGCCGTGCTCGTCGCCTGCGCCGGGCTCGCCGGCCTCGCCGCGGCCCAGACCCAGGAGACGATTCTCCAGGTCTTCGAGATGGAGAACGACGATATCGAGCGCCGCACCGCGGACATCTTCATGAACTACTACGGTTCGCTCTGGGTCCCCCCGCCCTCCCGCGCCGCCGACCCCTTCAGCGTGGGCTTTGACTGCTTCGACCGCTTCGACCTCGGCTCGCCCCCCCTCATCACCAACTCCAACAGCCGCACCCGCACCGCCTACGGCACCGAGTCCACCTTCCGCGCGATGGTCGACGAGCTCCACCGCGCCGGCCTGCTTGTCTACATCGACACCGTCCTGAACCACAACTCCGGCCGCACCACCAGCAACGCCTTCTTCCAGGACGGCGGCTGGCCCGGCTTCTACGTCCCGCCCGAGAACAACCGCGACAAGCTCCCCACCGACAACTGGGGCGACTTCCACGGCGGCGTCTCCGGCGGGTACCTCCAGTCCGAAAACCCCGGCGCCGTCCGCTACGACCTCTTCCGCGGCGACCTCGTCGCCCTCGTCGACATCGACCAGACCACCAACCTCCAGTTCATCCGCCAGCCCGTCGCCAGCGGCAACCCGCAGAACATCCCCGCCGGCAACGTCCGCAACCGCCCCAACCCCGCCAACGCCCGCTACTACCCCGACACCTCGCTCACCCCGCGCGTCGTCGTGAACCCCCAGGGCCCCGACTTCGACGGCAACGGCCAGCCCGACCCCTTCACCTTCTACCCCTGGAGCAACACCGACAGCCAGCAGCCCGTCGAGGGCATCACCGACCCCGCCGACTTCACCGGCGACCCCGTCGCCGAGAACGGCACCGGCTACCTCATGCGCTGGCTCCGCTGGATGCTCGAGGTCCAGAACGTCGACGGCTTCCGCCTCGACGCCAGCAAGCACACCTACGACTTCTTCTGGAGGCAGTACTTCGACGCCGCCGTCCACCTCGGCCGCACCACGCCCGACGGCCGCCGCGTCACCCCCTTCTCCTTCGGCGAGAACACCACAAGCAACCAGGACATCCTCGCCCGCTTCTTCCGCAAGGACACCTTCGCCAACCGTGACTCGCTCGACCTCGACGGTGCCGGCGCCCTCCGCGAGCTCGTGAACGGCGGCGGCTTCGGCTCCTGGGGCAACGTCCTCACTCGTCACCTTGACTTCGCCGACAACGGCATTCAGGACGGCTCCGCCGGCGTCTTCCACGTCTACAGCCACGACAACGGAACCCTCGGCGACGGCGGCTCCCGCCCCCCGCTCCCCACCAACCGACAGCAGGGCTGGTTCGCGAACGCCTACGCCATCCTCCGCCCCGGGCAGACCATCGTCTATCACAACGCCCGCGCCGTCGTCCGCGGCAGCGGCTTCTTCCCGCGCGAGGGCATCTCCGTCGCCCTCGGCTGGGACCCGCTCACCCAGACCGCCAACGACGTCATCACCACCCTCAACAAGATCCGCCGCACCCACGGCTACGGCCTGTGGTTCCTCCTCAACAACAACACCGCCGACACCCTCGTCTTCGAGCGCGCCGGGCCCAACAACAGCTTCGGCAACCTCCTCGTCGGCGCCAGCGACCGCTACGACGCCGGCTTCGACGAGGTCACCGTGGACACCTCCTTCGCCCAGGGCGAGCGCCTCTTCGAGCTCACCGGCAACGCACGCCGCACCGACGTCGGCGCCAGCGGCGACATCTTCGACTCCGTCGTCGTCGGCGCAAACGGCCTCGTCACCATCCGCGTCCCGCGGAACTCCTCCTCCTCGGGCGAGCACAACCGCGGCTTCGTCGCCTACGGCCCCGCCGTCCCCGCCGCGGACCTGCGCATCCTCGGCGCCACCGGCTCCATCGCCCCAGACCCCACCACCGTCGCCGACGGCCTGCAGCGCCTCACCGAGATCGAGGTCATCACCACCGACACCTTCGACATCGGCCTCCTCACCGCGCCCGCAGACCCCCTCGTCACCACCGTGGACGACAACGCCGTCTTCCGCATCGACGACGGCAGCCGCGACTGGAACGGCAACAACGCCGTCGATATCCCCCTCACCACCAACGTCATCGGCGGCTACGAGCAGTTCGTCACGCTCCGTCAGCCCGGCATGACCACCGGCAACCTCCGCGGCAGCTACCGCCAGACCATCGACGCAACCCAGCTCGAGGACGGCTACCACTACATCAGCGCCCTCGCCTTCCTCCAGCGACCCGCCAACACCACCCCCCTCTTCAACGACGTCCGCAAGGTCATCTACGTCGACCGCCACGGGCCCGACGTCTCCCTCATCGGCCGCAACGGCAGCGACGACGCCCCGCGCCCGGAGTTCCGCATCGGCGCCGACCGCACCGCGCGGTTCGTCTACGTCTTCCTCAACCTGCCGACCGCCACGGACCCCATCCCCCTCGCCACCGGCTCGGGCAACCTCGCCCGCATCTACGACCGCGAAGAGTGGCGCGTCACCTTCCAGACCGACCTCCAGCCCGGCCTGAACACCATCGACGTCGTCGCCGTCGAAGAGTCCGGCCGCGCGACCGCGTACGAGTTCACCGTCCAGTTCGGCGAGCCCCCCTGCCCCGCCGACTTCAACGGCGACACGAGCGCCGGCGACATCTTCGACCTCTTTGACTTCCTCGCCGCGCTCGACAACGGCCTCGACTTCAACGGCGACACCAGCCCCGCCGACATCTTCGACCTGTTCGACTTCCTCGCCGTCCTCGACCAGGGCTGCCCGTAACCAATCACCGCGCGGACGCGGAACATCCTGAACTGCATACCGAGAGCCCGGGCCCGAGCCCGGGCTTTTCATTGCGCGATGCCCCCGGCCCGCGGCCCCACCAATACCCCACGCGCGAGGCCACGCCGCCCCGCATGCCCGGTGTACCGCAGCCACGCCGCCACGATCCGCAACCGCAGCCCGCGTCCTCAACGAGCGACCCATGCCGCGGCCCACGCCCGCAACGCGATCACGCCGCGCCACCACAGCCCGACGGCTCGCCAACGCCGCAGCCAGCGCTCGACCCCACCCCGCGTCGCCGGGCCAGGCAGCCGTTCGCGGAGCAGCTCCGCTCTTCGGAAATCCGATCTCGCCGGAGTCGAGCACGGTCGCGCCGCGGCGTGCCCTCGTGCCGGAACGGTTGGGCACGGGCGTCGACCAGCGAGGCGCGATCGGCCCAACCACGCCCGTCGCAACACCCCCATCCCCACAGCGGCGGACCGCGCCAGACACGACGACTCGCCCCGACCGCGGGGTCGAGAACCACCCCGCACAGGTCACGCCGCACAGGTCACGGGCAAAAGCGACAGGGGCGTCCTATCGGACGCCCCTGCACGCGATTCGTCATGACTCCGCGAGCCGGCCCGTGCCCAAGGCACCGACCAGCCACGGCATCAATCGATTAGGGGCAGCCCTGGTCGAGGACGGCCAGGAAGTCGAACAGGTCGAAGATGTCGGCGGGCGAGGTGTCGCCGTTGAAGTCCAGGCCGCCGTCGAGGGCCGCCAGGAAGTCGAACAGGTCGAAGATGTCGCCGGGGCTGGTGTCACCGTTGAAGTCGGCCGGGCACGCCGCGGTGCCGACGTTGATGGTGACGGGGACGACGGTCAGGGGCGACTGGTTGACGCCGGGGGCCGTCGAGAAGGTCTGGAGGTCGCTGCCGAGGGCGAGGACCACCGAGCCCGAGAAGGTCAGGTCGATCGTGCTGCCGACGGTCGCCGTCGGGGACACCGTCAGCGTGTAGCTGAACAGGTCCGCGGGGTTCGCCGCGATGGTGGCGGGAGCGCCAGCACCAGCGCCGACACGGGCCACGCCCACGCCGCTGGCCGTGCCGGCCGTCGGGGCGAAGGGCAGAGCCGCGTTGATGGTGGCGGCGCTGGCGGTGCCAGAGCCGGTGCCGGTCACGTCACCGCCGAAGCCGAACAGGCCGGCGTTGCCGAACACGCCAGCGCCAGCGCCGGCGAGGTCGTACGACGCACGAACCGTGATCGTGGCCGTGCCACCCGGCTCGACGTTGGCGCTGCTGCTGACGACGGTCACCGTCGCGCTCTGGGCCACGGCCAGGCCCGCGGCGGCGGCAACGGTAGCGATCGCAAACGTACGGATCATCTCGAGTCCCCTTTCACAATGGCAATGCTCTCACCGAGCACCTGATCGTATCGACACTTCGCCGAAGCGGAAGGGCGTACCGCACAAAACAATGAAAAAGTTTTCTGTCGCGAGAGTCAATCGCTTGACGTCTCTCCGTTCGCCCCCCGATACAAAACCGAATATCCTGCCTCCAACCGCCCGAAGCACCGACGAATCGGCACTTCACGGCCTTCCACTCACGAGGATATCCGCCGCCAAACCAATTCACCGGTCAAAGTTCAATCTACACCCATTTTTAACCTTTCGCCTCCCGAACAAACCGGTCTGCCTACACCGGCGAGCCCGAGGACAGCATCGGCGGCCAGGCGCGAACCCGCCCGTGCTCACCGCTGTCGGCCGGAACCTTGGCCGTGGCGTCGAAGAAAACCGAGCGTTTTCCGTACAAGGCGTCTCGGCCGGGATCGGCGTTCGACAGCCACCGGAACAGGCAGTCATCTGCCGACGCCGGGTCCGCGTCGCGTCCGACGATCACGATGAACGCCGGAGCCCGACCGACGCTTGCGTCCAGCCCTGCCAGTTCGCGCGCTACACGCCGGCCGAGGCCGACGCGCTGGGCGTCTCCCGGCCCACGGTCGACACGGACAAAGCACCATCCCCCTGCTTGTGGTGGAGATTCAACCTTCAGCACGCCGGCCACCCGCTCGGCCGCCCGCCGCCAGGCCTCAACCGCATCGCTCTCTGCGGTCGTGGACGGCTCATGACTTGGCACCCCGGCCTCAACCAGCGGGCGGTGGTCGGTCTCCTCGCCGGGGATCTTCCGGGTGCAGTCGAAGCCCATTTTGACGCCGGCGCCAAGTCGCGGGGCCGCGTGGTCCAGAATGTCCAGGGCACCGTGCACCGTCTCGATGTCCCGCGTGGGTTTGCACAGCCGGGTGCACGCCTCCAGCACGGCCCGTGGGTCATGGACGTCCACGTCGTGGTCGACCACGAAGATGGTCTTGGTCCACGCCATCTGTCCCGCGCCCCAGATGGCGTGCATCACCCGCCGCGCGTGCAGGGGGTAGTGCTTGCGGATCTTCACAAACACGCAGTTGTGGAAGGTCCCGAACATCGGCAGGTCGTAGTCCTCGACGTCCGGGATCAGCACCTTCAGCAGCGGCAGGAAGAGCCGCTCGGTCGCCTTGCCCAGGAAGTAGTCCTCCTGCGGCGGCGGGCCCACGACGGTCGTGGGATAGATCGGGCGCTCGCGCGTGGTCACCGCCGTGACGCGGACGACCGGGTAGCGGTCCGGCAGGCTGTAGAAGCCGGTGTGGTCGCCGAAGGGGCCCTCAAACACAGCGCCCTCGCCCAGCGGCTCGTCGGTCTCGCGCGGGTCCCACCCCGGGAACCCGGCCCGGTGGCTCACGTAGCCCTCGATGACGATCTCCGCATCGGCGGGCACCCACAGCGGCACCGTCACGCCGCGGCACATCCGGATGCCCCCGTCGTTCAAAAACCCCGCCATCAGCAGCTCGCTGATCCCCGGCGGCAGCGGGGCCGTCGCCGCGTACGGCAGCACGCTGGGCCCGCCCAGCGCGATCGCCACGGGCATGTCCTGCCCGAGCGCCTTCCACGAGCGCCAGTGGCGTGCGCCGTCGTGGTGCATGTGCCAGTGCATCGCCACGCGGTCCTTGCCCAGCAACTGCACGCGGTACATCCCGATGTTGTGGCTTGAGGGCCGACGCTCGGCGACGTCGTCCGCGTGGATCGTGTGGATCCCGGCGAGCGTGATGTACCGCCCGCGGAACTCCGCCTCCCACCGCGCCGCGTCGATCGCCGGGTGCCCCAGGCCCGGCACGGCGTTATTCACGCCCGCGGGGTAGCCCAGGGCCGCGTAGTCGCCGTCGTGCGCCCAGCAGCGGATGATGGGCAGCCGCGTCAGGTCCACGTCGTCGCCGCGACGCACGACGGCCTGCACGGGCCCGCGCCCACGCATGCGCTTGGGGCCGATCTTCAGGAGCGGGGCCACCTGCCGGGCCTTGGCGATCGCCTCGCCGAGCGAGCGCGGGGGCTGGGGTTTGACGAGTTCTCCCATCACCGCCGCGATGGCCTCGAAGCCGTCGGGCGGAGGGGACGAACCGCCGCCCGTGCCGCCGTGCCCCGTGCCGGCGCCACGCGGCGCGAAGCGTGGACGGCCCGTGCCAAGGGCCATTTCCATGCGGCGATAGCTGCCGTACGCGTTGATGAGCAGGGGCATGTCCGAGCCGGTGACGTGCTCAAACAGAAGGGCCGGCCCGCCGAGGTGGGCGTTCGCCGGGTCGTTGCGGCGGGCGCTCGCGCCGGGGGGGTGCGGCGCGGGCGACTTGCTCGCCGCGTCGGCCGCGCGTGCGACGGCCAGCACGGGGCTCACCGGCTCGCGGACCCGTACCAGCTCACCGGCACGCTCCAGGGCTTCGACGAACGAGGCAAGGTCGCGGTGCATGGTTGAGCGTACTCCGGTCCGAGCGGGCCGCGGTCTTTCGTCGCCGCGAGCCGGCCGCTACAACACGGCATGCCCGAAGGCCCAGCCGAATCGGACAGCCCCGCGCCCGCCTCGTCCCCGGCCTGGCTCGCGGCGCAGACACGCGACTGGCCCGCGTACTTTGCCCGCATGGCGGCCCACCCGCCCCGGGACACGCTGCGGCAGGCGATCGCCTCCTTCGCCGCAGAGGCCGGCGTCGATTCGTTCCACGGCCTGTCCGACCGAAGCCGGTCCGACCAAAGCCAGTCCGACCGAAACCTTTTCGTCGACGGCTCCGACGAGCCGCCGCTCGCGATCGACCTGGGGTGCGGCTCGGGCGCGGACACGGCCGAGCTCCTCCGCCACGGGTGGCGGGTGCTCGCGATCGACGGGCACGCGGACGCGTTCACGCACGTGCTGCGCACGCCGGGCGTCTGCCCCTCGCCGCGGCTCACCATGCAGGCGGCGACGTTCGAGCAGCTCGCGTCGCAGCCCAGACCGTTCCCGCGGTGCCGGCTGCTGAACGCGAGCTTTGCGTTGCCCTTCTGCCCGCCCCACTGCTTCGAGGCGTTGTGGCGGGCGGCGCTTGCGTCGGTGGAGCCGGGGGGGCGGTTCGCGGGGCAACTGTTCGGCGAGCATGACTCATGGGCCGCGCTGCCCGACCGCACGCACCACACGCGGGAGGGGGCGCTCGCGCTGCTGCAGGGGTGGGTGCTGGAACGCTTCGACGAGGAGCGCCGGCCCTCGAAAGCGGGCCAGCCGGCGAAGGACTGGCACGTGTTCCACATCGTCGCCAGGCGGCCCGATGACGCGGCGGCGGGATGACGCGTTACCCCCGGCGTGCGCGGGCTCGGCCCGGTGGCGTTGCTCCTCGCGGTCAGCCGCGGGCGAGCTCGGCGCCCCGGTCGCGGGCGGCCCGAAGCGCGGCCTGGAAGATTGCGAACAGATCGGCCCGGTCCAGCACGCCGCAGGCGGCCTCGGTCGTGCCGCCCTTGCTGGTCACCGCGGCCCGCAACGCGTCGAACGAGTCCCGGCTCCGCGCGAGAAGTTCGCCCGAGCCGGCGACCGTCTGCCGCACCATGGTCGCGGCGACGTCCGGGGCGAAGCCGAGATCGACCGCGGCCCGACGCATCGCCTCGGCCAGGTAGAAGACGTACGCGGGGCCCGAGCCGGCCACGGCGGTGAAGGCGTCCATCAGGCCCTCGTCGATGACGATCACCTCGCCGACAGCGGCGAAGAGCGTCCGCGTCAACGCGACATCCTCGGCCCGGGCCGCGGGAGAGGGGGCGATCGCCGTCATGCCGCGACCGACCTGTGCGGGCGTGTTGGGCATGACGCGCACGACGCGCCCCCGGCCCATCGCCGCGGCCACCCGCGCGCACGGGGCGCCCGCGAGGATGGAAAGGACGGCCCGCTCCGGGCCGCCGGCGAGCGCCGCGGAGATCTGGGCCCCCACCGTCGCCAGCGACTGCGGCTTGACGGCGAGCAGCACCACCCCGGGGCCCCGCGAGGCCTCGAGCGCCGTGAACTCGCGCCACGCGGAGTCATGGCCCGAATGGGCCGAGCGGAAGGCCCCGTGCTTGGCCGCGTCGGGCTCCACCACGACGCACAGGGCGGGGTCGATCGCGCCGGCGGCGGAGGCGCCATGAAGGATCGCCCGCGCCATGTTGCCCCCGCCGACGACGAGCAGCGGCGACCGAACGAGGGAGGCCCCGGCAAGGGGCGGCGCGCCCGGGGCGGCGGGGCCCGCGGGTCCGGCGTGGGGTGCGTCCATGGCAGAAGGGTACGGAATAGCATCGAGGGCCATCGCGTCGCGCGGCGTCCGACACCGGGGCCCGCCGACGCCGGACGCCGGAGCTTGGCCCACCATGAGTTCCTTCTATCAGTTGGCCTTCGAGCGAGAGATCCGCGAGATCGAGCAGCGCCTGGAAGCGGCGGAGAAGGCCGCGGCCTCGCCCGCCGGGGCGATCGAGGTGCCCGCACTGGGCGGGGTCTCGGCCGCGGTCGCCGAGCCCTCCGATCTTGACACGCTGCGGCACGAGCACCGCCGAAAGCTCGAAGAGGCGTACGCCAACCTGACGGCGTGGGACACTGTCCGCGTGGCCCGCCACCCCAAGCGGCCGCAGACGCGGGACTACATCGCTCGCATCTGCCGAGACTTCACCGAGCTGCACGGCGACCGGCGGTACGGGGACGACCCGGCGATTGTGACGGGGTTTGCGCGCATCGGGCCTTACAAGGTGCTCGTGGTGGGCCACCAAAAGGGCAAGACCACGGAAGAAAAGATCAAGTGCCACTTCGGGTGCGCCCACCCGGAGGGGTACCGCAAGGCCCTCGCGAAAATGCAGCTCGCCGAGAAGTTCGGCCTGCCGATCGTCACGCTGGTGGACACGCCGGGCGCGTACCCGGGCATCGGGGCGGAGCGACGGGGCCAGGCCGAGGCGATCGCGGTGAACCTGCGGGAGATGAGCCGGCTGCGCACGCCGATCGTCAGTGTGGTGATCGGCGAGGGCGGGAGCGGCGGGGCGCTCGGGATCGCGGTCGCCGACCGGGTGGGCATGATGCAGAACGCCTGGTACAGCGTCATCAGCCCCGAGGGGTGCGCGGCGATTCTCTGGAAGGCGGCCAACGAGGCGAACAACACCGCGGCCGCCGAAGCGCTGAAGCTGACGGCGCGGGCGAACCTGGAACTGGGCGTCATCGACGGCATCATCGAAGAGCCGGTCGGCGCCGCGCACCGCAACCCGGACGGGGCGGCGCAGTTGTTGCAGGCGTGGATCGTCGGGCAGTTGGATGAACTGGTCGGTCAACCCGAGGAAACCCTCGTGCAACAGCGGTACGAGCGGCTTCGCCGCATCGGGCCGGTGGCGGAGATCGCGGTGGTGAACGGGAGCGGGTCGGGGGGGGCGGAAGCTGGGGCGTAGTTTGCCCTATTGTGGTGAGTCTGGGGTGTTCAGGTGGTTCGCTGGCTTTGACAGGGCGGGCTGAAGTGGGTAGGTTTCGCCGCGCGTGGAATCGGTCCGTCAACGGATAACTTTATCCGCTGGGGAAGACGGGTGGCGAAAGACTCTCGGAAAGCGGGGACGAAGAAGGCGGCGGCGGGGGGAACGGCTCCCCGACGAGCGACCGCGGCGGCGCGCGCGGGTGCGGCGGCCCGCACCCCGAGCAAGCCCAGCGCCGCGGCGAAAAAGCCGGCCGCGGGTGCCGCCAAGACAACCACGAGCCCGGCGGCCAAAACAGGCCAAGGCACGAAGCCCCGCGCGGCGAAGCCGACGCCGGCCGCGAAATCGGGCGGCGGTGCCGGGGCCAAGGCGGCGGCGGCGGGGAAGACGGCTCCGGCCAAGCCTGGTGCTGTGAAGGTTTCGTCGGCGAAGGCGGGCGCGGCCAAGACCGCAGCCCCGAAGGCGGCGGCCCCCAAGGCGGGGGCGACGAAGGCCCCGGCTGCGACATCGAGCGGCGGCAAGACGCCCGCGGCCAAGGGTGGCGGCGCGAGCTCCGAAACGGCGAAGGTCGCGGCGCTGGCCGCGGGTGCCGGCGAGGCGACGGGCAAGCCGTCGGCGACGAAGCCCGGTTCGGGCAAGTCCGGTTCGGACAAGACCGGGGCGGGCAAGTCGGGCGGGGGCAAGTCTGCGTCGGCGAAGGCGCCTGCGGGCAAGTCGTCTGTGCCGAAGGGCCCGGCGGAAAAGCCGAGCGTCGACGGCAAGGCTGGCGCGACCGCGGCGGCGGCGGGCGTTGACGCGGCGGCGGCCTTGGGCGACGCTGCAGCGGGCGACGGGGCAGGCGCGGGAGCGGGCGACTCGAAGAAGCCGGCGCGGAAGGGCATCACGATTGTGTCGAAGGGGCCGCCGCGGAAGAAGAAGGCGAGCAAGCCCTCGACGGTGTTCCCGGTGACGTCGGCGCCGCTGGTCGGGCCGGGGTCGGCGGTGCGGCGTCCGCTGATTCCGTCGGGGTCGTCGGCGTTGAAGTCGGAGTCGCTCGCGACGGCGGACGGGGACCCGTCGAAGCGGAAATCCCCCTTCAACAAGCGCGACCTCACGCGGTTCCACGAGCGGCTGCTGGCGAAGCGGGCGGAGCTTCTGGGCGACGTGGCGACGATGGAAGAGGAAGCGTTGATGGGCAGCTCGGGCGACCTGAGCCACCTGCCGCAGCATATGGCCGAGCAGGGGTCGGACAGCTACGGGCGGACGCTCTCGCTCAATCTCGCGGCGGCGGACCGGAGGCTGATCCGCGAGGTGGACGCGGCGTTGCAGCGGATCGAGGACGGGACGTTCGGCCTGTGCGAGCTGACGGGCAAGCCGATCGGGGCAGCGCGGCTTGAGGAGTTGCCTTGGGCGCGGTATTCGATCGAGGCGGCGCGGGCGATGGAGCGCGGGGCGAGCCCGGCGTGACCGAGGCCGGCGTGAAGGCTCCCGCGGACGACCAGGACGGGCGGGATGTGGCGTCCGTCGGCGCGGTCGCCGGGGCTCTCGGTGGTGCCCGCGATGTGGCTGGGTCGGCGTGGCGGAGCGGCCGCGCGTGGGCCGTGCTGCTCGGCGCGGTGGTGCTCGGCACAGCGGCGGATCTTTGGAGCAAGGGGGCGGCGTTTGGGTGGATCGCGGATGCGCCGGTGGTCATTCGCCGCGCGGAGGCGTTGTCGGTTCGGCCGCTGAGCCGGTTGCTGCCCGAGCATGACCCGGTGGTGGCGGTGCCGGGTGTGCTTGAGTTCACGCTGGTGCTGAACCCGGGGGCGGTGTTCGGGCTGGGGGCCGGGCTTCGGTGGGTGTTTGTGGCGTTCACGCTGCTCGCGCTGGCCTTCGGGGGGTACCTGTTCGCGGCGTGGACCACGCGGCGTGACACGGCGGCGCACGCGGGGATCGGCCTGCTGCTGGCGGGTGGGCTCGGGAACTTGTACGACCGGCTCGTCTTCGGCTGCGTGCGGGACTTCATTCACCCGCTGCCCGGGCTGCGGCTGCCGTTTGGGCTTCGGTGGCCCAGCGGGAGCGACGAGGTGTGGCCCTACGTGAGCAACGTCGCGGACCTGTGGCTGATCATTGGGATCGTGGCGTTGGTGTGGGTGAGCCTGAGCGGGGGCAGCGGGGCGGCGCGGCCTGCGGCGGGTCACGCGGGTCACGCGGATGACGGACGGCGCGGGCAGGCTGAACCGGGCGGGCAGGCTGAACCGGGCGGGGAGGCTGCCTCGGGCGGGGAGGGTGCATCAGGCCGGGGGGAAGGGGCCGGCGGGCTCGGCGCCGGGGTGTGACGCCTCGGCGTGCGGCGCGGTGGCGAGGTGCTGAGCGCGGGCGTGCTCGCGGAGGCTCTCGATCATGCCGCGGACCTCGGCGGCCATGCGGGTGTTGGGGAAGTTCTGGATGATGCGTTCGCCGACGGACGCGGCGCGGCGGAAGTCTTTGTCCTGGATGGCGATTTTGAACTGGACGCCGAGGTTCTCGCGGGCCTTGCCGATGACGCCGCGGGCGAGCTCGACGTATGGCTCGGCCTCGGACTCGGTGAGGTAGTGGTCGAGCTGCTTGAGGAGCTCCATCGCGTCGTCGAGGCGTTCCTCGGTTGCGGCGTTGAGGAAGCGGCGCTCGAGCTCGTGCTTGTAGCGGTTGCGGGCGTCCTCGATGCGGCGGGGGAGGGAGGCGGCGCGCGGGCTGTCTGGGAAGAGCCGGGCGATGCGGTCGGCCTCGGCCAGCGCGGCGGGCCAGTCTCGGCGGCCGACGAGCAGGTCGAGTTGCTGGACGGCGTCGCTTACTTTTCGATCGGTGTCGGTGGCGCGCGCGAGGTCGATGCGGGCCCGGAACTCTTCGGCGTCGGCGCGGTAGCCGAAGCGGTCGGCGAGCTCGTGGACCAGGGTGTCGGCGGCGGACCAGTCGCCGGCGGCGAGGTCTTCCTCGATAGCCCTGCGGAGGATGTTGCGCTCGCGGGCACGGTTGATGACGCGGCGGGCGTCGTCGGAGAGGGCCTGCTGCTCGCTCAGGCGGTCGACGGCGGCGGCGAGATCGTGGATGCGGCGCGCAAGCTCGGCGGTTTGGGCGCGGGCCTCTCGCCGGACGACGAGGGCGACGGGGAGGGTGGCGAGGGTGGTGACGAGGCCGATGCCGCCGACCGCGGCGAGGGCCTCGTCGCGTTCGATGAGCGCGACGACGAGCGCGGCGGCGGTGACGAGCGCAAGGGAGGCGTAGAGCGTGAGGACCCAGTACGACTCGCCGACGGGGCGTGCGGCGGGGGTTGGCATGGGGGGCCTCCGGTGGCGTTGTCTCGGTGCGCGGGCTCGGGCGGGGCGGGGGCCGGGGAGGGCGTGTCAGCTTCCCGGGGTGTCGCTGCCGCAGTTTCGGGTGACGGGGACGAGGCAGAGGAAGCGGAGGCCCTGGACAGGGTGGGCCTTGAACTGGTGCTCCTGGTCGGCGGGGACGTAGATCACGTCGCCCGCGCGGATGGGTCGCTCGGCGCCCTCGAGGAGGACGGTGCCGGCGCCCTCGACGATGAAGACCTCGTGCTCGTAGTCGTGGCTGTGGCGGGGGGTGTTGCCGCCGGGCTTGACCTTGAACTGGCGGAGGGCGAAGTTCGGGGCGCCGTCGTTGCGTCCGACCATGACGGCCATGTCGGCGCCGTTGACGCCCTCCATCTGCACGGGGGCGAGGGGGACGTCGTTGATGTTTCGGATGAGCATGGTGCGTTCCGTGGGTCTATCGTGCGAGCGGACCGCGGATTGTAGAGCAATGGGGGTGGCGATGACGGCTTCAGACGGCGGGGCTCGCGTGGGCGTGAAGGGCTTTGCGCTGGGCGACTACGGGACACACAGCTATGTCGTGCGGCTTTCGGAGGCCGGGGAGGCGGGGCGTCTGTCGCGGCGGTGCTGGATCGTTGACTGCGGGGACCGGCCCGGGGCGGTGCTCTCGCACCTGTCGCAGGAGGGCCTGACGCCCGAGACGGTGGTGCTGACGCACGCGCACTGGGACCACATCGCGGGGCTCTTTGAGCTGCGCGCGGCGTTCCCGGCGTGCCGGATCATCATTCATGAGGCAGAGTCGGCGTGGCTCGACGACCCGCTGCTGAACCTCAGCGAGCTGGCGCCGCGCGTCGTGACGGCGCCGCCCGCGGACGAGGTGCTGCGCGGGGCGGGCGGTGAGATCGAGCTGTGCGGGCGGCGATGGCGGTGGCTCCACACGCCGGGGCACTCGCCGGGCGGGGTCTCGCTGCTCGACGCGGCGCCGGAGCGGGCGACGATGGTGTTCGGCGGGGACTGCCTGTTCCAGGGCTCGATCGGCCGGACGGATCTTCCGGGCGGGGACGCGGCGGGACTCGAGCGCAGCGTGCGGCGGCTCTACCGCGAGCTCGCGGACTCGGTCGTCGTCTTCCCGGGGCACGGGCCGCGCACGACGATCGGGGCGGAGAAGGCGGGGAATCCGTACGTGCGGCCGGAGTGAACCGGCGCGGCGGGGCTGCGCACAACGGTGCGGGGTCAGGTGGTCTCGGGCTCCGCGGCGCGGCGGGTGCCGTGGCGGACGTTGAACGTGAAGAGGTCGGGCCGGCTGTAGTGGCCCGTGACGTCGAGCGTCATGGCCTCGCGATCGATAAGCGACAGGTCGATGTCGGCGATGATGGTGGTCTCTTCGTCGAGCACGGGGCCGGCGAGGTAGGAGCCGTCGGGCGCGATGATGGCGCTGCCGCCGCGGAGGATGATGTCGTCGGTGTGGAGGCCCTCGCGGCGGGCCATGCCGGCGGGCAGGTGCTGGCCCGCCCGCTGGATCTGCCCCACGGCGAGCACGAAGCACCGCGCTTCGAAGGCGTATTGCCGGCTCGCGATCTGGTGCATTTCGTGCACCCAGGGCCAGACGGCGACGTGGATCTGCTCGCGGCTTTCGTGCAGGGCCTGCCGTGCGAGGGGCATCCAGTGCTCCCAGCAAACAAGGCCGCCGACGCGGCCCGCGGCGGTCTGCACGGCCCGCAGGCCGTCGGCGTCGCCCGGGCCCCAGATGCATCGCTCGGTGTACGTGGGGACGAGCTTTCGGTGATGGTTCACGAGGCGGCCGGTGGCGTCGTAGGTGAGAAGGCTGTTGTAGAGCGTGGCGTGGCCCGGTCCCTGGTCCACGCGTTCGGAGCAGCCGACGACGAGGACCACGCCCGTGGCGCGGGCGACCTCGGCGAGCATGCGGTCCAGCTCGCCGCCGACGGCGACGCTCGCGGCGCGGTAACGGGCGAACTCGGCCTTGGTCGTGGGCTCGCCCCAGAGCAGCGAGCCCGGGCAATGGTCGATCCACGCGGGGTAGCCGGGCAGCCACGTCTCCCCCACCGCGACGAGGCCGACGCCGCGACGCGCCGCGTCCGCGGCCAGGTCGCCCAGCTTGCGGATGGACTGCGCGGCATCGCCCGCGGCGGGCGAGGTCTGCAGGATGGCGACGCGGAGAGATCGGGGGGAATCTGGCATGCGGGTCTCGAGAGGGTTGACTCGGTGCGGGCACGCTCTGCTCGGGCTGCGGTGGACGTCATCTCGTTGGGCCGGGGCGCGTCATGGGGCAGCGTCTTCGAGCAGGCTACTGGCTACTGGCTACTGGCTGTTGACCGCTGACTTCTGCCTCGCGGGTGCGGGGCACACCGAGCGGCCCCAGTGTTCGGCGTTCATCGGCCGGGCCGTACGCGGAGGACAACACCGAGCGGCATGCGGATGTTCCCGCAAGAACCACCGCGGACCGCGGCGCTGGCTATCGCCCGAGATACCGAGCAAGCACGGCCCGCGCGTGGGCGACGTCGGCCGCGTGCTCCACCAGCACCCGGCCGTCGGCGAAGATCGTCATGGACACGGGACGCTCCGGGGCCTCGGGATCGGCGGGCGCGGCGGGAAAGTCCGCGCGGAGAAAGAACCGGGTGAGACGGGTGGCGGCCGAAGGGGCAAGACGCGCGGCGATCTCGCGCAGATCGGGCCGTGCCGCATCGGGCGGTGGGGAAAACTGCACCGCGTCGCGCCCGCACAGGGCAACGGTCGCGGCGCCGCGGTCGCCGCGCAGGAACTCAAAGTCGCGCCTCGCGCAGCAGGGGCACGCAGGATCCGGCGCGGCATCCGCGCCGACGGTACGCCAGCGGAGGGCCCACGCGTCAATCTGGTGCAGCGCTGGCTGCCCGGTTGCTCCGCCGCTCGATGACGCGGGGTCCTGTGTCAGAATCTTGAGCGCGATCGCCGCCTGCATCCCCGCGACGAGCGAGATGAGCGGGCCGAAGACGCCCACGGTGTCGCACGTCGGCTGGACGCCGCCCGGCGGCTCTGGGCAGATGCAGCGAAGGCACGGCGTGGAACGGGGGCCCGCGCCGCTTCGGGCCGCGTGCTCGACCGCGAACACCGAGCCGACCGTCCCGACGGCGCCGCCGAAGACGATGGGCGTTTCGTGCGCGACGGCGAGGTCGTTCAGCAGATAGCGCGTGTCAAAGTTGTCCAACCCGTCGACGATGACGCCAGGCGGCCCGAGATCGCCTCGCACCACGAGGCTCTCGGCGTTGCGGTGCGTCAGGTCGGCGACAACGGGGCGGACGGTGATCTGCGAGTTGACCTGGGCCACTCTCGCCGCCGCGGCTTCGGCCTTTGCGCTGCGCTGCTGAGCGTCGGCTTCGGTAAAGAGCGTCTGCCGCTGCAGGTTCGTTGGCTCGACCAGGTCGCGGTCGATCACCGTGATGCGGCCGACGCCGGCGCGGGCCAACAGATCCACCGCCACGCACCCCAGCGCGCCGCAACCAACGACGACCGCGTGAGCACGGCCCAGCCGCTCCTGGCCGGCGGGGCCGATTTCCTTCAGTGCGGCCTGCCTGTGATAGCGGTCCGCGAACGCGCGGAGGGCTCGGTCGCCAGGCTCGGGCTGCTGCGTGTCCGCTGGGGGCATGCGGCAACGCTAGGCCCCGACGCGCCCCCGCTGCACGGCTAGCGAACCGACGGGACGAGCGACGCGAGGCGCTCCACCCGCTGCGCTTCCGTCCCGGCGCCGAGGCGCGCGTCGATCGCGTGGGCCTGCGCGAAGGCCTGCGCGGCGGCGTCGTAGCGGCCCGCGGCCTCGCTCGCGACCGCGAGGTTCCAGAACGCCTCCGCCTCCGGCATCACCCGGCGGAACTCGGCGAGCGCCGCCTCCTGCTGGCCCGACATCGCCAACGCGACCGCGAGGCCGTTGATGTGCGCGGGCTGATCGGGCGCAATGCTTGCCGCGATGCGGAAGGCATCCGCCGCCTCGTCGCTCCGGCGGAGCTGGAGCAAGAGCAGCCCGAGCGCCTGCGCGACGCCGGGGTCCTGCGGGTTGTCGGTCACCGCGCGGCGGAGGGTTGCGAGCGCCGCGTCCGGTCGGCCGCGGCGGCGCTGCAGGTCGGCAAGCTCGAGCGCGGCGCTCGGCTCGTTCGGCGCGGCGGCGATGGCCTGGCCGTACACGTGCTCGGCGCTGGAGTACTCGCCCTTGCCGGCCAGCAGGCGGGCCATGGCGATGAGCGTCCGCGGCGTCGGCGGGCGGTCCTGGCTGATGGAGAACTCATCGTCTCGGCCGGGGTCATCGCGCTCGGGCGTTGAGCCGCAGCCCGACAGACCGGCGCAGGCGACGAGCGCGGTCGCCACCATCGCACGAAGAGCAGGGCTTGGCCGGCGGGCGTACTTTCGCGGAAGCTTGCACGTCATCGCGTCACCTCGTGTCTTCGGCGGTGCGGGCCGCCGGTGCCTGTGCGGCCTACTGCTCGTCCTTCACGCCGTGGATGTTGTACGGCTCTTCGAGGCTCGGCGCGACATACGCCGCCGCCGCGCGGGTCGAGGGCTGCCCCTCACCGTCGGGGAGCCCGTCGATGATGGGGACGTTGTCGACATTGAGACCGGCAAGCACCATCTCGCGGCGGAGCGTCGCGAGTCGTGCCTCGTAGAGGTCCGCCGACGCATCGCCGCGAGGGAATGTCAGGCCGCCGCGGCCCGTCTCGCCGATGTCCTCGAGAATCACAGCGAGTTCCCGCGTCCCCCGCTCGTTGAGGATGTCGCTCCGCGGGCGGAAGTGATGGGCGAAGATCGACCGCTGCGCGACGGCCGCGGCACGGGCCTGCTGCTCGATGGGCCACCGGACGGACCAGGCGTTCACATCGCTCTGGTCACGGTCCGTCCAATACTCAGGCTGGTCACGCTCCGGCGTGGACGCGCCGCACCCGCAGAGCGCAACGGCCCCAACAAGAAGAACGCCCGTGGCAACGGCTCGCGCACCACGCGCGGCACGGCATTCCTTCAACCGGCGATGATGGGTCATGGTCTCGTGCCGCATGGTCGCCTCCCCTACTTGCTGAACAACTCGATGACCTTCAACGCCGCCGGGCCGGCGGTCACGATGAGCACCACGGGAAAGATGAAGATCACCATGGGCAGGAGCATCTTCACCGTCATCTTGTTCGCGGCCTCCTCGGCGCGGGCGCTGCGTTCCTCGCGCATCGTCTCGGCGAAGAGCCGCAGGGCCTCCGCCATGGAGGTCCCAAACCGGTCGGCCTGGCTGATGATCTGCGACAGGCTTGACAGGTCATCGGCGCCGGTGCGCTGCGCCATGGCCTCCAGCGCGTCGGGCCGCTTGGTCCCTAGCAGCATCTCGAAGCTCGTCAGCGCCATCTCGTCCGCGAGTGCCGGGCTCGCACCGCGGATCTCATCGCCCGTTGCGTTCCACGCCTGGTCGATGCCCATGCCCGCCGACACGCACACCTCAAGAAGGTCGATCGCGTTGGGCAGGGCCTTGCGGATCTCTTCCGTCCGGCGCTTCACGCGCTGGCCGAGCACGAACGACGGGACCATGCTCCCCATTGCCGCGCCGCCGACCGCGTACACGAACGCCATCGTCATCGACACCTGCACCCGCGTCACGATGAAGATGCCGACGCCGAGGCCCACAAGCGTGAAGAAGAGCTTGATGCCGGCAAACTTCTCCGCCGCCCCGGGCTGGTTGTAGCCCGCGCGGGTCAAAGTCATCCGGAGCTTCTTCGATGGCGCACCGAGCGCACCACCCAGCGCCCCGAGAATGGCCGCGAGCGCATCGCCGGAAGGCTTTGCGGAAGCCGAAGGGTCGCCATCGTCCCCGCGCCGGATCTGCTCCAGCCGCTCGCGCACCTTGTCCCCGCCCGGCCTCGGCCGCAGCACGGCGGCACCGGCCGCGACCACGATCGCGAAGATGCCGGCGGGGATGACGAGTTCGATCGGCATGGCTTCTCGTTCAGTACTTCAGGACGGCCAGCTTGTTCATCGCCCAGGCGCCGATCAGCATGCCGCCCGCGGCGATCATCATCATCATCCGGCCGTTGTCCGTGTTGTACATCGGCTTCATGTACTCGGGGTTGATGACGTTCAGCACCACGAACATCACCACCGGCAGCCCGAGCAGCACCTGCTTGCTCATCTGGCTCTCGGCGATGAGCACGCGCACCTTCTTGGCCATCTTCAGTCGGTCGCGCATCACCGCGGCGAGACGGTTGGTCGTCTCCGCCAGGTTTCCGCCGGCTCGGATCTGAATCGCCACCGACGCCGCGAAGAGCTTCAGGTCCTGGCTCGGGTTGTCGTCCGCCGCACGCAGCAGCGATTGCTCGAGCGTGACGCCCAGCTCCTGCTGCTGGCAGATGTCGCTGAACACCGACTTCACCGGGTCTTGGCACTCCTTCGCGGCGAGGTTCAGGGCGGCCGTGACAGTGTGCCCGGCGCGGAGCGAGCGGGCGCACAGACCTAGCGCCTCGACAAACTGGGCGTCAAACTTGGCGGTTCGCTTCTCCGCCTTCATCTTGAGCACAGACCAGATGCCGTAGAGCACCGTCCCCGCGGCGAGCGCCGCCGCGACGGGATGCCCCACGATGACATAGGCAAGAACGAACGCCGCGGCCGGCGCACCAAGAACCACCGCGAACGCCGCAGCGACCGGCACGTCCATGCCCGCCTGGTGGAGCTTGGTCTCCAGGGCCTCGATCGGCGACGACGAGCCGGCCAGCGACCGCTGCCCGGGCAGCACGGTCTTGATGGCCTTGCCCTCGCGGAAGAGCTGAACAACGCGGCCGCCCTCCGGCACGCCCCGCGCACCGAGCACATCGTCATCCGCGCCGACACGCCGTCGGATCTTCTCGACACGCGCCGCCTTCTTGCCTGACCACATGAGCCACGCGATCACCCACACCGAAAGCATGAGCACAAACACGGCGCCGACCGCGAGCGCGTCGAGCGGCCGAAGCCCGAAGGGCAGCCCGCCCGCGGACCCGGCGACCGCGATGATGAACGAGGTGGCGCTCATCCTGCTTTCCTGCCCTTCGCGTCGAGGCCCCGCTTGAGGGGCGTGAGGCCCTCGGGCATCGCGTCGGCCTGCGTGGGCATCTTCCCGCGGAAGAAGAGCTCGTCGGGAAGGTTGTGCCCCTCGGCCCGCAGCTTCTCGATGATCTTGGGCCGCACGCCGCACGACTCGTGCTGACCGGACGCGTTGCCCTCGGCGTCGATGCCGGTCTGCCGGAAGACGAAGATGTCCTGCAGCAGCACAACGTCCGCCTCCATGCCCGTGATCTCGCTGATCGCGATGATCTTGCGACGCCCGCCCGTGAGGCGGTCGGCGTGCACAAGGAGCTGCACCGCCGACGCGATCTGCTGCCGGATGGTCGCGATGGGGTAGTTCAACCCGGCCATGCTGACCATGCTCTCCAGGCGGCGGATGGTGTCGCGCGTTCCGTTGGAGTGGAGCGTCGTCATGGAGCCGTCGTGGCCCGTGTTCATGGCCTGCAGCATGTCCAGCGCCTCGGCACCGCGGATCTCGCCGATGACGACACGGTCCGGCCGCATGCGCAGGGCGTTCTTGACGAGGTCCCGCTGCGTGATGAGCCCCTTGCCCTCAACGTTCGCGGGGCGCGTTTCAAGCCGCACGACGTGGTCCCGCTGCAGTTGAAGCTCGGCCGCGTCCTCGATCGTGATGACGCGTTCGCCCGACGGGATGCACCGGCTCAGGACGTTGAGCAGCGTCGTCTTGCCCGATCCCGTGCCGCCCGACACGATGATGTTGACCCGGGCCGCGACGCACGCCTCGAGGAACTCCATCATCTGCGGCGTCAACGCGCCGACTTCCACGAGCCGCTTGGTATCGAACGGGATCTTCCCGAACCGCCGGATCGACACGCTCGTGCCGTCGAGCGCCAGCGGCGGGATGATCGCGTTCACGCGGGACCCGTCGGCGAGGCGGGCGTCGAGCATCGGGCTGCTCTCATCGACGCGGCGGCCCATCGCCGAGGCGATCCGCTGCACAATCCCCTGCAGGTGCTCGTTGTCGCGAAAGACGATCTCGTGCCGTTGGAGACGGCCCTTTTTCTCAACGTACACCTGCTTGGGCCCGTTGATGAGAATGTCGCTGATGTCCGGGTCGCGCAGGATGTCCTCAAGCGGCCCGAGCCCGAAGATGTCGTCGATCACACGGGAGACAAGGCGTTCCTTCTCCGCCGCGGTGAGCGGTCGGCCCTCGTTCCGCAGCAGCGTGTCTACCTGCGCAGCGCACTGCGCCCGCAGCGTCTCACGCGGCAACTCGCGCGCACGGGCGAGGTCGATCGCCTCCAGCAAACGCTTGTGCACACGGGCCTGCAGGCCCTCCATCTCGTCCGGTGCGTTCGTGGCGCCGCCCGGGGGCGACGCGCCGCGTGCTTCCTCCTTGCTCACGCCGCCTCCCTTCCGGCGTCGGCCTTCTTGCCGAACCGCCGCCGCGCCTTGTCAGGACGGCGAGCCTTCGCGTCGCCGCTGGCAGCCGGGTCAGATTCCGCATCCGCGGCGGCCGGCGCCGCCTCGGCCGCCAGCGACAGGATGGCCCGCCGCAGCGGTGACTTCGGCGCCGCGTCCGACAGCGCCTCGCCCCCGGCCAGCGCGCGCAGCGCCGCGTCAGGATCGTCCGGCAGCGTGCGCAGCGTCTCTACGTCAAGCGCCTTCTGCGCCTCCACCACCGTCACCTGCGACTTGCCCTTGCGCACCCGATTGGCCACCAGCAGCGGCGTCGCCTGAACCCCGCGGTCGCGGAGTGTCTTCGCCGTCATCCGCGCGGCCTTCAGATCCTTGACGTTGAGCTGAAACACGATCAGCGCCGCCGTCGACGCCTCAACAAGACCCGCCACGGTCTCCATCGCGAGCGTCCCGGCATCGACGACCGCCGCCGGGTACGCCGCCGCGATCTCGCCAACCCCTGCCACAAGCCGCTCGCTGTCGATCGCCGCCGGCTCCGCAAAGTCGACCGACGCCGGCCCCAGCAGCACATCCAACCGCTCCCCGTGCTTGTACGACGTCGACCTCACCAGCTCCGCGTCCAGCGCCCCGCCCCGGTGCAGCAGATCGGCGATGCCGTAGTTGTGGCTCACGCCGAGGTGCGCCGCGACGCCGCCGAATCGATCGTCCAGATCCAGCAGCGCCGCCCGTTCACCCACGATGCGGGCCAGTTCGTCCGCGAGATTGATCGCCACCGTCGTGGCCCCGTTGCCCCCCCCCGCCGCGATCACCGTCACGAGCGCGCCGCGCCGCGCGTCGCGCGGCTGGCACTGCTCCGCAAGGTCGCGGCAGATCGGCACCGCGTCGGGCGTGATCCACGCCTTCGGCATGAAGTGCCGCGCGCCCGCCTGCATGGAATGGAACAACTGCCCGCGGTCAAACTCCGGCGCCACGACCACAAACCGGCTCGCCGGATGAGCCGCCGTCAGCTCGGCCAGCTCCCCGAGCATCCCCGCCGGATCGGGCGCGATGTCTACGAGCACGAGCCCCGGCGCCCGGCCGTCCAGCGCAGCCGCCGCATCCGCAAGCGAGCCGTACACCGCGACCGGCGTAAGCAACGCATCGGACGCGAAGACCGTCCGCACCGCCTGCGCCGCGTCGCCGTCGGTCGTCACAAACATGGTCCCCGGCGATCGGCTCATCGCGGGCCCGCCCCCCCTTGAGGCCGCGGATCCGCCCAGCCCGTCGGCCCGCGGAGCCGCTCCAGGCCCGTGTCCCGCAGCCAGTTCGGCTCGTGCGCCGTGCGCGGCGCGGAGCCGTCGAGGCGCCCCTCCGCGTACAGCTCCCAGTCATTCGGCCGCACGTGCGCATCGCCCGGCATCGGCAGCACGCTCGTCGTGTCCAGCGGCTCCACAAGCTCCACCGTCGCCAGCACCAGCAGCTCTGTGTCGCCCTGTTCGTACCGCACCGAGCGGAACAGAGGCCCAAGGATCGGAATCCGGCTCAGCCCCGGCACACGCTGGCTCCGCGCCACCGTGCTCCGGCTGATCAGCCCCGCCATCGCAAAGGTCTGCCCGCTCCGCATCACGAGCGTCGTCGCCGCCCGGCGCGTCACGAGTGAGGGGATCGTGAACCCCTGCAGCTCGATCGCGCCGATATCGCTCAGCTCGCTCACCTCGGGGGCCACCTGCATCCGGATCGCGCCGTCCCCGAGCACCGTCGGCACAAAGTTCAGCCGGACGCCGAACTCCTTGTAGTCGATCGTGATCGTCGTCCCGCCGATGCCCGAGCCCTGCGGCACGGGGATCGGAAACTCGCCACCCGCAAGAAACGACGCCTTCTCGCCGGACAGCGCGACCAGCGTCGGCTCCGCCAGCGTCCGCACGTACTGGTTGTCCTCAAGCGCCTCGAAGAACAGCTCCAGCTCAATGCCCGGGAAGCCCGCGAAGAACGTCGTCGTGTTCGTCGCCCGCGGAGAGCCCTGGAACTGGAACGGCAGGTCATTGCCGACCTGCGTCTCGTTCGGCACGCCGATGCCGATGTTGTTGGGGTTGCCCCCGATCGTCGACGCCGCGAAGAACGTGTCCGACGTGTGGAACCCGTTGATCCCGAGCGACCGCAGCGCCACCCGGTTCGCCTCGGCGACACGCACGCGGATCTGCACCTGCGGCACGCCAGCGACCCGCGTCATGTCCACGTACGGCGCCCCCGCCGCCTCAAGAAACCGCCGCAGCGCCTCCGCGTGCTCCGCCTGCGGGATCGTCCCCGTCACCACCAGCACGTCGCGTGTCTGCCGAAGTTCGATCCGCGAGCCCGGCAGCGCCGACATCAGCGTCCGCCGCATCTCCTCGACGTCGACCTCGATCAGCAGCTTCGTTTGCCACTGCTCGCCGTTCGCGCCCCACAGCCGAAGGTCCGTCGTCCCCGGCGCCGAGCCCACCACGAGCACCCGCGTCGGCGAGACGATCCGCACGTCGGCGACCTTGTCGTTCGCGACCGAGATCTCCTTCACCATCCACCCCGGCTCGATCACCCGCGAGTGCCCGATCGGGAGCACGAGCGTCTCCGCCGGCTCCGCGAGCAGCTCGACGCCGTCCTTCAGCATCTGCCCCTGCGCCGCCGCCCACACGACCGGCGCGCTCTCGGGCCACGCCGGCACAGCGGGCGCACCAGCGCCTCGACCAACGCCCATCGGCAAGGCTGCGTCCGCGTCGCCCGTCACGACAACGGTCCGCGGCGCCACGCTCTCGGGCAGCACCCATTCCTCACCCGCGGCGAGCCCCGCACCGCGCGGCATCGCCGCATCGCCGGGGCCGACACCCGCATCGGGCAAGACCCACGATTCATCGCCGGATCCGCCCGCGGCATCGTCACCAACGGCCGTGGCCTCCCCGGCCGCGGCCACCAGCTGCAACCCCGCCGTGATCGGCTCAAGCCCCGCGGCGTCGATCGTGTCCACGCCGCTATCCACGCCGCCATCCCCGCCGGCCTCCACGGCGCCCTCAGCGCCGACAAGCCACGGGGCCATGGTCGCGGCCGCGTTCCCCGCCGGTCCGAGCGGCCAACACACCGAAGCCGCGGCCCACGACGCCAACGCCAGGCGTTCCGCGCCGCTGTTGTGCCTCTGAAGATTCACGCTGAGCCCCCTTGCGTGCGAGCGTCCGCACAACACCGCTGGTCCGTTGATCCCGCCGCGCTACTCCTCGTCGTCCGTCGTCGGCACCGTCGCCACGTCGTCGCCTTCCTCGGCATCGCTGCCCTCGCCGTCATCGGTCGCACCGTCCGACGAGGCCTGCCGCGGCGCTTCGGCGGTCCCCTGCGCCGGCGCAGGGGCTCCGGGCGGCGCGGCGTTCTTCACCGGCCCCGCCGGCTTGTCCGCGCGAGACGACCGCCGCTCAAACGAGACGACCTCGGTGCTCGAGCCGCGGATCACCCGCACCTCCCACACCTCGGGCCGCGTGTCCACGACGGGCACGTTCGCCCGCTGCACCGCCACATCGGCGAGCGTCGCCGCGGGATTCGCGAGCACCACCGTCGGCGGCGCGACGCGTTCAACCGGAGCCGCGGGCACCTGCACCACGTTCACCGTCGCCGCGACGGGCGCGTTCGCGCTGTCCGTCTTTTCCGCGGTCAGGCTCGAGTCCAGCGGGTTCCGCAGCGAGAGCGACAACTGCCCCCGCTCCCGCGCCGCCTGCAAGTTTCGGGCCTGCTCCGGCTGGACGAGCAGAGTGACCATCATCGTGCGCTCGTTGCTGGGCTTCGCCGGCGCCGGCTTCTCCGCCTCGCCCTTGCCCTGCGGAGCCTCGTCCGCCCCGCTGAAGACCGTCTCATCCCCGATCGCCAGGACCGGCACGTTCTGCAACAGCGTCTCCGCAGGCCCCTGCGCTGAGCCCGCGGCGCTGTGCCGCGCGTACGCGACCAGCACGTCCACGCGGCACCCCGGATAGATCAACCCCCGCATCGCGGCCGAGGGAGTCAGTTCGACGCTGACCGCGCGCGCACCGTCGGGCAGCGAGCTCGCGAGCCGCGCCCCGGAGTTTTCCTCAAGGAGCGAACGCTCCGTGAGCGCCTGCCCCGCCACAAGCGCCACCCGCGGCACCCGGCCCAGCACCTTGACGCTGGACCGCATCGCGCCCTCCGGGAGTTCCGACACCGGAACAACCTTTGTCGCGAGGTGTGACTCCTGCAGCAGCGTGAAGGGCGCAATATCGGCGGCGGCGACGACGATCTCCGCTTCCTTTGGCGCGGCCGCCTGACGACCGTTCCCCGAACGCAGCGCCGCCATCAGCACCGCGGCGCACAACCCCGCCACCAGACCCAGCCCGAGAACCGCGATGATCTGAACCTTGCTGTTCATGCCGGGTTCCCTTGAACGCGTGGACCGGGGCACATCCCCCCCGATCGGCTTATCGGAGACACGGCGCGGGACCTTGAGCATCGTGCCGGCAAGACCGGGGCTTCCAGGGCGGACCGGGTTCCGGGGACTGCACCGCGCCACCCGCCGTGCCGATGCCGCCCCCGACCCGGAGCCGGGCCGCCGCGCTCCCGAACCACGCCGAACCGGCGGTCCGCGTCCGAGAACCACGAGGACGCGGGCCGTGCCGGCGGGCCCAGGAAGGAACAGCAGCCGTGCGCACTCTCCTTGACATCGTCGCGCAGCTCGAGCCGAGCCTCGCCTGGTGCGCCGTGCTCAGCACAGCGCTCTTCTCGTGCGCACTCGACCTGCAAGCCCGTCGGCTATTCCACCCGGTGACCGTCGCGCTCTGGGCGTTCGGCATCGCGACCGCCGCGTGGATCGGGGGGTGGGGCATGCCGCAGATCAACACCGCGGTCGTGTTCCTCGCCGCCACGCACGCGTCGCTGATGATCGGCACCCGCGGCCGCGCGGCGTCCAACCGCGGCTCGGCCGAGGCCGAGACGACGGGCGAGGATTCCGAAGCACTGGAGCGCACGCTCCGGCTCTCGGACGCCCAGGCCGAGCCGGCGCCCCTCCGCAAGAGCGCGTGAGGCTGCGCGCCCGCACCGCATCACATCCCTCGCGGCGTACGCGTCGCCCCTTGCAGCGCCGAGCGCGATCGCTCAGCGCTCCGGGCGATGCCTGCGCGCGCACGGTCGGTCCCCGTCCGCCATCGCCCTCCCCGCGTGCGACTTCCCGACGCACGCAGCTCGTCACTGTGTAGAGAAGCACCGGCCGACGTGTCCGACGCACGCCGGGGCCCCTTCGGCCTCCGCGTGTTGCTTCGGCGGGCGGCGCGACGCCCAGGCCCGCGGCGCGTCCGTCGGGGCGCTGCCACGCGTTGGGCAACCTTTGCGCTCGCTGCGGCGGCGCACGCCGCTTGGAGGAACGCGTGACCCGTTCCATCTGTAACGACTCGGCAAAGAACGCCCTCTTTGCGGCGGGCAGGGGGTCGGAATCGGCGAAAGAGTCCCCTGAACACGTGTCTCTCCGGCTCATGAATCCGATGCTCTGGCCTGTGGTTCTCGTGAACCACGTCCGCGGGCGAAACATCCACGCCCGCACATGAAGGCTGGGGCCCGCCGCGAGGCCGGCCCCCTGTGCAGGGAGTGATCACATGAAGCAGTTCAAGCAGCTCGTCGCGCGTTTCGTTCGTGAGGATGACGGCCTCGAGACGATCGAGTACGCGGTGATGACCGCGCTGATCGTCGCCGGCCTGGTCGCCGCGCTCGGCGCGTTGTCGGGTGCCGTGTCGGGTCGCTTCGGCGAGGTGCAGGGCACGGTCGACGGCCTGAACTAAGCCGTCCGCTTCCATCGCGGCCGGGGGCCGCGGGAGGGTGTGCGCCCCGTGCCACGCCCGACCGCGGCCCTCGCCGCGCGTCGACTCTCCATCGCGGCGACACGTGTCGCCGCGCCTCCTGGCCACGACGCCCAAGGGACCTCTCCGCATGCTCACAGGCACCTCTCCACTCGCCGGCCTCGACCCGGTCCCTTGGGCCGTCGTGCTCGCGGCGGCGTGCGTCGGGGCGGCGTGGGACGCACGCGTGCAGCGTCTGCCGAACGCGCTGACGCTGCCGCTGCTGGCGCTCGGGCTTGTCTACGCGGGTGTCGCGACGGGGGCGGCAGGGGTGCTCTCCGCGCTGCTCGCGTCGGTGACGCTCGCGTTGCCGTTCATCGTGCTCTGGCTGTTTGCCAAGGGCGGCGCGGGGGACGCCAAGATGATGGCGGCGGTCGGGGCGTGGCTCGGCGCATCGCAGGGCATCACGGTGCTCGTCGCGGTGACGCTCGCGGGCGCCGTGCTCGGTACGGCCCTCGCGTTCGCCCGGGGCGACGGGGTGCGGCTTGTGCGCGACACGGCGCGGGGCGCCTCTGCGGCGCTCGCGGTGGCGCTGGGCCGGCTCCCGGCGCAGCACCTGGCCGCGGCCTTGCCCGCGCCGCGGGCCGGGCAACGGTTTCCCTACGGCGTGGCGATCCTGAGCGGGATCGCCGCATGTTTCCCCTTTGCAGGAGCGCTCGCATGACCAACACACGCGTCTCATCGCCCGGCTCGACGCTCCGGTTCACACTTCGGCCGACGGGCTCGGTCGCGACTGCGGCCGGCCGGCCCCGGTCGCTGCGGGGCCCCGGGCACAGGCCCGGCGCCAGCATCGTTGAGGCGACGCTGGTGCTGCCGCTGCTGCTGTCGATCGTGTTCGGGGCGGTGGAGTTCGGCGTGATCCTCCACGCGCGGCACAGCATGACCAACGCCGCACGCGACGCGGCGCGCATGCTCGCGGTGCAGGGGACGACCATCGACGAGGCGGCGGAGGCCGCGCTCGCGACCCTCCCCGGCGACCCGGACGACTATGAGTTCACGGCGACGCTCCCCGCGTCGGAAGACGAGCGGGACGTTCGCGTGGAGATCACGGTGCCGCTGTGCGACCTTGGTCTCGGCTGCCTGGGCAACATCACGGGCGAGACGATGGCCGTCGCGGTGGTGATGCGCAGCGAGCGGTGAGACCGCCGCTTTGACGTGTCGAACAAGGCTTGAACCCGCAACCCACGCTTCCGGCCGCGCGACGCTCGCGGCCCATCGTGCGAGGAGGCCCCATGGCACGGCCTGACGCCACTTCCCCCCCGGTCCGTCACCTCACGCCCGGCGCGCTCATTTCCGCGCAGACGCCTCCGGGATTTCGCCGCGGCAGCGCGACGCTGTGGGGCGTGGTGTTTACCGGCACGCTGCTCGGCATCGCCGCGCTGACGGTGGACGCCGCGCTGCTGTACGGCTCGCGCGGGGATCTGCAGGCGGCGGCGGACGCGGCGGCGCTGGCGGGGGCGAGCGCGCTGACGATCGACCCGGAAGAGGTTCGGGCGCGGGCAACGGGGTACGCGGCGGCGAACCAGGCCGCCGGTGAGCCGGTCGAGATCCGCCACGAGGACATCGTGCTCGGCACGTGGGACTACGACGCGAAGTCGTTCACGCCGCTGGCGTCGTCCGAGGAGGAGGAGGCAGACGCGGTGCGGGTGACGACGCGGCTGGCGACGGAGACGGGGAACCCGCTGGCCCTGGCGTTCGCGGGCATCTTCGGCACGTCGGAGGCGGACGTGCGGGCCGAGGCGACGGCCGTGTACCGGCCGCGGGACATCGCGCTCGTGCTGGACTACTCGGGCTCGATGAGCGACGACAGCGAGATCCAGCGGATCCCGACGCTGGGGCGGTCGTTCATCGAGTCGAACCTTCGGACAATGTGGGAGGAGCTGGGCTCGCCCCGGTACGGCAACCTGACATTCGAGACACGGTACATCTCGAGCAACGATCGCAACGTGGTGCGTGCGACGCTCGGGCTCGACAACGTGCCGTACCCCTATCCGGCGGGGAGCTGGAACGAGTTCATCGACTACGTGCGCACCGATGGGACGCTGAACACGCATGGCTACCGCAGGCAGTACGGCGGGCTGACGCTCGTGAACTACTGGATGGCGCGGCGCGGGAGCTACAGCAACACGCCCGATCTGTGGATGACGAGCCAGCAGCCGCTCCGCGCGGTGAAGGACGCGGTGTCGATCTTCCTCGACTTCCTGCGCGAGGAGGCGACGGAGGACCGCGTGGCGCTGATCATCTACAACTCGGCGAGCGAGGACGCGCTGCTGGAGATCTCGCTGACCGACGACTTCGACGCGATCGAGACGACGACGTTCCGCCGGCAGGCGGGGCACTACAACAGCATGACGAACATCGGCGCTGGCATGCGCGTGGGGCGTGAGCACCTCGTGGAGTATGCCAGGCCCGGCGCGCAGCAGACGATGATCCTGCTGACCGACGGCGTCGCGAACCGGCCCGGGACGACGGCGGAGGCGCAGGCGTACGTGCGGACGCAGGCCCGGCTGGCCGATGAGGCGAACATCCCCATCGCGACGATCAGCCTGGGGAGCGGCGCGGACGCGTCACTGATGCGCGAGGTCGCGGAGAGCACCGGGGCGGTGCACTTCAACATCCCCGGCGGGCAGGGCGTCGCGGCGTACGAGGAAGACCTGCGGCAGGTCTTCCGGCGGATCGCCATCGAGCGGCCTCTGCGGCTGGTGCGATGAGGGCGGCGTCGTGAACGCCTAGGGGCGGGGCCTTGCGTCGCGCTCGAGGGCGCGGACGGTGCGCTGGATCATGTCGATCATGAAGGCGCGGTGGTCGGGGTCGATGTCGAACTCAAAGGCCATGCCGGCGTAGACGTTCTGCATCGCGTCGATGTGCGTGTGCGCGAGGCGGGAGACGAACTCGATCGGCGCGGGCGTGTGCGGGCGGAGGTCGAGCCTCGTCCAGTACAGGCGGGTGCTCTGGGCGTGCGCGGCGTCGTCTCGCGAGACGACGAGGCCCACGCCGCCGCCGCCGATGTTGGCCAGCTCCGCCCGGAAACCGGCGCCCACGTCGGGCGCGCCGGGGCCCAGGAGGTCGAGCGTTTCGGCGGGGCTTTCGTCGCGGGTGCGCTGCTCCAGCATCCCGCGGACGCGGCCGCGGCACGCGGACTGCGCGGGCACCGCGGAGGCGGGGTCGAGCAACACCCAGCAGCGCGCGGCGGGGAGGGACAGCGCGGCGGTCGAGATGCGCTGCTGCGTGCGGCGCGTGGCTCGCTCCACGCCGTCGGGGAGGCGCAGGCGGAGGGTCGGGGGCTGGCCCAGGTCATCGGCCTGCACCACCGCGGTGTGGAACATCCACTTGTTCTGGCCGACCGACAGAACACCGATCAGCGGGGTTCCGACGGCGATCGGGAAGCGCCGGCCGGCGGCGCCTGGCGTCTCGACGGTGAGGCCCGAGTCTTCGACGCTGAGCAAACGGACGCGCCACAGAAGGTCGGCGGGCGGCACGCCCCGCGGGCCTTCTTCCGGCCGGGGTGCGCGACGCCGTTCGATCGCGAGTTCGATGACGCCGCCGCGGTCGCGGACCTGCTCCAGCGACTCGCGCCAACGATCGTTCCTTGATCTGCTCGCAGGCACGTGCCCTCCAGACGACGGGCGTCCCACGCGTGGGACTGGGGAACACGGCGGGGCGGATCGCCCACCGCCGCCGCGATGTCGACATCCTACACGGGGCGGGGCCGCTCTGAGGATCGCCCGGCGGGCCGCCGCTTGAGCAGGGGCGCGAGCTCCCGCTGCGCCTCGATCCACCGATCGACGTCGTGGTGCCGGCCGGCGAAGTGGTGGTCGTAGAGCATGCCGGCGGCGCGGTCCAGCACAACAAGGTCGTCATGCCACGCCACCCGGCCCCGGAGGCCGCGGAGGTGGGCCACCAGCGGCGTGTGCTCGGGCCGGGCGACGCCCCGCCTCGCGAGGATCGCCGCGAGCCGTCGCTGCACCGCGACCGCCAGCGTGACGGCCCGCGACCGCTCCTCGGGCCGCAGAAGGGCGACGAGCCAGGACGTCGCGTCGGAGAGCCGACCGGTCCGCATCGCATGGACGCCGAGGCCGACGACCGACGCCGCGACGAAGACGGCGATCGCGACCGCGAGGCCGTCTCCCGCGGCTTGACGGAGCGACTCGTTGCTGCGCCGGCTGATGCGTTCGAACGCGTCGCCGAACAGCGCGGCGAGCCGTGCGCCGTCGTCGCGCCGGAAACCCAGCAACTCGGCCCGGGTATCGGCGTCGTAGCCCACGACGTTGCGGACCCACGCGAACTCGATGGTGTCAAAGAACCGGCGCAGGCTCGCCGCGATCGACTCTTCGGGGTCGTGGATCCGCGTGAAATCAGCGGTGGGCGTGGGGTCGAGCGTGCGCCAGACGCCCGGGGCCGTCTCCACCTCCACCCACGCGTGCGCGTCGGACGCGCGGACGATGTAGTGGTCGGTCGACTCGTTGTACTCGCTCGCGACGTACCCGGCGACGACGCGCGCCGGCACGCCAACCGCGAGGCACATCGCCGCCACCGAGCCCGCGAAGTACTGGCAGTGCCCCGTGTGGCCCTCGGTCAGGAACCACTCCGTCGGGTCGCGGCCGACCGGCGTCGCCGGGATGTCGAGGCTGTACACGAACGGGTCGCGGGCGAGGTGGTGCGCCAGCAGGTTCGCGCACGCCCACGCGTCCAGCGCCCGCCCGGTCTCGCGGTCAAAGACGCCCGCGTCCGACCGGCCGAGCACGCCCAGGGCGATCTCACGGATCGCCGCGTTCTCGAAGGCCGCGCGCTGGCCCGTCGTAAAGACGCGGTCGGCGTCCGAGTCGATCTCGCTGAGGAACGTGTCGCAGTACACGGAGTACGTGACGCGACCCTGGCGGTCCTCGAGCCGCATCTCGTGGTCGCGTTCGGAGTAGCGGACGTACCCGCCGCCCTCCACGAGCAGCCGCCGCGGGACCCACGACGCGAAGATGTGCGACCCCGCCCGGCCCACGTTGCGGATCGTGACCTGCTGCTCGATGTTCCAGCGGTTCTGCCCGCGGCCCCCGACGGCGTGCGGCGAACGCAGGTCGCCCCGGATGGACCCGGGAAGGCGGTCGCCGTCGCCGCGGCGCCACACGCCGTTGACGTAGGTGTCGAGGATCGCGCCGCGCAGGTAAAAACGCCGGCCCTCGGCCCCCTCGGACCGACCGTCGCGGTTGACCACGCGCAGGTCAAGGAGCGTCTCGGGCGACTCCGAGATGAGGCCGCCCCGCCCGAGGTTCAGCTCGTCGTCGAAGCCGACGACCTGCCCGGCCGCGGCCTCGCCCCAGCGGCCAAAGGTGGCAACGCCGAAGCCGCGCGGCATGAAGAGGAACACCGCGATCGACGTCGCAAACACCGGAGCCGAGCACAGCAGGAGCAGTCGGCGCACGGCCCGCCACACCGCGATCGTGTCGGACCGCGGCGTGCCGCCGGGCCCGCTCGCCGCGGCGTGGGCCGCCTCGACCTGGTGCAGCACGAGCGTGCAGAGGAGCACAAAGACAAACGCCACGAGCAGCACGCCCACGAGCAGGCTGTTGCTCGTCAGGATGGCGGCGACGGACAGGAAGACGCTCAGCGTGATGATCTGCGCGGTGTCGCGCACCCGGCGGCGGTCCAGCGTCTTCAGCGCCATCAGCAGAACGACGAACTCGCCGAAGGCCTCAACGCCCAGCCGGCCGGCGCGGAGGGCCGTCAACGCGGCCCACGCGACCGCCAGGAACAGCAGCGCGTTCACGAGCGCCCGCGGGACACGGTCGGGCCCGAGACGGTTTGTGACAACAAACGCCGCGAGCACGCCCACCATGCCGGCGAACGCGAGCGCGATATCGTTGTCCGCCAGCCCGAACGCGGCGATGCTGAGCAGCGCGCCCGCGAGCACCCATCGCTGATAGCCCGGAGAGAGCGTCATCTCCGCGGCCCCCCTTGCGGCTCGGCGGCAACGCCCGCGAGCTCGCCCATGAGCGGCGAGCGCGCCCACCGCAAAGGCTCATCCACCGAGAGCAACACCGCCGCGTCGGGCTCTGAGGCCTCGCCCTGCAGTGCCACCACGACGCGCGCCGCGGCCGAGGCAGCGTGTCCGCGGGCCGGCGTCTCACCCACGGGCGCGATCGCGTCGCCGGCGCCCGCGGGACGCGTGCCGAGCAGCGCAATCGACCGAAGCACCCGCTGCGCGTGGGCCGGCCCGGCACCCGGCGGCACCCAGACGCCGAACGCCGGCGCATCCAGCGCGATGTTCAGCCGCGCGGCCGCGGCCTGACGCGCGATCGCCGCGAGCAGGGCCGCGGCCCGCTCGAGCCTCCAGGGCCGGTCTTCCTCGGCCACGCCGCGCAGCACGAGGACCACGCCCGGCGGCGAGGCCGATGTCGTCTGCCGGATGCGCAGGCCCGGGCCGCGGGCCGACGCCTTCCAGGAGATCATCCGCGGGCTGTCCCCAGGCACGTAGTCGCGCAGCGCGAAGAACTCACCCGCCTCGGCCCCGAACGCCCGACGCAGCCCACCGCCCGAACCATCGACCGACGCCTGCGCGACGATGCCGGGGTCGATCCGGACGCGCCGCGGCAAGACCGTGACGGTCGCGGGCGCTGCGAACACGACCGACTTCTTCAGGATGCCGAAGGGGAACGTCGTCGTTACCGAGAAGCCCGTCAGCGGCAGCTCGCCGCGGCGCAGCGCGATGGGCGTGGCCCACGCCGTTTGCCGCTCGCCGGGGCGGATCTGCCCGACGGCCGCGGCGACGGGAGAGAGCGACGCGCGCGTCGCGTCGCTCGCACGCGTCCCGCGAAACCCGCGGGCCACGCGCAGGCCACGCGGCCGGTTCGACACGTCAACCTCCCGGACCACCAGCGCCATCGCCGGGAAGAGCCGCCCGGTGTGCACGAACTCGTACCGCAGGCCGACGGGGTCGCCCACGCACGTCGGCGGCGGCGACACCCGCTTCGCGCTGATGTTCATCATCGCCGAGCCGCTGACGACGCCCGAGATGATGAGCCCGCCGATCGCCATGCCGAACGCCCAGAACAGCAGGTTGTTCTGGCTGTTCACCGCGCCGATGGCGAGGAACAGGCTGACGAGCACGTACAGCAGGCCCGGCGGGTGGAACGCGTAGACGCGCCGCACGGGCACGGCGAACGTCGCCGCGTCATCGCCCGGAACGCCCCTGGGCCGCGGGCCCGCGGGCAGGCCCACGTCCGACAGCGGGGGCGGCGGCATCGGGCCCGCGGGCGGGCCCGCAGACGTCAGGTCCATCGTGGCCGGGGGTGCACGCGTCATGCCGTCGCGGCCGGCGCGGACGCGGCGTCCGCCGCGATGCCCGCCCCGGCCTGTCCTTCACGCGGCGCCGCGAGCCCCGTCGGCGGCAGGTCCTTCAACGACGCCAGCCCGAACGCGTCGAGGAACTGCCGCGTCGTGCCGTACAGCATGGGCCGGCCGAGCTCTTCCGCACGCCCGACGATCGCGACCAGCCGCCGTTCCACAAGCGTCTTCAGCGTCTCGCCGCACGCGACGCCCCGGATCGCCTCGAGCCGCGCGCGCGTCACCGGTTGCTGGTACGCCACGATCGCGAGCGTCTCGATCGCGGGCCGGCTCAGCCTGTTCCCCGAACGCTGCGCGTGCAACGCCGCCAGCACCGGCGCGTGCTCCGCCCGAGCGAACGCCCGCACGCCCCCCGCGACACGCTCGATGCGGAACGCCCGCCGGCTCTCGTCGTACACCCGGTTCAGCCGTTCGATGGACGCCTCGATATCGGCCACCTGAACCGCCGGTCCGCGGCCGGCGAGCTCATCGGGCCGCGTGCGGCCATCCTCAGCGGTGTGCCCCGCCTCATCGCCGGCCTGCGGCTCGACGGCGTCTGTCGCTTCGGCGAGGCCGCACGCGCTGATCGCCTCCGCGAGCCGCGCGGGGGCCAGGGGCCGGTCGGCGCTCAGCACCAGGGCCTCTACCGCCGCGTCGAGCCGCGACGCATATGAAACGGGCATCGGGTTCATCGCCCAAGACTGTACCCGCCGCCACGCCCTCCGGTTCGGGCCCGCGATGCCGCCCACAACGGCTTTCCGTGAGCCCGGCCGACGTGGCCTTTTCAGCCGTCGCCCCGGCCCGATCCGTCAGGGGCAGCCCGCGTCCAAGGCCGTGAGGAAGTCAAACAGGTCAAAGATGGTCGAGGGCGCCGTGTCGCCGTCAAAGTCCAGCCCCCCGTCCAGCGCCGCGAGGAAGTCGAACAGGTCAAAGATCGTCCCCGCCGTGCCGTCGCCGTCGAAGTCCGCCGCGCACGGCTCGACCGCCAGCGTGGCCCCGTCCGAGACCGTTTCGCCGCACAGGTCCGTCGCCCGCACGGCGTACACACCCGCGTCGTCCAGCGTCAGCCCGCTGAGGAAAAGCGTCGCCCCCGTCTCGCCGGGAAGGTCCGCCCCGTCCTTCATCCACTGGTACCGCACCCGCCCGCGTCCGCTCGCTTCCGCGCTGAACAGCACCGACCCGCCGCTGCTTGCCCCGGCCGAGTCCGGGCTCACGCTCACGGCGGGGTCCGGCGTGCGCCAGGCCCACGTGTCGTTCCCCGTCGCCGTCCCCTGCAGGCCGCCGAAGACGATCGTGCGCTCCGACGCGCTGTGGTACGCCCCGGCCCCGGCGAACCGCGCCACCGGCCCAGCATCCTGCAGCGAGACAATCTCCCACGCGTCGCCGCGCCACGCGTAGAGGCCGCGTGACTGCGTCGTCCCGGGCTCGTCGCGCCCGGCGAACATGAACAGCTCGCCCCGACGATCATCAAACACCAGCACATGCCCAGATCGGCTCGGCCCCGCCGCACTGCGCAGCGTCCAGGCCGAGCCGTCCCACGCCCACGTCTCCGCCGCGCCCGCCGTCCCGCCGTGCAGCACGACCGAGCCCGACGCCGCGTCATACGCCATCGCGTGGTAGTTCCGCGGGCTGGGCCCCGTGGTCGACGCCAGCGTCCACGCCGAGCCGTTCCACGTCCACGTCTCCCCGCTGGAGGAACCGTCGGCGAGCCGCCCGCCGAACAGCACCACCACGCCCCGCGCCGCGTCGTACGCCGCCGAGGCGAGCAGCCGCGCGCTGGGCCCGCCCGTCGTCTGCACGCGCGTCCACGACAGACCGTCCCACGTCCACGTCTCCGCCACCGGCGCCGCGCCCGCGAACCCGCCGAACATCACCGTGCGGCCGCGTGCCGCGTCGTACGCCATCGCGTGGCCGTACCGCGCACTCAGCCCGGGCGTGCTCGCCGCACGCTGCGACCACCCCGCCGCGTCCGTGAACTCCCACGTGTCCCCGCGCGCAAAGACCGTATCCAGTCCGCCGAACAGCACCGTCGCCCCGCGCGCCGTGTCGTGCGCCATGCCGTGGTTGGACCGTCGCGCCGGCCCAGCCCCCGGCACAGCGGCCCACGACGTCCAGCACGCCCCGAGCTCCACCGCCGCCGCCGCGTTCACCACGCCGTTGCCAAAGTCGGCGTCACGCCCCGGCGCACCAAGGTCCGTCGCCGAGAGCCGCAGCACGTCGTACGTGTCTAGCGCCGTCAGCCCGCGGTTCACGGACCGTGCCAGCACCGCGGCCCCCGCCGCCAGCGGCGACGCGAAGCTCGTCCCGTCCACAAAGGCAAAGTCGCCCGGGCTCTTGCCGTCGGGCCCCGTGCGGTCGGTCGTGTAGATGTCCTGCCCCGGCGCCGAAAGCTCCAGCCCCCCACCAAAGTTGCTGAAGAACGCCCGCTCGCCGTCGATGTTGATCGCCCCCACCGCGTGCACCGCGCCGAGGTTCGCCGGGTAGGTGATGTCCGTGCTGGCCCCGTTGCCAGCGCTCGAGAAGTGGATCACGCCCGCCGCACGCGTGCTCTCGTACGCCTCGCGCACGAGCGAGCTTGTCAGGCTGTACGCGTTGGAGTTGTTCGTCACGAGCGCACCGATCTCGCCCGCCCAGACGACCGCGTCCGCCGTCCAGCTGATCTGCCCGGCAAAGCTCAGGTCGCACGCCGGCTGGCTGATGCCGATACGTGCGCTCGCCGCCGGCGAACCCGGCGCGAGCCCCACGACGCCCAGCGCGTTGTTGATCCGCCCCGCAAGCCCGCCGGCAACCCACGTGCCGTGGCGGTCGCACATGTTCACCGGCGCGCCGAACGGGCTGCCCAGCGGCCCCGCGTCGCTCGTGAAGTCGAACCCGCCGGCCAGGTTCAGGTCCGGGTGATCCGGCTGCACGCCGACGTCGATGATCACCGTCCGCACATCGGGGTCGCCCAGCGTGTGCTCCCACGCCGCCAGCGCCCCCACGTCCACACCCCCGGGGTTATCGAGCGCCCACTGCAGGCCGAAGGACTCGTCATCCGGCGGCAGCGTCTGCGGGCGGATCGTCACAAACATGTCCGGCTCGGCGAACCGCACCGCCGGGTGCTGGGACAGCGCCGCCGCCATGTCCAGCACCGCGCGCCCGCTCCCCGCCGCCCGCTCCACCCGGTGAACGCCGCGCAGCCCGCGCCACGCCGTCTCCTCGCTCACAAGCCCGAAGCCCGCGAGCACCGCCGCCGCCTCCGCCTCGCCCACGCCCTCGGCAAAGGCGACAAAGAGCCGCGGCGTCGGCACAGCCTCGCCCCCGTCCGGCGTCTCAAACACCTCGCTCACAAACCCCGCGGCCGCGGGCACCGCACCCGCCGCGAGCGGCACCACCGCCCCCACCGCGTCCACCGTCGCGAAGCGGCCCGCGATGGGCCGCAGCACCTCGTCGCCGCCCGCTCCGACAAACACCACCGGCGTCGCGTCGCGCGCGTCCGTCGCCGCACCGCCCGCCAAGGCCGACGCGGCCGACGCGGCCGACAGCGCAAGCCCCGTAACCCACACCGCCGCCCGACCCGATGTCACGACGCGGCCCGCCCGACCTTCGCCCACGCCACGCTCCCCCGCACGCTCACGCACCGGCATCGTCGCTGTCTCCATCGCTCGCGCGGCCCGCACACGGCGGGTCGCCGCGCCGCCTTGCCCGCTGCATCCCCTGGACCCGCCAACGCGGGCCCCGGACCGCTCGGCCCGGGGCCGCCGTGTGTCACCGATCACGCGGCACCGCCGCGGGCTTCAGCCGCGCCGACGGCGCGACGCGATCATCCCCGCGAGCGCCAGCACCCCGGCCCCCGCCGGCGCCGGCACACGGACGCGGATGAACGCCTCGCCGAAGAACGTGCCCGCCGCGTTCTGGAAGTCGACGACGGTGTAGAACCAGCCGTCGTCCGCCAAAAACCCGCCGAGGGCCTCGGGGCTCGTGTCGTTGAAGAACCACGTGATGAACGCGTCGTCCACCGCGCCGTCGCCGTCGATGTCGATCTGGTCGCCGCTGCGCATGAACACCGTCTCGTTGTTGTAGGTCCACACCACCGAGCGGCTCTGGTCCGCGTTGTCCGTGATGCCGCCGAGCACCACGTTCCCCGCGTTGTCACCGGTGGCGATGAAGAACCCGCCCTGCGTCTGGGCCGTCGCGCCCCCGCTCGCGCGCCAGCGGGAGTTATCCCACGACTCGCTGCTGCCCGACACGATCGCGTCGCCCGTGCGGGCGATCACCGCGCCGTTCTTGATCGCGAAGCCGACGTCCGAGGTCGTGTACCCGCGGGCGAACCAGTCGCCGTTGGACATCATCTCATCGCCGCCGCCGAGGAAGGTCTCGATCACGCCGACGCCCGCGAGGTTGTTCCCCTCGCTGATCGTCACGACGCCGTTCACGACGATCTGGCTGTCGTTCCGCAGGAACCAGTCCCCGCTCTCCACCGCCCAGAACAACTGGTTGAGCCCGCCCACCAGCCCGTTCGCGCCCTCGGTCGCGACGCGGGTGCCCGCGCTCGTGAAGTACGCGTCAGGCCCCGCCGTCGCCGTGCCGCCGACGGGCCGGGCCTGCCACGCAAAGCTCACCGTGCCGTCGTTGCGGATGCCGCCCGAGCCGTTCGACGCGCCGTACAGGTCCGTCGTCCCATCCCCCAGCGCCGCGCCCTCGCGCAGCACGATGCTCCGCGTGCCCCCCGCCGTCCCGCGGATCAGCACCTCGTCGTCCGTCGTCGCGCCGGTGAGGCCGCCCGTCACGACGTACTCGCCCCGGTCGTTCACGCCCATCCGGCGGTCGCTCATCGCCTCGCCGAACCGGCCCGCCTCAAGCTCCGTGACGCCTTCGTGCACCTCGATCGCGCCCGTCAGCCCGCTCCCCACGATGTACATCGCGTCCGCCGTTGTCGCGCCCGTGTTCCGCGCCAGCAGCGCCCAGTACTGCCCGTTCGGGCTCCGCACCGGCCGATCAAAGCGGTCGAACGTGAAGCCCCCGATCTCGCTCTTGGGCCCCACGTCCGCGAAGATCACCTGCTGCTGAAGCGCCGCGCCCGCGACACCGCACGCCGACAGAACGACAGCCACACCACTCATCGTGTTACACATCGCCATGGTCACTCCCTCCTGCGCGGCCCGGTCCGCCCTGCGGAGCCTGGCCCGCGCGGTCTTGTCGCCACCAGATTACGGGCATCTCACCTCAAGAAAACCCCAATCAACCCCGGCAACGTCCAGAATTTTGATCGGGCTTTGTTCACAACATCCCCAGCCCCCGCGCACCCGCCGCCCCGATCTGCGACACTGCACGCGGACCACCTCCGCGCACACACACCGCGCGCCGAGCCGCGCCAAAGCACCGCGCCCCCGCGTCCGCCGCGACAGGAGCCACCCCGTGACGCACGACCTTCCCCCCACCGCCGCCGACCACACCCGCCTCCACCGCCGCGCCGTCCTCGCCGCCGGCTCCGCCGCCCTGCTCGCCGCGGCCGCCGCCCCCGCGCTCGCGGCCCGCCGCCTCGTGCACCCAGACCACGAGCCCGCCCTGAAGATCTCCCTCGCCCAGTGGTCGCTCCACAAGGCCCTCTTCGCCGGCGAGATCGACAACCTCGACTTCCCCCGCATCGCCCGCGAGCGCTACAGCATCGGCGCCGTCGAGTTCGTCAACGCCTTCTTCAAAGACAAGCCCACCGACCGCGAGTACCTCAAAGACCTCCGCGGCCGAGCCAAGGACCACGGCGTGAAGTGCCTCCTCATCATGTGCGACGGCCTGGGCCGCCTGGGCGACCCCAGCGACGCCGAACGCACCAAGGCCGTCGAGAACCACAAACCCTGGCTCGACGCCGCGAGCGCCCTCGGCTGCCACTCCATCCGCGTCAACGCCGCGAGCGAGGGCGAGTACGACGAGCAGCTCCGCCTCGCCGCCGACGGCCTCCGACGCCTCGCCGAGCTGGGCCACGCCCAGGGCCTCAACGTCATCGTCGAGAACCACGGCGGCCTCAGCAGCAACGGCGCCTGGCTCGCCGCCGTCATGCAGCGAGTCGACCACCCACGCTGCGGAACCCTCCCAGACTTCGGCAACTTCTGCCTCGACTGGTCCCGCAAAGACGACCCCGCCGCCTGGTACGACCGCTACACCGGGACAAAGGAACTCATGCCCTACGCCCGCGCCGTCAGCGCCAAGTCCTACGACTTCGACGACGCCGGCAACGAGACCACCATCGACTACCGCCGCATGCTCACCATCGTGAAGGACGCCGGCTACAAGGGCTACGTCGGCATCGAGTACGAGGGCAGCCGCCTCAGCGAGCACGAGGGCGTCCTCGCCACGCAAACCCTGCTGGGCCGCCTCATCGCCGAGCTGTCCACCGACGCCTGACCGAGCCGACAAACCGGGCCCGGCGTCAACCCGCCCCGCATCAGCCCACCCCACCTCATGCCGCCCAGCGCAGCGTCGCCCGCCGCGGCGCCACGCGCTCGCGCACGCTCAACGCCCACCTCACGCCGCCGCCGGCTTCGCCTTCCCGCGGGGCATGCACAAGTCGAGCAAGATCAGCAGCCCGAGCACACCGATCCCGCCGTTGAACATCGCCCCGCCCGCCACCACCATGTACGCCGCGTCCGCGACCTCGCGCGTCACCCACCACCCGCCCACGTCGGCCAGCAGCCCCACGCCGCACGCCGCCGACACGAGCCCCACCAGCGGCCGCGGCCAGCTCGTCAGCAGCGCAAACAGCACCATCACAAACCCCATCGACGCCATGCCCAGCGCGTGCGTGTGCGTGCTCGCCGACAGAATCTCCACCCCCACCGGGTTGATCTCCCGGCTGATCGCGACCGACCGCACATCGTCCCAATAGTCCAGCGGAAGCTGCGGGTACGCCCCCTCCGCCTTCGCCGTCCGGCTGTGGCACGAGGTGCAGTTCGCCGCGATCAGCTCCACCGGCGCCCGGTCGCCCAGGTCCAGGTTGTCGTACTGCCCCGCGAGCTTCGCCGGGTCGCCCCGGAGCCACGCGAGCAGGTCGTCGCGGTCCGCCGCCGCGATGCCCTCGGGGTGCCCGTCCTCGAGCGCCACGATCAGCGGCGCCTTCGCCGTGATGCCGTGGTAGTGCGCCTTCACGTCGTCCACCGTCAGCCCGGCACGCTCGTCTCGGTTTTGATGGTGCAGGTACAGAAACACGCCCGATGCCGCGCTCCCCCCCACCATCACGAGCACCAGGCACGCGACGCCGAGCCTCGCCAAAAAGCCCAGGTCCCGCAGCCGAAACATCCGCGTCGATTCCGCCGTGCCGCCCATATCACCCTTCCCCCACGATCATCGCGGCGCGAACATCGCGCCCGCCCTGCGCCCACGCGCCGCCCGTCATCCCAAAACCACGCCGCCCCCGCTCGCCGGACCACTCACGCGGTTCATCGCCCGCCCGATCACCCGAGCAGCGACCGATCAATCTCGACCGTCCGCCCGGACATGACGGCCTCGTGCGCCGCGATGCCGACCACCGTGCTGCGCAGGCCGTCCTCCGCCGTGCAGACCACCGGCGCGCCGGCGGAAACGGTCTTGAGGAACGCCTCGACGCCGTACCACAACGCCGTGTGCGGCAGCCCCACGCCCTGCTGCAGCTTGCCCTGCTCCGCAAGCTTCGTGGCCCCCGCGATCAGCGTGATGCCCTCGTCGTTGTGGAACTGCTGCCGGTTCGCGTACACCTCCCACCCCTGCGTCGGCGCGTCCGCCTCCTTGAACATCCACCCGTGCGACCACCCCAGCTTGATCGCCGCGTTGGTCCCGCGGAACAGCTCGTACATCCCCTGGTAGCTGTTCGCCAGCGTCGCGTTGTACGTCAGCGTCGCCCCGTCGCCGAACGCGAGCGAGCACTCGATCGTGTCGGGGATCTCCCGCCCGTCCTTGTGCAGCCGAACCCCGCCCGACCCGCGCACGCTCACCGGGAATCGGTCGAGGTACCAGTGGAACACGTCGAACTGGTGGCTCCCCCACTCCCCGGCCAGGCCCGTGCTCACCTCGGTGTCGAGAATCCAGTTCAGCGCCTTGTCCTGCGCGGGGTCGTTCGCCGGCGTGCGCAGGCTCGTCTTGCGCGCCCGCGACGCCTCCATCGACACCAGGTCCCGCACCGCGTCCGACCGGAAGAACGACCGGGCCAGGTCGTACACCGGGTTCGCCCGCGCCAGATACCCCGCCTGAAACTTCCCCTTCGCCGCGGTCGCCGCCGCGACGATCGCCTTGCAGTCCTCGGCCGTGTGCGCAATCGGCGCCTCGCAATAGACGTGCAGCCCCGCCTTCAGGCAGTCCTCCACGATCCCTCGGTGCTGGTGCGTCGGCGTCGCGATGAACACCGCGTCAAGCCCCCCCGCGTCCAGCATCTGCTGGTGCGAGGCAAAGCCCGCCGCGCTCGCCACGCGGCGCTTGCCCGAGTCAAGCCGCCGCTCGTCGTTGTCGCACACCGCCGCAACGGTCACGTCGGGAAAGCTCGCAAGCTCCGCCAGGATCGCCCGCCCCTGCCGCCCGCACCCGACGAGCCCCACACGCACGGGCCCCGCCAGCGACACCATCCCACTCGCCAGCGACGGCAGCAGCGACGCCAGCGCCACGACCCCCGCCGACTGCGCCAAAAACGCCCGCCGGTCCATCCCCCCCGTGCCCTGCGGCAGCGAAGACCCCTGCGAACCCCACGCGCCGTTGCTCGTTCCAGCCATCTGCATCACTCCTGATCCGTGTCACACGCCGCCGTCGGGCCGCCCTTCACGCCCCAACCGCATCCAGCCCCACCACAACCTCCGCCGCCCGCCCGCCTTCGACAATCCAGCCGCGGCCGTTGCAGAACATCCCCACCATCTCCGTCCCGGGCCCATCTCCGAGCCCATTCCCAAGCCCCTTTCCAAGCCCCCCCTGCACCAGCATCGCCGTCGCCCACGCGTCCGTCTCCGCCGCGCCGCAGCCCCCGCCCGCCCCCCCCCTCCCCCGCGCCCCCCCCTCCCCGCTCCGCGGGTCAATCGTGTGCCCCGCCCCCGCCGCCGACACCCGCCCGTGCGTCCAACTCACCGACACCGCCTCGTCCCGCAGCACCACATCAAACGCTCGCTCCCCCGGCCGAGCGCCGACGCCCACGCGCCACGCCCGCCCCTCGCCGTCCACGCCCATCGCCGCGACCGTGCTCGTTCCGCCGTGCACGATCGCCGACCGCACGCCCCCCTCCCGCAGCGCCTCCATCGCCAGATCAATCCCCCACCCCTTGCCGACGCCCCCGCGGTCCAGCCCCGCCCCCCCCCCCACCAGCCGCACCCTGCACCCCGCCGCGTCGATCTCCACCCCCGGCCCCGCCGCCGCACGCCGCACGCCCTGCTCCGCCCCGGCCCGATGCCCCGCCGCGACCATCAGGCCCCCGGCCGCCGCGTTGAAGGCCCCCCCGCTCGCCTCGCGCACCCGCTCGCACATCTGCAGCAGGGCCACAACCTCCCCCGGCACCCGCGTCCACCCCGCCGGCCCGCCACGCGAAGCCGCGTCGACCGAGGCCTCCCCCGCCTCCCCCGCCTCCGCTGCCCGGTTCACCGCCGACACCACGCTCGACCGCTCAAACACCGAGAGCAGCCCGTGCGCCCGCTCGATCTCCGCCGCCGCTGCCTCCCCGGCGGCGCGAAGCTCCCGCTCCACGCCGCCGGACAGCAACATCTCAAACCGCGTCCCCATCGCCGCGACGGCAAGGCGCACCACCCCGCACCCGCCCGAGGCAGGTCCGCCAAGCGCAGCCCCGCAGAACGCAGGCCCGCCCCGCGGCGCGGCCCCGAGCGTGCCCCCGTCGTCGGCCCACAACCGGCTCACACCCGCTTCGCCGTCATCGTGCTCCGGTCAAACTCGTACGAGTGACCGTCCCACACCGACCGCGTCGCCAGGTCCACCGCCACCATCACCCGCGTACCCAGGTCCACCGTGCTCGGCGGCTGCTCACGCGTGCGGATCGCCTCGAGCCACTTCATCCGCAGACCCTGCTGGTCGTTGCCGATGTCCGGGCAGTTCACCGTCTGCTCGTCCACGTCGTCCACGTACGGACGCTCCGGCCGAACCACGCAGTGCCGGCTGTTCAGATAGATATTCGCCCGGCTCCCGCGGATCATCGTCTCGAGGCCCGTCTCGTTGCACGTCGCCCCCGCCACGATCAGCGTGTGCCCGCTCTCGAACTCGATCGTCAGGTTCACCAGATCGTGGTTCTCCATCTCCTTGTCCACCAGGTGCGCGCCCGTCGCCGTCACGCGCTTGGGCCACCCCTGGCTCTCGAGCGCCATCATCATCGGCGTCATCTCGTGCACCAGCAGGTCGCCGATGATGCCCGTGCTGAAGTCACGGTACCGGCGCCACCGGATGTACACCTTCGGGTCCCACTCCCGCGGCCCGAGGTGCGCGAGCCACGCGTCCCAGTCCACGTTCGCCCCGGGCTTCCACCGCTCGTCGATCTCGTAGTAGTTCCACTCGCCCGCCGGCGTGTTCCGGCAATAGCTCGTCTGGCTCATCACGGGCGTCCCGATCCCGCCCTCCTCGATCAGCTTCTTCGCCGCGATGTACTTGGGCAGGATCATCTTCTGCGTGCCCACGATGAAGATCTTGTCGCTGTTCATCTGCACCAGCTCGCGCAGCGCCAGCGCCTCGTCAAGCCGCAGCGTCATGGGCTTCTCGAGGTACACGTCCTTCCCCGCCATGATGGCGTCCATCGCCACGTGCGCGTGCGCATGCTCCGGCGTCGCGATCACCACGCCGTGGATCTCGGGGTTCGCGAGCAACTCCTTGTAGGCCCGGTACGTCTTCACGTCCGTCACCTTCCGCTCCGCGAGCCCCTTCATCGCCCGCTCCACGTGAAGGTCGTTCACATCGCACACCGCCGCGATGCGGGCCCGCACGCCCTCGTTGTTCGCCGCGTCCGCGAACGAGTAGACGTGCCCCGTCCCCATCCCCCCCACGCCGATCACGCCGATGTTCACGATCTCGTTCGCGCCCGGAGGCGTCGGCGCCTTCCCCCGCGCCGGCTTCATCGCCGGCACGTTCGCCCGGCCCGCACCCGCCGACAACGCCACCGCCGCCGCACCAACCGCCGCCGCGCCGGCCAAAAACTGCCGACGCGTCGCCGGCTTCAGCTCAGACTTCGCACGAATCTCGTTCATGGCACCTAACCCCTGTTCTGGTCGAGAGCGTCTCCGCCCCGA
>CAZCBN010000002.1:54738-83792 GCA_964496975.1 uncultured Phycisphaeraceae bacterium
GTCCACTCCAAAGGCCCATGCCGCGTCCAACGCGTCAACCGGCCGACACCGCCGCACCCCCCGCGCCACCCGCACCCCCGGGCACCGCCGCCTCGCCCTCCACCCTCGCCCGGGCACGCCGCCCGGAGAACAGCACACAGAACACCACCAGCACCGTCGCCGCAAACACCGCCGGCGTCAGCCACACCCCGGTCCAGTCCACCGCGCCCGACGCGTCCGTCCGCGCCTCGATCACCCGCGGGAACAACTGGTTGCCGATCAACATCCCCACGCCCTGCGTCAGCAGCACCAAAAACCCCTGGGCCTGCGCCCGAATCTGCGCCGGCGCCCGCTGCTCCGTGTAGATCTGCCCCGTCACAAAGAAGAAGTCGTAGCAGATGCCGTGCAGCACGATGCCCACAATCACCATCCAGCCGAGGTGCTCACCCCCGGGCCCACCCTCCCACGCCAGGCCGAACAACGCGTACCGCACCACCCACGCCAGCATCCCCACCGCCAGCATCCACTTCACGCCGAGCCGCGCAAAGAACAGCGGCATCACCACCATGAACAAGATCTCGGACATCTGCCCGAAGGTCATCTTGATCGGCACTTCATCAAGCCCGACCGCCCCCGCGTACGTGGCCGCCTTCTGGTAGTACGCCGCCAGCGGCACGCACACCAGGAGCGACGCCACCGCGAACACCGCAAAGTTCGGGTCCTTCAGCAGCGACAGCGAATCAAGCCCCAGGATCGACCGGAGCCGCGCCGGCTGGCCCCGCATCGGCGGAGGCGTGTGCGGCAGCGCGAAGCTCAGCAGCCCCAGCGCCAGCCCGCTCGCCCCGGCCACCGTAAAGAACTGGCTCGACGCCGCCCGCGCCACCTCGACGCTCGCGAACGTCCCCGCCTCCGACACGAGCGACTTCGCCAGCGTCCCGACAGCCAGGCCCGCGACGATCCACCCCACCGTTCCCCACACCCGCACCAGCGGGAACTGCTTCGCCGGGTTGCTCATGGCGTGGAACGCCACCGTGTTGCTCAGCCCCAGCGTCGGCATGTAGCAGAGCATGTGCACAAGCAGCGTCCCGACAAACGCCCCCACCCCCGCACGCTCCAGCACGATGGGCGCCGCGATCAGCAGGCCCCCGCCCACAAGGTGCAGCACCGCCATCACCCGCTGGCTCGCAAAGAACCGGTCCGCCACGATCCCCAGGAAAAACGGCGCGACAATCGCCGCGATCGGCGCCGTCGAATAGGCGTTCCCGACGTCAACGTCGCTCGCCCCCCGGGCCGACATGAAGGGCCCGAGCGTGACGAACCACGCCCCCCACAAAAAGAACTGCAGGAACATCATCGCCGACAGCAGCAGCGTCGTCGCGCCACCGCCGGTCGAACCGTTCACACGCCGCACATCCTGACCGTCATGCACCGCCATGCCGCACCACCATACCGAAAACTGAAAAGGATTCCAGTCCAACGACGCAGAGAACACCGCAATGTTTCATGAAACATCGCACCCGAACCACCCGCACCCGCCGCCCCGCCGCTACTCCGCCCCCGGCACGCGCCACTGAAACTCCCGGAACTCCACCCGGTTGCCCGTGTGATGCGTCTGGATCGCCACATGCCCCTTGCTGTGCAGGTCCAGCGTCGCGTCCACCATCGCAACCCCGTTGATCCACGTCTGCACGCGGTTGCCCACGGCCCGGATGCGATAGTCAAACCACCGCCCATCTTCGGTGATGGGCTTACCCACCTTCGCGCCCGCCGCATCGTAAATGCACCCGGTGTAGTTCGTGGGCCGAGGGTCGTGGTGGTCGAGCTGCGCCTCGTAGCCGAGGGGCCACGAATCGGGGTCCTCCGGCCGGGGGATCGTGCGGAAGTAGATGCCGCCGTTCCCGGTTCTCGGGGCGCCCGTCTCCTCCGGCTTGGCGATCCGAACAAACGCCCGCAGCTCGATGTCCGTGTGCGCCGCCTCGCTGAACAGGTGCCCCGGGCCGTCTTTGGCGACGAGCACGCCGTCCTCGAACACGAACTCGCCCCCACCCTTTTTGAACCACCCGGTGGTGGTCAGGCCGTCGAACGCCGGGGTGAAGTCCCCCGGATCCGCGTCGGGCGAGAGATCCGTGACCCGGATGTTCCGGAGCCGCAGGCCGCCCTCGCCGTGATCCTGAAACGCGATGTAGCCCGTCGGGAGACGATTGTTGAGCGGCATCGGCTGGTCCACCGCGCGGAAGTACCCCCTGGAATCGAGGGTCTGATTCTCCTGCACGTGCACCCCGTTCAACCACACGTTGAGGGTGTCCCCCACCAGCCGGATGCGGTAGTGGTTCCACTCGCCCACGGGCTTCACGGCCTGTTCGGCCGGCTCAATCGCGTTGTACACGGCGCCGCAGGAGCTGACGCTCGGCGCCTTGCCGTGGTCGTCGTGGATCTGGACTTCGAGGCCGACGAACGCCGGGTCGCCCGCGGAATCGCACCGAAGGCCCAAGCCGCTGTTCCCCCCCTTCGGGATCACAAACTCGCACTCGAGCTCAAAGTCGCGGTACATCTTGGTCGTGGCGAGCCAGCCGCCCTTGCCGGCCGCCCGCGTCACGATCTCGCCGTTCTCCACGCCCCAGGCGTCGATGCTGCCGCCGTACACGGCGTGAAAGCCGGCGAGGCTCGTGCCGTCAAAGAGCGCCACCGGCTCCGGCGCGGGCTGCGCCGCGGCGGTCGCCTGCCCCGGACCGACGGCCAGCAGGCCCAAGCCCGCCGCGAACCCCCACGCCACGGCCCGCACCACGCCGGCGGCCGCGGATCCACGCACCTTGTTCGACGACATCCATCCGCAGCGCATCGCGGGCTCCCTCCGAAAGATGAGCGTTTTCAGCAGACTACCACATCCGCCGCCGTGCGCTCGGCCGCGGCCCTCTTGGCCACGCCAGGCTCCGCGAGCGCACCGCACCGCGCGACGTAAACTCGGCTGTGCGCCTCACCACCCACGAACAGCGTCTGGTCGCCGCCGTCGCGGCCCGGGGCGACTCGCTCCTCGCCGATCTGCGGCGGCACGTCGGCATCCCCAGCGGCACGGGATTCGCCGCCGGCATCGACGAGGCCCGGGGCCTGCTGACCACCCGCCTCGCGGCCTTGGGCGCGCGCGTCACGCTCGTGCCGGGCGAGGCCAAGCCGACGTGGCTCCGCGGCACCTTTGAGACCGACACGCCCCCGCCCACGGCCGTGTGCAGCCGCCTCGACGCCCGCCCCGACGGCCCGCGGATCCTGATCGCCGGCCACCTGGACACCGTGCACGACCCGCGCGGCCCGTTCCAGTCACTGAGCATCGCGCCCGACGGCCGCACCGCCGTGGGCCCCGGCTGCGTGGACATGAAGGGGGGCCTGGTGATCGCCGTCGCGGCCCTTGAGGCCCTGGCCGAAGTGGGCGCCGCGGTGCGGTGGACCTATCTCTTGAACGCGGATGAAGAAACCGGCTCGCTCGCCTCCGCCGCCGCACTGCGGGCCGAGGCCGCGCGGCACGATGTGGGCCTGGCCCTCGAGCCGGCGCTGCCCGGGGGCGAGCTGGCCACCGCCCGCGGCGGCAGCGGGCAGTTCATGCTGACGGTTCGCGGCCGTTCGGCGCACGTCGGCCGCGACTTCGCGTCGGGCGTGAGCGCGGTGACAAGGCTCGCCGAGTGCCTCGTCGCCATCGGGAAGATGCCCGACGTGCCGCGCGGCCGCATCGCGTGCGTCGGCCCCATCGCCGGTGGCAAGGCGACCAACGCCGTGCCGGACCACGCGCAGGCCTGGGGCAACTGCCGCTACAACGACGCCGCGACGCAGCGAGAGCTCGCCGAGATGCTCACCGCGCTCGCCACACCCGCCGACGCGATGCCCAGCGTCGCGGTCGACCTCGTCTTCAACCGGCCCGCCAAGCTGCTGACGCCGCGCACCGAGTCGCTCGCCCTCGCCGCTCGCGCCGCAGCGGAGGACCTGGGCCAGCGCCTCCCCTTCGCCCAGACCGGCGGCGTGTGCGACGGCAACATCCTGCAAGACGCCGGCCTGCCGACGATCGACACGCTGGGCGTGCGCGGCGGCGGGCTTCACACGCCGCAGGAGTGGATTGAGCTGCCCAGCCTTGTCGAGCGGTGCCAACTGCTGGCGCTATTGATGCTGCGGCTGACGGAGGGACGCGCAAACCCTTGACCGCACGCCCGCGGGTGTTGCTCGCGAAATCCCCTGTACCCGAGCCCTGTCGCCCGAGCGCCGGTGCCCAAGCCCCGGCCCGGGCGCTGTGCGGACAACCGTGACGCGGCGCCTCCACGGCACCCGGCCCCACGTCCGAGCGTCCGGCGAGCCCTTACCAGCACTCGCGGGTGGGGTGCAATCCGCGGGCGTAAACTGCCGATGTACCGCGGCAGCCCGATCCTCGAAAGGACCCCCCGTGACCACCGCCGTCGCCAGCGAACCATCCGTCGGCCACACCTTGCGGCACAACCCGGCCGTGGCAAACGCCGTGGACGCCATCGTGCGCGAGGTCCGGGCCGCGAGCGCCACCATCACCGACGCCCGCCCCCCGCGCGAGGGCCTGAAGGTCGAGTACGACGCGATGATGGCCCGCTCGGCCGACGTGCGCGGGCGGCCGCTGCTTTACCCCTACATCGGCTCGGGCGTCGGCAACGGCGCGCTGGTCGAGCTCGCCGACGGCAGCGTGAAGTGGGACATGATCACCGGCATCGGCGTCCACTTCTTCGGCCACAGCCACCCCGAGCTCGTCCGCGCCGGCGTCGCCGCGGGCATCGAGGACACCTGCAAGCACGGCAACCTCATGACCGGCTTCGGCGCGACCGAGTTCGGCGAGGCCATCCTCCGCAACGCGAAGAAGCACAGCGACCTCAAGCACTGCTTCGTCACCACCAGCGGCGCGATGGCCAACGAGAACGCCCTGAAGGTCTGCTACCAGAAGCACTTCCCCGCGAGCCGCGTTCTCGCCTTCAAGCACTGCTTCATGGGCCGCAGCGTCACGATGTGCCAGATCGGCGACTCCTCCGTCGGCCGCGAGGGCATCCCCCTCAGCACGCAGGTCGATTACATGCCGTTCTGGAATGACGAGGCCGTGGAGAAGGTCGGCGGGGCCAAGAACTTCATCGACCACGCCCTGTGGCGCCTCGACCAGTACGTCGACCGCTACCCGAAGATGCACGCCTGCTTCATCTTCGAACTGGTGCAGGGCGAGGGCGGCTTCAACACCGCGCCGCGCGACTTCCTCGTCGCCCTCATGGAGCGCTGCCGCCACCACGGCATCGCCGTCTGGGACGACGAGATCCAGTCCTTCGGCCGCGGGCAGCGCATGTTCGCGTACGAGCACTTTGACGTGGGCCAGTACGTCGACGTCTTCTGCGTCGGCAAGATGACGCAGGCCTGCGCCACGCTCTACACCGAGAAGTACAACCCCAAGCCGGGCCTCCTCAGCGGCACCTTCACCGGCAGCACGCAGGACTTCGCCGTCGGCACCAAGGTCATGGAACTGCTCGAGCAGAGCGGCCTCTACGACTCCGCGCCCGGCAAGAACGACGGCCTGGCTGCCAAGCACCACGCGGCGTTCCGCCAGCAGATGGACGCGCTGGTCGCCAAGCACCCCGCGTGGTTCCCCAAGACGGCCTTTGTGCCGCGGCACGCCGACGGCCTCGGCGGCATGATGCGCTTCACGCCCTTCGGCGGCGAGAAGGCGAAGATCATGAACGCCGCCAAGGCCCTCTTCGAAGCCGGCGTCATCACCTTCTGGTGCGGGCACGGGCCGTACCACCTCCGCATGCTGCCGCCGCTGGGCGTGATGAAGATGGAGGACTGGCCGCGTGTGTTCGCGTGCGTGGAGGCGGGGCTGGCGAAGGCGGCGTCGTAAACGAGTCTCTCACTGACGTGGGCAGCGGAATGCTTCAATGCCGACTATTCCAATTATAATTCGTGAACATACAGATTGCAGTGGATGGGTGAATGTTTACAGCATCAAGTCTTGCTGCGATGAGCCGAGATTGTTCGGGACGGAGTCGCTGTACGGTGCATGGAACGGCTCGCTCCTCTTGCTGGCTAAGGAATTTTACTGCCAAGATTGGGTAGAAAATCCTGACACAGCGAGATTGAGCCGGCCATACTCCCATAACCCTGTCGCGCCAACAAACACTAAGATCGTCAAGCACATAGAGCGACTCGGCTTGCAGGAGAAAACACTTTACGGATCAGCTGCAGCAAACCTTCTTCGCCCCGGAAATAACAAGCGAGGCGGCGATCTCCCGAAGAGCGTAGTGAAGTACGGCAGTTACGTGCTCAGGTGGGTGGTTTCAGAAATGGCGAATGTCCGGGTGATTGCAACGCTCGGCGGGGATGCAGAAAAGGTGTGCCTCGGCGCTTCGGACCATAAGGACGCATTGGTCAACGCAGATGTCGTCGGCATGGTTCAAAAGTGTAAACTCCGCTGCCTCGTGATTTCCGGAAAGAGGTTATGGGTAGTATCAATGTGGCACCCTCAGTCGTCCCAGACAAACAAGGATGCAGAGAAAAGCTGGAATGTCGTTGGTAAATGTGAGAAGATTCCGCCCGGCGAATCACGAGGCGAACAGCGACTCCAAGTTGGGCAGCTATTCTGACCCAGGAGAAAGGCAACCATGTACTTCATCCGCCGCGCCAAAGCCGACGACGCCGACACCCTGCTGAAGCTGGCCCGCATGGTTCACTTTGTGAACCTGCCGCCGGACAAGGAGATCATCGGGCAGAAGATCGTCCACTCGCGCAACAGCTTTGCGCGGGCCGCCGATCGCCGCGCGCCCGTGGAGCCCGAGCCCGTCGCCGCCGCGATGCACGCCATCAAGACCCCGGAGAAAAGCCTCACGGGCCTCGGCCGCTCCACCATCAAGAGCGACCTCTTCATGTTCGTCCTCGAAGACGCCGAGAGCGGCGGCGTGCTCGGCACGAGCCAGGTCATCGCCAAGATGGGCGGCCCCGGCAACCCCAACGTCAGCCTGAAGCTCGACCAGCGCCACTTCTTCAGCAAGAGCCTCCAGACCGGCACCACCCACACCGTCGCCCGCCTGCACCTTGACGATTCCAGCCCGAGCGAACTCGGCGGCCTCATCCTCCAGCCCAGCTACCGCCGCCACAAGCTCAAGCTCGGCCGGTTCATCAGCCTCGTCCGCTTCCACTTCATCGGCCTGCACCGCCGGCTCTTCAGCGAGCAACTGCTCGCCGAGATGATGGCCGCCATCACCGCCGACGGCCAGAACCTCTTGTGGGACTACCTGGGCCGCCGCTTCGTCCCGCTGAGCTACGACGAGGCCGACCGCTTCTGCCAGTACAGCCGCGAGTTCATCCTGAGCCTGCTGCCCAAGGAAGACATCTACCTGAGCCTGCTCCCCCCGCAGGCCCGCGCCCTCATCGGCGAGGTCGGCCCCGAAACCGTCCCCGCCCGCAAAATGCTCGAGAGCCTCGGCTTCGGCTTCCACGGCTTCATCGACCCCTTTGACGGCGGCCCCCACCTCACCGCCAAGACCGAAGAAGTCCCCATCATCAAGCAGACCGAGCGCCGCGAACTCGGCACTTCGATCACCAAGGCCGAGCTCGACGCCGCCGGCGACGCCGCCCGCCTCGTCATCGTCAGCTATCTCCAGTCCGACGGCGACTTCTTCGCCGTCCACGAGCGTGCGCTCATCGACGCCGAAGGCCGCGTCCACCTCAACGGCGACATCGCCCACCTGCTCCACGCCGACCCCGGCAGCACCGTCGGCGTCACGCCCACCGACGACCGCGGCCCCCTGCCCCACGGCAAGGTCGCCCGCAAGCACACCGCCAAGCCCGCCGCCCGCAAAGCCGCCACGCGTGCGCCCGCAACCAAGAAAGCCGCCAAGGCCGCACGCCGCAAGCCGCGAACCTGACCGCCTCGCCCCTGCCGGTACGATGCCGGCATGGCGACCCACCCCGCGCACCACGCCTCGCTCCTCCACGCCCCCAGCGACCTCATCGCCGGCCGCTGGCGCCCGCTCCCGGGCGACACCCTCACCAGCCGCAACCCCGCCCGCCCCGACCACGTCGTCTACGCCGCGACCCCCGTGCGGGCCCACGTCGACGAAGCCGTCGCCGCGGCCCGCCGCGCCCTGCCCGAGTGGTCCGCCTGGCCGCGTGACCGCCGCTTCGCCGCGCTGCGCCGCTACGCCGACCTCGCGAAGCAGCACGCGGCCCGAGTCGCCGAACTGCTCTGCGACGAAGTCGGCAAGGCCCTGCACGAGTGCAAGGGCGAGGCCGCGCTCCTCGCCGGCAAGGTCGACATCACGCTCGACGAACAAGCCGGCGGCACCACACTGCAAAGCCAGCCGCACAACAAGGGCCTCGCCCGCGTCGCCCCCTTCTCCTTCAACCTCACCCCGCAGCGCACCGCCGCCTGCTGGTTCCGCCCGCACGGCGTCATGGCCGTCCTCGGACCCTTCAACTTCCCTGTTCACCTGCCCAACGGCCACATCATCCCAGCCCTCGCCATGGGCAACACCGTCGTCTTCAAACCCAGCGACAAGGCCCCCGCCTGCGGCCAGCTCCTCACCGAGCTCCTGCATCAAGCCCTCGAAGAGCACGGCGCCCCCGCCGGCACCATCAACCTCGTCCAAGGCGGCGTCGACAACGCCCAGGCCCTCGTCCGCCACGACGGCCTTGACGGCATCCTCTTCACCGGCTCGTGGCCCGTCGGCCGCGCCATCCTCGAAGCCAACCTCGACCGCCCCGGCCGCATCATCGCCCTCGAACTCGGCGGCAACAACCCCTGCGTCGTCATGCCCGACGCCGACCTGAAGCGTGCCGCCATCGAGATCACCAAGGCCGCCTTCGCCACCACGGGCCAGCGCTGCACCTGCACGCGCCGCGTCATCGTGCACGAGGCCGTCGCGGGCAAGCTGCTCCCCGCCATCGTGCAAGCCGCCAGGGCCCTCGCCGTCACCGACCCGCGCAGCGAACCTTGCTTCATGGGCCCGCTCGTCACGCGCCAGTCGCGCGACGCCGCCCTCACCTTCCAAGAGCACCTCCGCGCCGCCGGCGCGAACCTCCTGCTCCCGATGTCCACCGACATCCCCGCCGCCGCCCAAGGCGGCCACTTCATCACCCCCGGCATCGCCCGCGTCGAACGCTTCGTGCCGCAGGGCTTCCCCCCCGGGTGGGGCGGCTCTCCGAGCCGCCACTCCGCCCCCGGTGGCACAGGCTTGCAGCCTGTGCCTTCTTCTGCTGCTGATTCCTTCCACCCCGGCCTCGACGAAGAACTCTTCGCCCCCCTCCTCCGCGTCTGCACTGTCCGCTCCCTCGATGAAGCCATCGAGCAGGCCAACGCCACCCGCTACGGCCTCGCCGCAAGCCTCTTCACCGCCGACGCAAAGGCCGCTGACCGCTTCCGCGCCGAAGCCCGCGCCGGCTGCGTCAACATCAACTGCGGCACCGCCGGCGCCAGCGGCCAACTCCCCTTCGGCGGCCTGGGCCTCTCCGGCAACCACCGCCCCGCCGGCAGCTTCAGCCTGGATTACTGCGCCTACCCCGTCGCCGGCATGACCGAAGACGGCGAGGCCGCGCTCGTGCAGGGCATGACGTTCGATGCGAACTGGCTGGCCTGAGCCCCGGGCCCAGGCTTGCCGCCTGTGGCGAGCGGCGCCCGCTCTCCAAGCACCGTCAGGATCTCCCGCCCGCTCGCTACCCTCCCCCAATGCCCCGAACCACACTCCCTGACCCACGCCAAAACCCCCGCCTCTCCGGCGTATGCACCTTCGGCCGCTACCCCCTGCTCCCCCTCGTCCCGCCCGACGCACGCCCGCTCGACTGGGCCGTCTACGGCGTGCCCTATGACACCGGCGTCACCTTCCGCCCCGGCGCCCGCTTCGGCCCCCGCGCCATCCGCGACGCGAGCCAGTACCTCAAGCGCTACCACCTCGAGCACCGCATCGACCTGCCCGACACCCTGAGCCTCGCCGACGCCGGCGACGCCCCCGTCCAACCCTTCCATCTCAAGCCCACGCTCGACGCCGTCACCACCTTCGCCGAGCAACTCGCCGACCCCACCACCAAACTCCTCGCCCTCGGCGGCGACCACTCCATCGCCTACGCCAACATCAAAGCCACCCTGGCCAGGTCGGCTCCGGGTAGGTCGGCTCCGGGTGGGGCGGCTCTCCGAGCCGCCATTCCGCGCTCTTCCCCTCCTCCCTCTTCTTCCTCCCCCCCTCCCCCCCCAGTCCCCGATCCCCGATCCCCGATCCCCCCAACTCCCCCCCTCGCCCTCCTCCACCTCGACGCCCACCTCGACACCGTCGACCAGGTCTGGCAAGAGAAGCACAGCCACGCCTCCCCATTCCTCCGCCTCATCGAAGAGCGCATCATCGACCCCGCCCGCACCCTCACGCTGGGCGTCCGCGGCCCGCTCAACACCGCGACCGACATCGACGCCTCCAAGGCCCTGGGCATCCGCGTCGTCACCGCCGACGAGGCCCGCCGCCACGGCGAGGCCATCGTCCGCGAGTTCATCGCGTCCCTGAAGGGCCACCCCTGCTACATCACGTTCGACGTTGATTGCCTCGACCCCGCCTTCGCCCCCGGCACCGGCACCCCCTGCCCCGCCGGCCTCACACCCTGGGACGCCTTCGGCATCCTTCGCGCCGCCGCGGGCATCAACCTCGCCGGCGCCGACGTTGTTGAAGTCCTCCCCGACCGCGACGTCGCGCAGAACACCGCCCTGCTCGCCGCCCACGTCGCGTTTGAAGTCCTCTGCCTCGACGCGCTCACCCGCCGCACCAGCGCCTGATCCGCACCGGATGGGCACTGGATGGGCACTGGATGGGCACCGGATGGTCGCGCGCCGCCGGGCACCATCCCCATGCCCACGCCTCAGGCCGCGCCGCTCCCCCGGCCGCGCTGCAAGGCGAGCATCAGCTCCACTTCCCCCACGGGCCGTCCCAGTTCCGCCGCGATCCCGTGCGCATCCAGCCCGCGCGCCGCCATCTCCGCCGCGCGCCGCCCCGCGTCTGACGGGAGCCCGCCGACCGCGCCCGCCCCAGCCCCCGCCGCCCGCTCAAGCCGCTCCGCCGTCGCCTCCGCTTCCACGAGCAGCGCCTCCAGCCGCGCCGCCTTGGTCTCGACCAGCGCCGCCAGCCGCCGCGCCGTTTCTTCGCAATCCGCCAGCACGTTGTCCAGGCTCTCCCGCGCCGCGGCCGACTCGTGCAGCGACTGAATGTGCGCCCGCGCCTCCCCCATCTGCGGCATCTCCACCCGCCGCGCGCGCAACTGCCGCGCCTTGCGCATCAGCACCATCACCACCACCAGCATCCCCGCCGCCATCAGCCCGCCCGCGAGCGCGTTGTACTGCAACGGCGCCACCGACGGCTCGTCCGGCGCCCCCACCACCGCAGCCCTCTCCAACGGAGCTTCAGCCGCCCCGGGCGTCTCCCCCTGCCCGGCACCCGGCCCAGCAACCTCCACAGTCGGTGGCATCATGCTCGTATCATCGGGCCGAGGCCCCCAGCGTGTCCATCCGCCCGCCGCCACGCAGCCACCCCACCGTCCGACGCATCACCGCCGCGTGGCGTCAGCTCACCGGCGGTTCCGCCGTCCGCGACACTGAGCGGCCCACCCTCATCGCCTGCTCCGGCGGCCCAGACTCCTCCGCCCTCACCCTCGCCCTCGCCACCGTCACCCCCCGGCCGATCGTCGCGCACATCCTGCACGACCTCCGCCCCGAGGCCGAGGCCGCCGCAGACCAGCGTGCCTCCGCCTCACTCGCGCAGGCGCTCGGCCTTTCCTTCTGCACCGAGGCCGTCCACATCGCCGCACACCCCGGCAACGCCGAGGCCAACGCCCGCCGCGCCCGCTACGCCGCGCTCGCACGGCTCGCCGCCGGCCACGGCTGCGTCGCCGTCGCCACCGCCCACCACGCCGACGACCAGGCCGAAACCATCCTCATGCGCCTGCTCCGCGGCGCCGGCCCCATCGCCCTCGGCGGCATCGCCCCCTCCCGCCCGCTTCAGGGCACCATCCGTCTCATCCGCCCCGCGCTCGACATCCCGCGCCTCGACCTCCTCGCCCTCTGCGAGACCGCCGGCCACACCGCGGTCACCGATCGCACCAACCTCGACACCACCAAAACCAGGGCCTATTTGCGGGCCCGCGTCCTCCCCGCCCTCCGCGCCGCCCATCCCGCCGCGCTCGCCGGCCTCGCCCGATCCGCCGCCCTCGCCCGCGACGCCGGCCGGTTCGTCCGCGCCGCCGCGCGGGAACGGCTCGCCGCCGCAACAACCATCCCCAACGGCCTGCACTGGCCGCGAGACGCCTTTTTGGGGTGTGCGAACACGGTCGTCTGCGAGTGCCTCCGCCTCGCGCATCATCAACTCACGTCGCATAACGCCAGCGACCGCCTGCCGATGCGCTCGCTGCGTCTCGCCGCGCACCACATGCAATCCGCGCCAACCTCGCCTTCAATTCAACTTGTTCTGGGGTATACCACGCTGCACATCGACTCCACCGGTCTGTCCATGATTTGCCGGCGATGATGCACAACCCATGAAATCTTGGGTCGTTGCAGTCAAGTTCGCATGCCCGGGCAAATTTCCGCTGGCCCTGTGGAAAAGTTGTCGCTAACCTGTCAGAAGAAATCGGGAAGTGAAAACTGGGATCTCACCCAACCCCTTCGCCGATCATCCAACGGCCTCCGCGGCGATCTTCGTTGCTCCCGCCCGATCAGGCCTTGCATTTCATCATGACTGTCGCTCTCTGCGGGCTTCTCCCTGATCCAGGGTGTATGTGGGTGCCCTGTTTCAGTTGACATCTGGGGATCGTGATCGAAACACGAAAAGCCCTGAAAAAGGGTGCCCACCGGCCTCGGCCGGCCCGGTACCACTTTCGGGGTGATCGATGTAGCGCGGGGGAACCCGGGCGTGGTGGTGGCCACGCCCTGGACCGGGGGTTATCAACCGGTCGAACGGGGTGGGTCCCGCGGCAGGAGGCCGCGGCGAGCGATGGAGGGTCGGCATGGGTGCCGAAGAACGTGGACGGTTCGTCCTGGATTTGTTCGATCGCTATTACGGGCGGGTGTACTGCTTCGCCCGCCGGAGCGTGGACGCCCCGACGGCCGACGATGTGACGCAGGAGGTGTTCGCACGCCTCCTCGACACGCCGGAGGTTGAAAGGAAACCCATCGGTGTGAGTTATCTGCTCAAGGTGGCGGAGAACATCATCCGCCGCCGGCATCGCAGGGAGCGTCGCTTCGCGGAAATCGCGGCGTCGCTCAACGCCCCGGCCAACGCGGCCGAGGCCGCGCCCGCCGCGGAGGCCGGTGCGGTCGCGGCGACCGGCGGCCCGGGCGTCGCCTCGGCCCTGGTCGCGTCCTCGTCCCACGCCGCGCCGGCGGGCCCCGAGCCCGCCCCGGGCCGGAGCGCGGGCGAGCGAACCGCCCGCCCGGGCACGGAGAGGCTTCGACGGCTCAGCCGCGGCGAAGCCGATGCGGTCGACCTCATCGTGTGCCGTGGACTGAGCTACCAGCAAGCCGCGGCGTCCCTCGGCGTCAACATCACCGCCGTCAACAACTGGAAGCACCGTGGACTCCAACGACTCCGCCAACACACCCCCGCCCCCGGCGCCGAGCCCGTCTCCCGGGCCGAGCCCGCACTGGAGCGCCGCGCCGCGCCGGGACGGTCCGCTGGCTGAGGCCGCCGCGTTCCGACCGGCCGCGCGTCAGTCGCTGCTCGCCGCCATCGCCGCGCGCGTGCAGCGCGAGCGCGACCTGCGCGACGCCGCCGCCGATCGCATGGCCGGTGTCTCAGCGCTCCTGCGCGAGCGCCCGGGCACGCTCGACCAGCAGCTCGACCTCGTGCTCGTTGGTGTACTGGGCAAACCCGCGAACTGACCGGTCCGGCCCGATCACGATGAGCCGCGTCGGGTGCGTCAGCATCGGCACGCCCGACGGGTCATCGGGGTTCTCGATCAGCGGGAGCCGCAGCCCCTGCTCCAGCAGCGCCGCCGCCTGCGCCCGCGGGCCCGACAGGAAGCGCCACACGCCGGGCTTCGCGCCGTGCGCCTCGGCGTAGGCTCGCATCACGCCCGGCGCATCGTGCTCGCCGTCCACGCTGATGCTGACCAGTTGCACGCCGCTGCCCTCGAGCCTCGTCTGCACGTCGGCCATCACCGCCGTCATGCCGGGGCAGGCGAGCGGGCAGCGGGTGTAGAAGAAGTCCAGCACGGTCACGCGGCCGTCGAAGATGGTCTCGTCGACCGCGACGCCCTCCTGGTCCACCATGGAGAACGCGGGCATTTGCAGCGTGCGCAGGGCGGCCTCGCGCTCGGACGCGGCGGCGTCGGCGTTGTCGAGCCCGCCCGCGGGGCCGGCGGGCGTCGGCGATACCGGGCGCAGACCGACGCCGAAGCCGTAGACCACGACCGCGGCCGCGAGGAACGCCGCCACGCCCGTCGCGAACACCAGCAGCACGATCCGTCGCATCCGAGCCTCCGATCCGGCACGCCCCCCGCGGGGCCTCGCCGCTATCAATCGTGCGGCACGCCGCGCCGGCCCAGCGACACGAGCGCCGCGGCCAGGCCCAGCCCCGCGAACGCCGCGACGCCGAGCCACTCGAGCGCCGTCACCTGGACGCCGGGCGTGCCGAGCGCCGCGGCGAGGGCCCGGTGCGTCCAGCCGAACGGGTTGAGCCGTTGCAACGCGGTGAGCCACGGCGCCGCCGCCTGCATCGGGAAGACGGCGCCGCTGAGCAGCCAGCCGGGCCCGACCGCGAGGTTGATGACGCCGTGAAAGCCGCGGGGCGAATCGATGCGCTGCGCGAGCGCGAGCCCCCATCCCCCCGTGCCCAGGGCCATCAGCCCCAGCGCCGCCATGCCGAGCAGCATGCCGCCCAGCCCAGGCGAAAGCCCAAGCGCCGGCGCGAGCGGCAGCAGCACGATCGCCTGCAGGGCCGAGAGCACGGCGAGGGGCAGCACCTTGCCGAGCGCCGCCGTCAGCGGAGACACCGGGCTGTGCTCCACGAGGCGCCACAGGCCGTCGCGCCGGTCTTCGATGAGCGACATCGCCCCGAACGCCGCGCCGAACAGCACGACCAGCAGCATCGCCCCGGGCAGCAAGTAGGCCCCGTACGAACCGCCGGGCTCGGCGGCCGCGACGGGCGGCGCCGCGTGCAGCCCCGCCGCCAGCACGCCGCACACCATCAGCGGCGTGCCCACCACGGCGACGATCTGGCTGGGTCGCCGCACGAGTCGCAGCGCCTCGCGCACGCCCAGCGCCGCGATGACCGACACGCCCGAGGCCGCGCTCATGCCGCGTCCCCCCGCTCGATGGGCCGCGGCGCCTCAACCCCGCACGCGGCGCGGTACACGTCCGCCATCGTCGGCGGCCCCAACGTGAACGGCACGCCGAGCCCCGCCAACGCCGACGCCACGGCCGCCGCGCGGTCTCGCGGCACGGCGATCGCCCCGCCCGGCCACGGCGCACCGCCCCGCCCCGCGATCAACGCGCCGTCCGCGTCCGCCACACCCGTCGCTCGCAGCGCGGCCCGCACCGCGTCCGCCTCCCGCGGGCCACACGCCACGCGCAGCACCACCTCGCCCACCGCCTCGTACAGCGCCCGCGGCGGGCCGCACGCGACCACGCGCCCCTCGTGCATCACCACGGCCATGTCGGCGTTCCCCGCTTCGTCCATGTCGTGCGTGGTGAAGACGACCGACGCGCCGTCGCCCGCCCCGCCCGCGGCCGCGTGCTCATCCGAACCCGTCCGTCCGATGAGCCGAAGAAGCCCCGCGTTCCACGCCGCCGCCGCCTCGACATCGAGCCCCGCCGTCGCCTCGTCCAGCGTGAAGAGCCACGCGGGCGAGAGCCGGCACCGCGACAGGTCCACCCGCCGCCGCATGCCGCCCGAGAGCGCCGCCGCGCGTGTGCCCGCCACGGCCTCAAGCCCCGCGTCACGCAGCGCGGCCCGCGCCGCCGCCCGCGCCTCGCGCCCCGACATCCCCCGCAGCACGCCCGCGAGCCGCAGGTTCTCCTCGGCCGTCAAAAGCCCGTCCGTCGCCGGCGTCTGAAACACCGGCACCACGCCCGACGCGAGCCGCCGACGATCAGCGCCCGACAGCCCGCGTCCCGCCGCCGCCTCCAGCACGACGCCGTCGCCCATCGTCCACCGCACCACGCCCGCCCGCGGCGGCAGCGCCCCGCACAGCACCCGCAGCAGCGTGCTTTTCCCCGACCCGTTCGGCCCCACGATCGCAACACGCTGCCCCGCCGGCACCGCGAGCGTCACGCCCCGCAATGGCATGGCCGCGGCCGCGTCACTCCGGTTGCCCCGCCCGCCGTACGCGGCCGACACGCCCTCCAGCATCACCCGCGCCGGCGCGACCATTCACAGCAACCTGCCAAGAGCCCCGTCCACCACAAGCGCCACCAGCAGCAGCGGCAGGTGCGCGATGGACGCGAAGAAGACGCGCTTCGCCCCACGGTCGGCGTCCACGTCCTCGCCTGTCCCGCCCGCCGCGCCCGCCCCGCCCGCCATCCGCAGGCAGAGCAGCAGGAACGCCACCCCGCTCACGCCCGCCGTCACGCCGTAGATCCATCCCAGCGTGCCGTCCGCCGTCAGCAGCGGCACCACCGACGCCACCAGCAGCAGCGCCGCCGTGCCGCACGTCACGGTCGCCGTCTTGCGGCCCTGCGGGTCTTCGCACGGCAGCATGCGCATGCCCGCGCGGCGGTAGTCCTCGCGGTAGCGCTGCGCGATCGCCATGAAGTGCGGGATCTGCCACACCAGCATCAGCGCCGCGAGGCTCACGCCCGTCGGGTTCAGAATGCCCGAGGCGGGGCCGCTCGGCGCCGCCGCCGCCGCGCCGATCATCGGCGGCAACGCCCCCGGCACCGCCCCCACGAGCGTGCACCAGGGCGTCCGCGTCTTCATCGGCGTGTACACCAGCACGTAGCTCACGATGCACGCCAGCCCGACCAGCGCCGGCGCCGCCCCGCTCCACCCCAGCAGCACCAGCACGCCCGAGAGCCCGAGCGCGAGCCCCCACGCGAACACCGTCCGCGGCCGCAGCCGCCCGGACGGAATGGGCCGGCCCGCCGTGCGCTGCATCCGCGCGTCCAGGTCGGCCTCCATCCACGTGTTCAGCGCGTTCGCACCGCTCGCCGCGAGCCACGTCCCCACCACCACGCTCAGCAGCGGCGCCACCCAGGCCGACGGCGCCGCGGGCCCCTCGACAAACCGGGCCGCGGCAAACCCCACCGCCGACGTCACCACGACGAGCCGCGAGATCCCCGGCTTCGTGCACTCGACCACCGCCGCCAACGCCCGGCCCAGGGGCCACGTCCACCCGCCCGCCCGCTCAACCGGAACGGCGACCGCGGTCATACTGGCCTCCGCTCGGCTCAAAGGGGGCAGGCTCCAAGAAACGCCGCGGCGCATCGACGCGGCTCTCTGCGTCGTTTCGTCTCGCCGGGCCGCACAGGATGCGGCCGGGCCGTGAATCCCACCCCACGGACGACGAGCAAACGCCGTCCGGCCCGCCGTCCACGGCCGGACGCCGTGAACAGCGGGAACAGCGTGAACGGCCCGACCGCCGCGCCACCCGCGCTCCGGGGTGCCGCGTCAGCCTACGCCCGCCGTGCAGACGCCGCCAACGCCCCGCCGGTCGGCCCCGGTCCGCCCGCCCGTTCCATCCAGGGGCCTTATCGGGCCGGCGGCGCGGGCACCGACACGTCAAGCCACACCGGGAAGTGGTCCGACGGGAACGCCCCGCCCCCCGCCGGCGCGTGCCGGTACACCCCGCCCCGCCGCGCCGTCATCGTCGCCGAGGGCAGCACGTAGTCGACCCGCAGGCCGAACATCGCCGTGTCGTCCGCGTCGAGCCCCTCCACCGCCACGTCGCTCACGGGCGTCACCGTGCTGTTCACGAGCCGCGACGACAGCAGCAGCGAGCCCATCGGGTCGTGCAGGCCCGAGCCCTCGTCCGGGTCGGCGTTCAGGTCGCCCAGGATCACAAAGTGCGCCCCGCGCGGCAGCCCCCCCACCACCTCCTTGTCGTCCACGATGTACGCCGCGTTGTTGATGTAGTCCGCCCAGAACCGGATCTCGTCGTGGTTCCGCCGCTTGTTGCGCTGCTCCTCGCCGTCAAACGCCGGCGGCGTCGGGTGGCTGCACAGGAAGTGCACGATCGCGCCATTCGGCAGCCGCACCGGCACGTCCCAGTGGCTCTTGGAGCTCAGGCGAAACCACGTACCCGCTTCCCCCTCGTACCACATCGCCGGCTCGGGCGGCACCGCGGGCAAAGCCGCGGCCGCGCCGTCCACGCCCGTCGCGCCATTCCCGTCCGCCGGCTCCGCCGCGATCGCGCCCGCGTCGATGTCCGCGACGGGCGCGTCGGCGTCCACCGACGGTTTCGGCGCCACCTCGCGCCCCTCCGCGTCCAGCGCCGGCGCCGCCTCAGGCGCCCCCTCGGGCCGCGACGGCATCAGATGGTTCGGCATGTACTGCCACGGGAAGAGCCGGAACGTGCGCACGCTCTCCGTCAGCACCTCGAACCGCGCATCCACAAACAACGCCATCCCGTACTGCCCGGGGTACGTGCCAAACCCCCAGCAATCCCCGCCGTACGCCCGCTGCTCGGCCGTCTGCGGGCCCGGCGAGCCATCGCCCCGCACCGGCGGCTCCGGCGGCACCACCGCCGACACCGACCCGCTCCGGTCGAGGTCAAACCCGCTCGGAACACCCGTGTTCGTGCGCGCCGTGAACGGCACCATCGAGAGGCCCTGCACGTCCGTCGCCTGCGCGTGTCGCAAGAAGTTCTCGACGAACCGGGCCGCGTTCTGCCCCTCGACCGCCCCGGCCACATACCCCGGGTCGCCCGGCTGGTCGTACGTCAGCTCGTTCACCAGCAGCACGCCCGGGCGGATGCGCTGGATGATCTCCGCCGCGCGGCGGAGCCGGGGCGAGGCGGGGTCGAGCACCTCGGCCGTGCGCACGTCCTCGATGTTGAAGGTGGCGATGCGCAGCGCCGCCGGCTGGTCGGCCGCCGCGGGTCGATCGAGCGCCGCCCCGGGCTGCCCCGCCGCGGCCCCCGCCGCCAGCGCCAAAAGCCCCGCCGCCGCCCCGCCGCGCCGCCCCGTCCTCGCATCGCCCGCTGCCATGGCACCCGTCCTGTCGAAGTCGCTGCGCCCCGGCCCGCGGCCGGACTCGCGGCCCGTCCCGGGCTCAAGGCCCATCCCGCGCTGAAGGTCCATCATTGTCCCGCCGGGGAGGGCCCGCGCGGGACGCCCACCGGGCATGGGCGCACGCCGACGTACACTCCCGGTGCGGTCCCGGTAGCTCAGTTGGATAGAGCAGCGGACTTCTAATCCGCAGGTCGGTGGTTCGAATCCACCCCGGGACGTTCGTCAGGCCGTGACGCCCAGCACCAGGTCGGCGAACGAGGCAAGATCCTCCACCAGATGGGTGTGCGGGTGGGCCCGCAGCTCGGCGAGCGCGTGGCTGCCGTGCCCCACGCCCACCACCAAGCCGCAGCCGGCGGCGGTCGCCGAGATGAGGTCGTTGGGCGTGTCACCGATGGCGGCGACACGCGAGGCATCGGCCACGCCCGCGCGGCGCATCGCCTCATGGATGATGTGCGGGCTGGGCCGGCCCTCGACGACGTCCTCCGCCGTCACCGCGGCCGCGGCGAGCCGCAGCCACCCCATGCGGTCCAGCAGCAGTTCCATGGTCTGGCGGTCAAAGCCGGTCACAAAGCCCACCCGCACCCCCGACGCGACGAGCCGGCGCAGGCACTCGTCGGCGCCCTCGGTGGCCTTGGGCGTGCAGGTGTGGAAGCGCGTCATGAGGGCCCGCTCAAACCGCAGCGAGAGCTCGTCGATCGAGGTGCCGCCGCCGGCGGAGGTCTGCCCGGCGAGGGCGAGCATGTCGGAGAAGTAGCGCCGCTTCGGCAGGCCCTGGCGGGCCTTGAGCCAGGCGTCCCCCACTTCGAGGCCGAGCTCGGTGGCGACGCGACGGAACGCGCCCTCGACGAGGCCGCTGTCGACGATGACTGTGCCCGCAAGATCGAACAGCGCCAGATCTACCCGCGGCATGCGCACGCCCCCTCCCGACGACCCGCGGCCCCCACGTTCTTTGTCGCCGCCTCCCGGGCCGGCGCTGGGATGCCACACGGCAGTATCGCATGCCGGGCGGGCGGTGTCCTCATCATCGGGCAGAAAAATGCACGCGGCACCGTCAGGGGCCGAAGAGGTTGCGCGTGAAAGCGTCACCATCGCGGCCGTCGGGGAGGCGCACGTAGTGCCGGTTCCCGATGAGCCAGGGCGGCGTCTCTGGCACCACCCCAACAAAGCGGATGGCGGACTGGTACGCCCCCGGCTCCACGGCCCCGCCGACGCGGTCGAGCCACAGTTGCATGTGGCCGAACGCGCCGCCCTCGATGACGCCGTCGCGGACGGGTCCGATTCGGGTGCCGACGCGGAATCGGCAGTTGGTGAGCCGCAGTCCCAGGACGTTGCGGATGTAGACGTGGGAGTCAGAGTCGCAGTCTTCGAGCAGGACGTCCTCGACCGTGTTGACGAGGCTCGGGCCCCAGAGGACGAAGCCGGTGTCGGCGACGCGCTCGGCGCGGCAGCGGCGCAGGGTGACGGCGGCCGTGCGCACGGGGGCGTCGCCCTCCGGGTGGTTGCGGACGGCGAAGCCGGAGCCGCCGCAGTCGCGGACGGTGCAGTCTTCGAGCAGGACGCTCTGGGCGCCGTCCTCGATTTCCCAGGCGTTGTTGCGGGCGCCGGGGGGGCCGCCGGCGGCCTCGTTGGGGCTGTTCTCGGCGGTGCAGCGGATGAAGCGGATGTTGCGCGCGCCGCCGGAGAGTCCGTCGCCGCTGGCGTTGAAGCCGTCGTCGTACCAGCGGGTGACGCGGCAGTCGGTGGCGACGGCGCCCACGACGTTCATGCCGAAGGTGAGGGCGACGAAGGCGTCGGTGACGGTGAGGTTTTCGAGGGTGAGGTCGCGGGCGTGGTCGCTGTCGAAGCCGCGGGGGTTGTAGGAGCCGGGCTGGTTCCAGTAGTTGGCGTCGATGGTGAGGCCGGCGATGCGGATGTTGGTGGCGGGGTCGTCGGGCGTGCCGAGAACCTGGACGACGTCGACGATGCGGCCCATGAGGGCGCGGTCCGCGAGGCGGAGGGTGGCGCCGGGGCCCTCGAGCGTGATGTTGTCGCCGCGGATGGTGAGACCGGCGCGGAGGGTGTAGGGCTGGCTCGCGGCGGGGATGTGGATGGTGCCGCCGCCCGCCGCCTCGGCGTCTTCGATGGCGCGCTGGATGATCGGGGCGTTGTCGGGGTTGGTGGGCGAGGCGCCGCGGTCGGCGATGTTGATGGTGAGCGGGGCCGCGGCGGCGTGAAGCGTGCACATCGCGCCGAGGGACGCGGCGAGAACGGCCGGAAAACGCTCGGCGTTGGCACGAGCGGGCGTGCGTGTGTTCGCCATGGGGCGAAGGTACTTGGCGCGTGTCGGTGCGTGTGTTGGGAACGTATGAAGTTTTCGGCCGGGCGGGGCTTGGGAGGGTGGAGGGCTGTGCAGGGGCGGCGGTGTGGGTGGAGGCCGCTCGGCACAGGCTGGAAGCCTGGGCCGCCATGAGTCCGGTCGTGATGATGCGCTGTGAGAAGGCCGCGCGGGCCGGTGTGCGGCTCGCGCGGCGTGTGGGCGTTTGGTGCGGCGGTGGCCGCGGGATGTGTTAGCGGATGCCGTCCTTCTCGGCCATCATGGCGAGCATGTCGACGCAGCGGTTGGCGTAGCCGGCCTCGTTGTCGTACCACGAGACGATCTTGAAGAAGTTCTTGTTGAGCTCGATGCCGGCCTTGGCGTCGTAGATGCTGCTGTGGGTGTCGCCGATGAAGTCGCTGCTGGCGACCTCTTCCTCGGTGTAGGCGAGGACGCCCTTCATGGGGCCTTCGGCGGCCTTCTTCATGGCGGCGTTGATCTCGGCGAGGCTGGTCGCCTTCTCGGTCTTGAAGGTGAGGTCGACCGCGGAGACGTCGGCGGTGGGGACGCGGAAGGCCATGCCGGTGAACTTGCCCTTCACGGCGGGGATGCAGAGCGCGACGGCCTTCGCGGCGCCGGTGCTGGCGGGGATGATGTTCTGGTAGGCGTTGCGGCCGCCGCGCCAGTCCTTCTTGGACGGGCCGTCCTGCGTGGGCTGGGTGGCGGTGGCGGCGTGGACGGTGGTCATGAGGCCCTCGGCGAGGCCGAAGTTGTCCACGATGACCTTGGTGATGGGGGCGAGGCAGTTGGTGGTGCAGGAGGCGTTGGAGATGATCTTGTCCTTCGCGGGGTCGTAGAGGTCGGAGTTGACCTTGTAGGCGAAGGTGCGGACGGTCTCGGTGCTCTTCGTCGGCGCGGAGATGACGACGCGTTTGCAGCCGGCGGCGATGTGCTTGGCGGCGCCCTCTTCGTCGGTGAAGAGGCCGGTGGACTCCAGCACGTAGTCGACGCCCATGGCCTTCCAGGGGAGCTGGGCGGGGTCCTTGATCGCGGTGGTCTTGGTGAGCTTGCCGTTGACGGTGAAGGAGTCTTCGGTGGCGGTGATGTCCGCGTCCTTGTGGTTGATGCGGAAGCGGCCGTGCATGGTGTCGTACTTCAGGAGGTAGGCGAGGTTGTCGGCGGGGACGAGGTCGTTGACGCCGACGATCTCGAAGTTCCCGCGCTGGGCCATGGCGCGATAGACGAGGCGCCCGATGCGACCGAAACCGTTGATGCCGACTTTGATGGCCATGGTGTCTGTCCTTTGCTCACATCCGCCGCGGTGGGCGGGGGTTTTTGGCTCCGCGGAATGCTAGGGAGGGGGTGGTCCAGAATCACGCGGGCGTGGGGTGGCCCCGTGGTCTAGGCGTGCGCCCACGCGGCTTGTGCGTCGGCGGGAGCCGCGGCGTGTCGCCACGCGGACGTGTCGACGCCGGACGCCCGCGGGGCGAGCGAGGGCTGGCTCCAGACGCCCCGGCCGGCGACGATCGTGCCGACCGCGCGGCCCCGCATGGCCCGGCCCAGGAAGACGCTGTTGTGGCTCTGGCCCGCGAGTTCGGCGGGGGTGACGGTCCAGCGCTCGTCGGGGTCGATCAGCGTCAGGTCGGCCGGACCGCCGACGGTGAGTGTGCCGAGGCCCACCGCGTCGAGGTTGCAGAGGCGGGCGGGCTCGATCGTGAGCAACGCGATGAGACGGGGCCAGTCGATCGCGCCAGAGGAGATGAGCGCCTCGGCGTACGCGGGGATCGCCGTGTCAAGGCCGATGCTGCCGAAGGCGGCGTCCTCGAAGGGGACGGCTTTTTCTTCGGGCGCGTGCGGGGCGTGGTCGGTCGCGAGGACCGTGACCGTGCCGTCGGCGACGGCTTGCACGAGGGCGCGGCGGTCGGCGTCTTCCCGCAGCGGCGGGTTCACCTTGGCGAGCGTGTCGTACGCGTGGCCGCCGGCGAGGGGGCCGGCGCAGGCCTCGTGCGTGAGCAGCAGGTGGTGCGGGCTGGCCTCGCCGGTGACGGGCAGGCCCGCGGCCCGGGCGCGGCGGATGAGGTCGATCGTGCCGGCGCTGCTGATGTGCTGGACGTGGTAGCGGGGAGCGTGCTGGCCCAGCGAGGCGACGAGCCGGATGTCGCGCTCGGCGGTGAGTTCCTCGGCCACGCGGGGCCAGCCGGGCAGGCCCAGGCGGGTGCTCACCGAGCCGGCGTGCATCGCGGCGGTGTGGCCGGCGAGTGTCGCGTCCTGGCAGTGCTGCATGAAGGCCCGGCCCGTCGCGCCCACGGCCTGCAGCACGCGGAGCATCATGCCCGCGGTGGGCACGGCGTCGCCGTCGTCGCTGAAGGCCACGGCCCCGGCCTGCGCACACAGGCGGATCTCCGCGGGCTGCTCGCCCTTGCGGCCCTTGGTGCCCGCGGCGACGGGGAAGACGCGGCATCGGGCCACCTCGCGGCCGCGCAGCAGGATGAAGCGGACGAGTTCGGGCGAGTCGAGGGCGGGCGAGGTGTTGGGCATGCAGCAGACGGCCGTGAAGCCGCCGGCGACCGCGGCCCGGGAGCCGGTTTCGATGGTCTCCTTGTGCTCGTGGCCGGGCTCGCGGAGGTGGACGTGGGGGTCGATGAGGCCGGGGGCGAGGATGAGGCCTTCGGCGTTGAGGGTGGGGACGGGGCCATCGGGGATCGGCGATCGGCCACCGGGGGAGATGGCGGCGATGCGGCCGGCTTGGAGGAGGACGTCGGCCGTGGCGTCGAGGCCGGAGGCGGGGTCGATGACGCGGGCGGCGCGGATGAGGAGGTCGGCGGGGGGAAGGGGGCCAAAGCCTTGGGCGGGCGGGGTCATGCGGTCAGGTTATGGGCGAGGGCGACGGCGGGCGACGCCGGCCGGGGCCGGGGGGCCGGGGTGGGGGAAGGGGGAGGGCCGAGCGGCGGGACGGCCGGACGGCGGCGGGGGGTGGTGGCCGGGCGTGAAGTGGGCTATTGTTGAGGCCCGGCCCGCAAGGCCGGGCGTTTGGTTGATGACGGGGTGTAGCGCAGCTTGGTTAGCGCGTTTGACTGGGGGTCAAAAGGTCGGGAGTTCGAATCTCCCCACCCCGATTTCTGAAGGGCTGCTAGCGGCGGTAGGGCCAACATGTCTCGTTTTACGACTCGTTGCGAGCCCCGCCTCGCATCCTTCTCTTAACGTCGTTAGGATCGACGCATGAGAGGCGATCGCCGGCGAGAACATTTGCGGGCGGCCAGCGCCGCTTTGGGGCCGGAAACGGTCATGGACGCGGCACTCCTCGTGATCGCCTCCTGATCGCAGGGATCCAGGCCATTATCCCCGCGGCAGGCATGAAAGGTTTGCTAGCGTGCTTACCTCGCTTAGCTTGACCAACTTTAAAGCGTGGCAAAGCATCCATAAGATGCGGCTTGCACCCATCACGGCCCTCTTCGGGACAAACTCTTCGGGCAAATCAAGCATTCTGCAATTTTTGCTTATGCTCAAGCAAACCTCCGACAGTCCAGATCGAAGCGTAGTTTTATATCTGGGCGATGACAACAATAAATCGCCAGTAAATCTCGGGACCATCGCAGATGTCGCGCACGCTCATTCTGATGATGCCGAGTTCCTGCTCGAAGTCGAGTGGACCACACCGGAAGCCATGAACATCGAGGACCCCGACACCCCAGACAAGTTCCTGTGCCAATCTAAAAAACTTTCATTCTCTTCTCACGTCACAGCTAAAGGTGGTAAGAAGCTAACAATAAGAGGCATGCAGTATGGAATAGGAGACACAACTTTCGGCTTGATTCAAAAGAGCGACAAGACGAGCTACGAACTGCAAACAAATCACAAGTCATTTAAGTTCAAGAGAAATGTAGGCAAGCCTTGGCCCATCCCACCTCCGGTGAAGTTCTACGGCTTTGCCGATGAAGTGCGAGCGTACCACCAGAACGCCGGGTTTCTCTCTGAACTTGAGTTGGCGTTCGAGAAGATGCTTCGTGGCGTGTACTACCTCGGACCTCTGCGCGCCCCTCCTGGCCGACGCTACCCTTGGGGTGGCGAGGTACCCTCGGACATGGGACCGTTCGGAAACAATGCGATCAGCGCAATCATCGCTTCGAGGGATCGGGGGGACTCAATTAGTCGGGGACGAGGATATAAAAGCAAAACTCTGGAAGAGACTGTCGCTTCGTGGCTTCAGAGGCTCGGGCTTATCGACTCGTTCGAGGTAAAGCCTATTGAAGGCGACAAGAATCTGTTTCGGGTTCTTGTCAAGAAATCACCCAGCTCGCCGAGCGTGCTCATCACTGATGTTGGATTTGGCGTTTCGCAAGTGCTTCCCGTGCTCGTTCTGTGCTATTATGCCCCGAAGGGATCTACTATCCTGCTTGAGCAGCCGGAAATTCACTTGCACCCCAGTGCGCAACGCGGGCTTGCAGACGTTTTTATTGACGCAATGAAGGTGCGCGATGTGCAAATCATCGTTGAGAGCCACAGCGAAGACTTCCTCCGCCGGCTTCAAAGGCGGGTGGCAGAAGCAAAAGTTATCAAGGAAAGCGACGCGGCGATCTATTTCTGCGATATCGAAGACGGCAAGGCAAAGCTGACATCACTAGAACTTGACGCCTACGGGAACTTCCTGGCGTGGCCAAAAGATTTCTTTGGCGATCCTATGGGGGACATTGTCGCGATGCAGCTCGCTGCTATGAAGCGTAAGGGCATCTCGGAGGAATAGGCGTTGGTAGTCGTGGATACAAATGTAGCGATCGTTGCCTCTAGACTTGCTTCGCATGCGGATCAATATTGCGTTAAAGCATGCATGGAGAAGTTGCACGATATCCAAAGATCCGGCGGTTTATTCATCGATGACAAAGGCTTCATTCTGCGAGAATATACCAAGAGTCTTGGCTTTACTGGCCAGCCCGGAGTTGGGCACGCGTTCGCAAGATGGGCACACAGTAATCAAGCGATACCCGCAAGTGTTCGGCAAATCACGATCACGCCCCGAGACAATGCGGACTGGCGCCGATTCGAAGAATTTCCCGACCGTCCGGACCTTGTCGGATTCGATGGGAGTGATCAAAAGTTCGTGGCGGTCGCATTGGCAAGCCAAGAAAACCCGGCGATCCTCAACGCGGTTGACTCTGATTGGTGGAATCACCGCGCTGCCTTGAAAGCTGCCGGAGTCAATATCGATTTCGTTTGCCCGCAACACGCCCCGCGGCCTTGACGCCGTGATTTGAACAGCAACTGGTACCCCTTCGCGCGAGAAGTGTAGGCCGTCGGGACGGTTGTTTGGTCTTCTTCAGCGTGACTCCAGACATTCCGATGTCTCTGCGAAGGCCCCGTTTGGTCGCTCTTTGATCTCTGTTTCGTCTGCTGGGGACTCGGGAAGCTGTACCTACCGCGTCAGTCTTCCACCGCCCTCTCCAACCCCTCGCTCTCGATCTTCACCATCCCCATCATCGCCCGCATGGCCTTGCCGGCTTTTACGGGGTCGGGGTCGGTGATCAGGGCGATCAGGCGTTTGGGGTTGATCTGCCAGGAGACGCCGAAGTGGTCGGTGAGCCAGCCGCAGGCGGCGGGCTTTCCGCCGGCGGCGAGGAACCTGTGCCAGTAGTCGTCGACCTCGTGCTGGGTGTCGCAGAGGACGCTGATCGAAAAGCCCTGGGTGAAGGTGAAGTGCGGGCCGCCGTTGAGGGCGGTGAAGGCGCGGCCGTTGAGGGTGAACTCGACGGTCATGACGCTGCCGGTCTGCATGGGGGACTGCGGGCCGAGGTCGGGGACGCGGTTGATGCGGAGGATCTTGGAGTTCGGAAAGATGGACGTGTAGAAGCGGGCGGCGTCTTCGGCCTGGGTGTTGAAGGTGAGGAAGTTGTGGATGTCGGGCATGCGGGTGCTCCTGGTGGGCGCGTGGGGAACGGCCGCGGCGGGGGCGGATGGGGGCGGCTGCAGGCTACAGGCGGCGGGGTGGCGGGGGTGGCGGAGTGGTCGGGTTGGGCCGTTTGGCCGGCGCGGCCAGCTTTTGGCGTCGGGGTTTGTTGCTTGCATTTTGCAAGTGACGTGCTAAGCTCTCTGTATGGACACCACCGCTGAAGCCGTTGCCCGTCTTGCGCCGCCCGGGGCTGGGATACCTGCGATCGAGCGGATTGTGGGGGGGGCGGTGTTCGCCGTGCGGCGATGGCGTGGGACGCCGGCGGGGTTTTCTCGGCAGTTTTCACGCGAGCGGGCGGCCGTCGCGGCGCTGTGCGGCGGCGTGGGCGAGGGCGTGCTCACGCGGCGCGTGCTCATCCCGCGGCTTCCGGGACTGGAGGACAGCAGCCGGTACTGGTCGGTGTGCATGACGCTCGACCATCTGCGCATCGTGAACGCGGAGATTTCTCGCGTGATCTCGGCCCTGCTGCACGGCGCCGTGCCCGAGGGGCGGGCCAGCACGGCCGCGGTGAAGCCGGCGGCGGACGTCGGGCCGGGCGTTGTGGCGGCGTACGAAGCCTCGTGCGACGCGGTGCTCGCGGCGGCGGGGACGCGGGAGCGTTTGCGGACGGAGGTGCGGTTTGCGCACCCGTGGTTTGGGCTGCTGGACGCGGCGGGGTGGCACGCGATGTCGGCGATGCACATGGGGATTCATCGGGCGCAGATCGAACGCATCCTGCGCGGGGCTGTGCAGATGGATGCCGGCGCGGGAGCGAGGGCGTGACGCGGCGCGGCGGGGGCAAGATCCGGCCCGACGCGGCGCGCTCGCCCTGCCCGGTCGCGGCGACGCTCGACCTGATCGGCGACAGGTGGACGCTGCTCGTCGTGCGCGATCTCTTCGCGGGGAAGCGGAGATTCCGCGAGTTTTTGGCCTCGCCCGAGGGGATCGCGAGCAACATCCTCGCGGCGCGGCTGGAGCGGCTGACGACGTTCGGGCTCGTCTCGGCGGAGGCGAGCGATGAGCGCGCGGGAGCGTCGGCGTACGGCCTGACGGAACGCGGGCGCTCGCTCTTTCCCGTGCTCGCGGCGATGCGAGACTGGGGGCTCGGGCACGTCGCGGGGACGCGGGAGTTGATTGATGCACGTGCGGGAGGTGGCGGGGCCCGGGGCGACTGATTGAGTCGGAGGCGACGAGGCCGTGTCGGCATCAGGGCGGCGTGGTTCTGACGCCGGCTCAGTCGCGGTGACGCGTGTGGCAGTCTTTGCACGACGCGGCGACGAGCGTGAACTGCCGGTCCGCCGCGGCGGCGTCGATCGACGGCGTGAGCAGCATGCGCTCGAGTGCTTCGGCGTCGGCGCGGCTCTGTCGCACGCGGGCGAGCAGGTCATCGCCGCGGCGTGCGGTGTCGCCCTCGGACGCGATGAATCGGTACAGGTCTGCGAGCCGGCCCGCCTCGGCCGCGGGCACAAGGTCCGGGTGGTCCGCGGGCGTCTGCCATCCGGCCGCCTGCGCATGACGCAGGCGTTCGTGTGCCGCGTCGATCTCGACCATCGCGCGGACAAACCCGCTCGGCGTCCACACGCTCGGAAAGTCGGCGGGCACGGCGTCGATGTCCTGCGCCGCCAGGGGCGTCGCCCGCTCGGCGCACGCGTACAAGCCCGCGTACGCCTCCGCGGTGCCCGATACACGCA
>CAZCBN010000003.1:0-1676 GCA_964496975.1 uncultured Phycisphaeraceae bacterium
CTTGTAGCCCGTGTTCGGGAAGCCGATGACGACGAACTCGGGCGTCGTGGCGGTGGCGGCGAGATGGTCAACCACGGTGCCGCGGGCGAGGCGCGGGTCGATGGCGGTGGTGGGCGCGGGCTCAAGCATGGGCGGAGCGTAGCCCGGCGGGGGCGGGGCCTGCAACGCGCCGGGGGACGGGGAGGGGAGGGGAGGGGAATGGGGAATGGGGAATGGGCAGTGGTGTAGTGGGATGTGGGCGCGGGGGGGGTGCTTGGAACCCGTGCGGCTTGGTCAGGATGCGGCGGCGAGCGCGTTGATGCGGGCGGGCTCCACGAAGCGGCCGCGCTCACCCATCGCCAAAAAGTTTGCGAGCAGGCGCGGGCCCTCCACCGTCAGGAAGCTCTCGGGGTGGAACTGCACGCCCTCGAGCGGCTGCTTGGGTCGGCCGTCGGGCCAGGTCGGGGAACCCCAGACCTTGCGCAGGCCCATGACGACCTCGGTGCCGTCGTGCTCGGTCGCGGTGGCGGAGACCTCCCAGCCGTCGTGGCCGGGCGGGGGCGGGGGGGGCACGGTCTCGGGCCGGACGGCGAGGCTGTGGTACCGCGTGGCGACGAAGGGGCTGCCCAGGCCGGCGAAGATGCCCCGGCCGTCGTGGCGGACGCGGCTGGTCTTGCCGTGCATCAGCACGGGGTGGCGGTCCACGACCATGCCGTGCTCGGCGGCCATGCACTGGTGGCCCAGGCACACGCCCAGCACGGGGACGACGCCCGCGAAGCGATGGATGATCGCGCCGGAGACGCCCGCCTCCTTGGGCGTGCAGGGGCCGGGGCTGATGATGACATGGCTCGGCCCCCGGCCGCCGTCGAGCGCGGCGGCCTCGTCGGCGGTGATGCGGTCGTTCCGCATGACGACGAGGTCACGGTCGGGCTCGAGCGTGGGGTCCAGCTCGCCCAGCCGCTGCACGAGGTTGTACGTGAACGAGTCGTAGTTGTCGATCAGGAGGATCATGGGAGGATGATACGGCGAAACTCTTCATGTGATCGAAGCGTTCCTCTTCTGGCCGGCGGTTCTTCTCGGTGGCCCGATCTTCGGGCTGTTCACCGTTTCGATCTGCCTGCCCGAGTTTGTTCGAGGCCGATCATGGAATGATGCTCGCTGCGTCCGGTGCGAGTATCCGTTCGACGGCCTTGGGACACCCGCGCGATGCCCGGAGTGCGGGCTGACCAGGGCGGATCTGCGCATCGCTCGTGCTCCGGCCAATGACCAGCGTGTGCTGAATCGCCTTTACATGGCTGCGGGGGCCCTCGCGGTCGCTCCGCTGACCATTTGGACGCGGAGCTCCGGCTTTGCGAACGCGTCCGACGTTCTGGCCGTCGTGGCCTTGACCTTTCTCTCGTGGGTCGTGAGCCGCCAGTACCTGAAGGCGAGGCACTTGCACGCGACGTTGTCTGTCCGCGGGCTTCCGATGCTGGGGCTTGCGTGCAGCGGTGCGTGGGCAGTGGTGCGGGTCGGAGATGGCGAGTACGACGGCGGTGCCGTGTTGTTCTACGCGATGGTGCAGGCGGGGGTCACCGCCCCGCTCATGTACCTCTTCGTTTTTCTGCGACGAACGGCGGGCGACGACGGCGTGCGGCGAGATCCGCCGAGGTGACTTAGGCTGCCACGCCCTCGGTTCCCGCCACGCCGTCCAGCGT
>CAZCBN010000003.1:1686-6242 GCA_964496975.1 uncultured Phycisphaeraceae bacterium
ACGTAAAACAGCTCGCGGCTGATGGGGTAGGGCATGCGGCGGAAGTCGTCGCGCACGCGTTGCACGAGGCGGCTGACGAAGGGCTCGGGGCCGACGGTCATCGCGACGAGCATGTCGCGGGCGGGGCAGGCGACGTAAAAATCGCCGCCGAGCTTGCTCTTCAGGCGGGGGTACAGGTCGCCCAGCAGCAGCCGCGCGGCGTCGTAGCCGTCCTGCTCCGAGACGATGACGGCCCGGCCGCCCTCGCGGCTCTCGATCACCTGGAAGTCCAGCTCGGGGGCGTACTGCTGCAGGTTCAGCCGGGCGATGTCGTCCAGCTCGTCGATCGTGAGGCCCCACTTCAGCACCTGCTCGGTGGTGATGCTGACGGTCATCTGAGGCAGGTCGGTGACGTAGACGATCACCGTGTCGTTCACGAAGGGCGTGTGGGCGACCAGCTCGCGGCTCAGGTGCTGGAAGATGCTCTCGGGCTGGATGCGCGGCATGATGCGGGGCCTCGCAAACTCCAGCGGCACGTCGGTCATGTTGAGCGCGTCGCCGGCGAAGAGCTGGTCGAGGAAGTGCTCGACGATCTCGGTGCCGCGGCCGGGCTCGTGGGCCACCATGCGGAAGAGGTTTTCGAGGTCAAGCCGGCGGCCGTTGACGAGCAGCTCGCGGGGCCCGGCGAGGGTGATGTCGTACGTGGGCTGCATGCGGCGCAGCATGCTCGCCACTTGCTCGGCGAAGGCTTCGGGCTCTCTCGGCATCGTCGACATCCCCGCCCCTCCTCTATCGAGAGCGGCACACCCCGGGCAACTGGGGCCCGGCTCGGCATCCGGCGGACGACTGGCTGATGAACTCCGCCCAGGCCGGGAACCCGGCCCTTCAATCGGCAAGCCCATACGCGGCTGCGAGCCCGCAGTTCGACTTTGCCGCACACATCACCCGCAACACCGCTGCAACCGGCAGGGCGAGCCGAGCTCCCCGGACGGCGAGAGGCCGAAAACCGCGCGGTCCACCCCGCACACCACCCCGACAAGCGGCGCCGCCCGGCCCGCGCCACGCCCCGACACCGCGCACCCGCTTCCCGGGTACAATCGCCGCGTCCGGTCGGGGCAATCGCCTACCGGACACGCCCCAACCGCGCGGCACCGCCGCGACCGGTCGACGGGGACGACGTTTCGCAGCGGACGAGCGCCGGGCCGGCCCCAACTCCGGGGCCCGCGCCGCCGCGCCGCGGTTGATTCCTCCCTTTGGAGATGCCAGCGTGACCGAGCAAGAGATCGAGGCAAAGGTGATCGACATCGTCGCGGAGCAGATGGGCGCCGACAAGGCCAAGATCACCCGCGCGACGAGCTTCGTCGAGGACCTGAAGGCCGACAGCCTCGACACCGTCGAACTCGTCATGGAGTTCGAGGACGAGTTCGAGACCTCCATCCCCGACGAGCAGGCCGAGAAGATCAAGACGGTCGGCGAGGCCATCGAGTTCATCAAGCAGGCCCACGGCCTGGATTGACCCGGCTGCACGCCGCCGCCCATGCCTTGCACGCGGGCCCGGCCCCGCGAAACGGCTCGGCCCTGCGCCGCGCCGGCGCGGTCGACCCGCGGTCTCCGCGCAACGACACGCCTCCCCCGCCCCCGGCGGCCAACGGCCTGCCGCGCTCCCGCCCCACAAACCGGGGCACGCTGCGGCACGCCGCGAAGGACGGCCCCCGACGATCGCCCGTCGTGTCGCCGGCGCGGGGCCGGCAAAGGGGGCATCAGGGGGCCAGCACGGGGCCAGCGCAGGCAAGCCCAGGGCCAGCACGGCCGTGCGCCGAGCGCTCGGCGCGGGCTGTCGGATCCGCGGGCGAGCCGGCCGAACGCTGCACCCACTGCCCAGCGATGGACCACGCGTCTGCACGCGGGCATCACCTCGCCGCCGTGGGGGCACGCGCCCGACGCCGCGCGGCCGCCGTATCCTCACCGATTGACTGACCGCTCCTGATGCACCGGGCCGCCGTGCCGAAACATCGCCCGACGCCGACCCCTGCCCCGATCGCACGACCATGACGACACCCGCCGAATACGCCCGCCACCGCTCGCCCGATCACCGCGTCGTCATCACCGGCTACGGCGCCCTGTCGTGTCTGGGCGGCAACGCGGCCTCCACCTGGGAGGGCATGCGAGAGGGCCGCAGCGGCATCCGCACGCTCGACCCCGCCCCCTTCGACCAGTACAGCACCAACTGGGCCGTCCGCTTCGGCGGCCAGCTTTCCGAGCTGAACACCGACGCCTTCCTCGACCACCGCGAGGCCAAGCGACTCGACCGCTCCACCATCATCGGCGTCGGCGCCGCGGTCGAGGCCGTCGCCCACTCCGGCATTGACTTCGCCCGCTGCAACCCCGAGCGCTGCGGCGTCGTCATCGGCTCCGGCATCGCCGGCATCCAGACCATTGAGGACGGGCTGAACATGCTCGTCAAGGGCCGCCCCGACCGCGTCAGCCCCTTCACCGTTCCCCGCCTGATGGTGAACGCCGTCGCGGGCAATGTCTCGATCCGCTTCGGCCTGGAGGGCCCGGCCTCGGCGCACGCCACGGCCTGCGCGTCGAGCGGCCACGCCATCGCCGACGCCGCCGGCTACATCCGCCGCGGACAGTGCGACGTCATGCTCGCCGGCGGGGCCGAGGCGGCGATCACGCCCATCTGCGTCGCCTCCTTCAGCACCATGAAGGCCCTCTCCACCCGCAACGACGACCCCACGCGGGCCAGCCGGCCCTTCGACGTCGACCGCGACGGCTTCGTCATGGCCGAGGGCGCGGGCGTGCTCGTGCTCGAGAGCCTGGAGCACGCCAAGGCCCGCGGCGCCACCATCCACGCCGAGCTCGTCGGCTACGCCAACTCCTCCGACGCCTACCACATCACCGCCCCGCACGAGCAGGGCAAGGGCGCCGCACGCTCCATGCGCTGGGCCCTGCAGGACGCGCAGCTCAACACCGACCAGATCGACTACATCAACGCCCACGGCACCAGCACGCCCCTCGGCGACTCCGCCGAGGTCGCCGCCGTGCTCCAGGTCTTCGGCGACCACGCCCGCAAGAGCCGCGGCGGACGCCTGCTCATGAGCAGCACCAAGTCCGTCCACGGCCACTCGCTCGGCGCCTCCGGCGCGGTGGAGTCGGTGGCCTGCATCCACGCCGTGCGCGACGGGGTCATCCCCCCCACCATCAACCTCGACAACCCCGACGAGGCCTTCGACATCGACCTCGTGCCGCACGAAAGCCGCGAGCGGCCCGTGCGCTACGTCATGAACAACACCTTCGGCTTCGGCGGCCACAACGTCACGCTCATCATCGCCCGCGCCTCCTGACCGCCCGCCGTCACACCCGACACCCAAGCTCCCACAACCCCGCACCGGCCGCCGACGGCACGGGCGCAGCTTTCCGTGCGCCGGTGGCACCGCGGTTGCGTCGCGGCTGTCGGGTCCGGCTCAACCGCCGCGGACGCGCAGCCGATGCGCTCCGAAGGGCGCAACACGTGCGCCCCCGACCCAACTCTGACCCGGCCGCAACCTGACCCCCGCCACAACCCGACCCGAACCACAACCCGACCCGAGCCACATCACCATGCCCGCCGACCTGACCGCCATCATGAAGCTTCGAGTGCCGGTGATCGTGCGTCTGGGCGAGCGGCGGATGCCGATCGCGGACGTGGTATCCCTCGTTCCAGGGAGCATTCTTGAGCTGAACAAGAACGCCGAGGAAGAACTCGACCTGATGATCAACAACCGGCAGGTCGGGACCGGCGTGGCGGTGAAGCTCGGCGAGAACTTTGGGATCAAACTCACCCAAGTTGGGGATCGCGTCGCCCGCGTCACCGCCATGGGCCCGGCCGAGACCGACGGCCCGGACGACGACGAGGCCGCCCGCCTGGCCGAAATGATGCTCTCGGGCCAGTTGTAAACGGCGGAGGGTCGCGGGGGGCGCGCCCGGCCGCACGGCGGGTGCCGCCCGGGATGCGCGCTCCGTGTTGTCGCGACGAGCCGCGTGGCGTCAGGTGCCGGTGCCGCCCGGGGGCAGGTCACGCCCACGGATGCCGTCGCGGGTGGCCCAGAACCAGGCGGGGTAGCGGCCGGTGTTGACGGTGCCGCCGTTTTCGAGGCCGTCCTTGTCCATCACGTAGTTCCGCAGCGTGGTGTCCGGCAGCGTCCAATCACCGGACGGCTGAAACGCTCGTGCCTCAGCCGCGCGGGTTGACTGTGAAAGTTCGTAGAGCCGGGTCATCTTGACGCGGCGAACCGAACCATCGACCGTGCCGACAGAGGGTTCGGCACCGGGGTTGTTCCACGTTGGGTATGCGTCCGCCTGCCTGACGCCAGCGATGGGCATGTAGTTCGCGTACCTCGATTCGGTCCGACGTCCCTTTGTGAAGTCGAAACGCTCCCACATCAGGACCTTGTCCGAGGGGAACTGCACGTCGACGTCGCTGTTTCGGCGGACACGAGAGAGGACCGAACTGTCCAGTACCCCGCTGGTGCGAATCGCGTTAGCGTAACGCTGCGGGCTGAACCACGCCGTTGGGGAGTAGAAATAAGAAG
>CAZCBN010000003.1:6252-33286 GCA_964496975.1 uncultured Phycisphaeraceae bacterium
TGAACCTCAGCAGACCCTTGGCGACTTCTTCAAACCGTTCACGAGGGCCGTAGTCCGACGGTGAAAACTGGACTTCAGACGCCCAGTCGCTTTCCGAAATCCAAGCGGCTACAAGACTGTACCAGTGCGCCGCATACATCTCGCTCATCCATACGCCCAACTCGCGGAAAGGGAACGGTCCAATGCCCAGCGTCCCTGTCCGACCGTTCTTGAAGACGTCCGCCCAACTGGTGCTATTGCGTGCTCTGAGCGCGGGCGTCTCAACCCATTGGGCATTGAATGGGTTGATGAGCTCGCCCCGGTTCTCCTCGACGTACATCGCCTGGATCTGCGTCATGCCGCGCAGGTTCGCCTGGCTCACGACAGCTTGTGCGAGATTTCGCGACTTGCCCAAGGCCGGCAGCAAGATGCCAATGAGCAGTGCGATAACAGCAATCACAACGAGCAGTTCGATGAGCGTGAAAGCCGAACGGACTTCGTTGGAACGTCGACGCATGCTAACGGCCTCCACCGACACCATCGATTCTAGGATGCTCTAACTGAAATCTCAGAGCCCACAACCGTCGAACAACACAAAGAACGCGAACAAATCAAAGATATCAAACGTGCCAAAGTCAGCATCGAGGTCAGCGGAAGTAGATTCCGCGTCCAGAAGCGCCAGAAAATCGAAGGTATCGATGCCGTCAACGATTCCGTCAAGATTCACGTCAGCGTAACACCCTTGAGTACCCATCAGGCCGATGTCGTCGCGGTCGATGGTACCGTCAATGTTCTGGTCACAGGCAACCGAATAGCCGCTATCGCCGAGCGAGAAACCAACATGAGCACGAACATAGATCACGTCATCAAAGTTGAGAAGTCCATCCTGGTTAGGATCAGTGAACGCTGCCCCAGAGAAGCTACGCTGCGTCGCCGTGATTGAAACAACGCTCCCGGCAGGCGCCGAAATGCCGATACGACTCACTTCAGCCCCAGTGACGGCACTCGCGAAGCCGAACGATGTCGGCATAAAGTTAAGCTCGGACAATGAACCTAGCGACACTGGCAAGCCGGCGACCGAAACTCCGACGACACCAGACACCCGGTGAGACTCCAAGGTCGAGCCCGCAGACTGAACGGTGATGTCGGTGTCTACGACCAACGCCGATCGCTTCTCGGGATCGCTCACAAACGGGATAACCAAGTCTTCGCTCGGCGGACCATCGCCGAAGCAAATCGGGTCAGGGCAATCCGCACCGTAAATCACAAACTCGCCCGACACGTTCGACGACACGTCTTGAACAACGAAGAAATCAAGACCCGCCCCCGAAGGGATGGAAATGACCCTAGATCCAGAGGCCAACCCACCTGAAGTCGCGAGAATCACACCCGGGTCAGGCAGCGGCGGATCGGGAAGATTCCCAAAACAATCGTAACAAATGAAGCTATCGCCGAGCATCGATGAATCGATCGAGATCGTACCAGAGGAACAGCCCCATCCGACGCTTGCGCTCCCGGTGACGCCAGCGCCACAATCGGCTATCTCCTGGAGGGCAATGAAACCCTCTGGACACACCGCCGCGTCACCATCTGCTTGCAAATCCTGCGATGGCGGGGACTCTGCGCATCCTGCGAAAAGTGTAGCACAAAACGCTTCGGCGTATCCCGACATTGTCCCGCCAACAACGACCAAATTGTCATTGGCATCTACGATGCGATACGACGATTCAAGGATGTAACGAACAGAGACTTGGGATCCTCGTGAACAACTCAAACCAGCTGAGCGAGGTATCGCGATTGCCCCTGGAACCGAGGTAACGACGGAGAACAGGACAAACGACGCGATGGGGGAGTGCTTCATGCCGACAACGTACTTCACCGCGACGCGGTGGTCAAGACCATACACCAGGAAAGATGGGCAATTCTGCGTAGCTACGAACGGCTTGTGATCGGAATAAGTCAAGTTTTTGTCCGGAATCGTCGTGTTGGACATCCAACTGACGAGATTTCCGTGCGACGCCCTGCCGCGCGAGCCGATACCTTCTGCCGCCATGCCGCGTGATATCCCCGTTGGAAACGGCGATCTCCTGATCACCTTTGACGACCTGTATCGGGTTCGGGATTTGTACTACCCGCGTGTCGGGCGGCACAACCACACCGCGGGCCACGCCCAGCGCTTCGGCGTCTGGGCCGACGGGCAGTTCGCGTGGGTGAGCGACAAGTCGTGGCAGCGGACGCTGCGCTACAAGCGCGACACGCTGGTGACGGAGGTCGTGCTGCGGAACGAGTCGCTCGGCCTCGAGGTGGTGTGCCACGACTGCGTGGACTTCCACGAGCCGGTGTACTTCCGCAAGTCGATCGTGCGCGACCTGTCGGGCCGTCGGCGGGACGTGCGGCTCTTCTTCCACTTGGACTTCTCGATCAACGGCAGCCCGGTGGGCGACACGGCGAACTACGACCCCCAGACGTTCTCGGTCGTGCTGTACAAGGACGCGAGCTACTTCCTCGTGAACGCGTGCGACGCGCACAAGTGCGGCATCGACCACTGGGCGATCGGGCACAAGCGCGTGGGCACGGCCGAGGGGACGTGGCGCGACGCCGAGGACGGCGTGCTGGGGCGGAACGCCATCAGCCAGGGCAGCGTCGACACGACGGTCGGCTTCAACATGGAGGTGCCGCCGAACGGGGAGAGCAGCGTCATCTCCTGGATCGCCTGCGGCAGCAGCTACGCCGACGTGCGCGACCGCAACGCCCGCATCTGGACCAAGGGCCCCGAGCGCATGATCGCGCGGACCGAGGCCTACTGGAAGCTGTGGGCGAAGAAGGAGCCCATCAACGCCCACCCGCTGCCCGAGCGGGTGCAGGACCTGATGACGCGCAGCCAGCTCATCGTGCGCACGCAGATCGACAACGGCGGGGCGATCATCGCGGCGAACGACAGCGATATCACTCAGTTCGGCGGCGACCACTATTCGTACTGCTGGATGCGCGACGGGGCGCTCGTCGCCCACAGCCTCGTGCTGTGCGGGCAGAGCGAGCTGAGCCGCAGCTTCTTCCGCTACGCCGAGCGGTGCATCAACGACGACGGCTACTTCCTGCACAAGTACACGCCCGAGGGCCATCTGGCGAGCAGCTGGCACCCCTGGACGCTCGACGGCCAGCGGGTGCTGCCCATTCAGCAGGACGAAACGGCCCTCACCGTATGGGCCCTGCGGCAGCACTTTGAGACCTTCCGCGACGTGGAGTTCATCAAGCCGCTGTACAGCCGGCTGGTCGCGCGGCCCGCGGAGTGGATGCTCGCCTACCGCGACCACAACGGCCTGCCCAAGCCCTCGTGGGACCTGTGGGAAGAGCGGCGGGGCGTGCACACCTTCACGGTCGCCAGCACCATCGGCGCGCTGCACGCCGCGGCGGCGTTCGCCGAGGACTTCGGCGAGAAGGACCGGGCCGCGGCCTTCCGCGAGGGCGCGGAGCGCATGAAGGGCGCGCTGAAGCGGCACATGTGGAACGCGGAGCAGCGCCGCTTCGCCCGCATGGTGACGCCGCTGGAGGACGGGACCTACCGCCTGGACATGACGCCGGACAGCGCGAACTTCGCGCTGTTCGCCATCGCCGGCTTCGACGTGCGGGACCCCGACATCGAGAACGAGATGCGCGAGCTGCGCCGGCGGACGTGGGTGAACACCCCGGTCGGCGGCTGCGCCCGCTACCGCCTCGACTACTACCACCAGGTGGAGAGCGAGCAGATCGACAAGGTGCCGGGCAACCCGTGGGTGATCTGCACGCTGTGGCAGGCGCTGTACGAGATCGAGCGGGCCCAGACGCTGGACGAGCTGCGGCAGAACGCCGTCCCGCTGCTGGAGTGGTGCTGCGACCGGGCGCACGCCAGCGGCACGCTCGCCGAGCAGTACCACCCGTACACGGCCGCGCCGATCTCCGTCAGCCCGCTGACATGGTCGCACGCGACGTTCGCGAGCGCGTGCGTGCAGTACCTCGCCAAGCACGAGCAACTGGTGCGGCAGAGCATCAACCAGGCGGGCAAGCAGACGCACCTGGCCCGCGACACCGACGAGCCCCCGGCCGTGACCGATGCGGCGAAGAAGGTCGGGTAACCGGCCTCGGACCGCGGCTGCGTGCAGCGGGCAGCGGGCAGCGTGCAGCGGGCGGCGAGCGGCTACTTGTAGCGCACCTGCCCCTTGCCCTTCATCACCTTGCCCACGACGTGCACGCGTTCGCCGAGCTTTTCCAGGCGTTCGGCGACGCTCTCCGCGAACGTCGGCCGGACGATGAGGCAGAACCCCAGGCCCATGTTGAAGACGCGCTCCATCTCCTCGTCGGAGACGTTGCCGTGCCGCTGCAGGTACGGGAAGACCGGGGGCACGGGCCAACTGCCGCGCTTGATGACCACGTCGACGCCCGGGTGCAGGGCCCGCTCCAGGTTTCCGACGAGGCCGCTGCCGGTGATGTGGGCCATGCCGGTGACGATCTTCTTCACGCGGTAGGCCCGCAGCAGGCGGACGATGCTCTGGGCGTAAATGCGGGTGGGCGTCAGCAGCACCTCGCCGAGGATGGGGCCCTCGGGCGTCGCCGCCTCGGCGGCGGCAGACTTCTTCGTGCGGCGCGGTGCGGCCGTGGGGGCCGGCGCGGGCTCGTACCCCCACCACTCCAGGCCGGGGGAGCCCGCAAGCTCGGGCACGCGGGCGTGCAGGTCCAGGCCGGCGTGCTTCACGATGGAGCGGACGAGGGTGTAGCCGTTGCTGTGGACGCCGTCGCTGCCGAGGCCGAGGACGACGTCGCCCGGCTCGACGCGGGTGCTGTCGGTGGCGCGGGCGAGCTCGACGACGCCCACGCAGAAGCCGGCGAGGTCGAGGTCGCCGGGGGCGTACATGTCCGTCATCTCGGCCGTTTCGCCGCCGATGAGCGCGGCCCCGGCCCGCTTGCAGCCCTCGCAAATGCCCGCCACGACGCGCTGCAGCACCGCCGAATCCACGCGGTGCACGGCGATGTAATCCAAAAACAGCAGCGGCTCGGCCCCCTCCACGACGAGGTCGTTGACGTTCATGCCGACGAGGTCGACGCCGACGGGCTCGTAGTAGCGCGGGTCGTGCTTGCCGAGTTCGACGGCGAGCTTGAGCTTGGTGCCCACGCCGTCGCAGCAGGCGACGAGGACGGGGTCCTTGTAGTTGTGCTTGAAGAGGGCCTCGTTGTAGTCCAGCCGCAGCAGGCCCGCGAAGCCGCCGGGGCGGTCAAGCACGCGGGCGCCGTGGGTGCGGCGCATCATGCCGACGAGGGAGTCGGTGAAGGTGTCCTTGGCCTCAAGGTTGACCCCGGCGGAGGCGTAGGTGAGGCCGGGGGTGTCGGCGCGTTCGCGGGCGGTGCGCGTGGCGTGGCCGTTGCGGGGGCGGCGGCTGCGGGGAGGGGCGGAGTCGTCGGGGGTTGGGCGGGCGTCGGGCATGGCGGGCGATGATACGGGAGGCGCCCCGCAGACCGGCGTCGCGGGCAACGCCCTCGCCTCAGCCGGGGCCCTGCGCCGTGCCCCGGGTCGCGTCGGCCTGCCCGGCCTCCGTGGCCGACACGCTCGGCACGCCCGCCCCGGCGGCGAGCGCGGCCTCGAACCGCTCCACGGCGGGCAGGACGGCGGCGGCGGCCCGCTGCACGTCCGGGTGCACCCGCGTGCCCTTCGCCGCAACGCGCACGCGATCGGCAAACGGACGCAGCGGCCCCGCCCGGCGTTCGGGCGACGAGGGATTGAAGCTCATCGCGAGCTCCAAGAGCCAGGCCGGTACATCGCCCGAGGTCTCGCCCGAGGTGTCGGAGTGCTCGGCGGCGATCCGCTCCGCCACGGCAACGACGGACTCGGCGTGCTGCGCGCACAACTCCTGAAAGTCCACGCGTTCCTGGTACGACGCGGCCTGGTACGACGCGACACCCGTGCGAAACTCGTCGAGCCGGTTTGGGGCAAAGGCGGCGATGGCGCGGGTCTTGGCGACTTGACCGGCGTTTGAGGCCAAGGCCTTGGCAAGGTCCTCGGCGATCCACTGTTCAACTCGCTCACGCTCCGCCTCGGTCACAGTGTTGTTGGCGAGGTACTCCTCGCGCCACTGCTTGCTCGCCATGTGACGGTCGAACTCGGACCGGATCGACTCGGCGACGCTCCAGAACGCAGCGACCCAGCGAGCGCGGACGGGCCCGGGAAGATCCGCTCGCGCCGCGAGGCGGCCGATCGCTTCCAACGCTCCGAGGGCCGCGGGGCCACGGCGCTCGAGAACGCGAATGAGGTAGTAGGGATCCCGCTCCGGGTGAGCTTCCATCGCGGCGGCGATGAGCGGCACGATGGAATCCGGGGCGCGCTCCATGGCGCTCCAGCCGTCGTTCCTTTCGCGGTAGACAAACTCTACGGCGGCCTCGTGGAGTTCGGTCATCTGGTCGTAGCCGTCATCACTATTGAGGTCACCGATCGCGCGAGCGATGAGCCTGTGCAGCGGGTCGCGCTCGTTCGTACCCATTAGTTCGAGCACACGGCGTCGGCCCTCCGGCCCAAGGCGGCACATCGCCTGCACAGCGTTGAAGTCATCCCAGTTTTGACCATGACGCACGACCTGCTCAAGCAACTCCATGTCGGCGGACGTTGCGAACTGGATGATGAACCGCGCCTCGTCATACTTGGCTTCCCCCTTCGCGTTCAAGAGCGACGCGCCCGCGATCCGGACGAGATCCGGCTGGAGAAACTTCAGTCGTGGCTTGGTCTCCATAAGGCGTTCGAGGTCACGTATGGGGATGCTGATTACCCCCGAACGCAGATTGTCGGCCACGGCCCGGAGCTCCTCATCCGTCACGTCGATACTGAAGAGCGTTGAAAAGGCATCGAGTCCCCCGGAATCCAGCGGGCCGGGCCCGCGCAGTTCGGCGAGCAGCTTTTCGCGCACGGCGGCCCGCGTCCGGGCGTCGAGCGAGCCCTTCCTGATGGCCGTGTTCACACGCGTGGAGATGCGCCAGTCGTCCGTCTTCTTCCAGATTTCGACCTGCCAGGACATCGGCAGCAGCGACGCCCAGCCGCCCGAGAGGGTTTCGAGGCGGGCGGTGGCCACGCCGGACGCGATCAATAGCAGCACGCCCATCGCCGCGAAGGCCTTGGTCGCGCGGGTGCGCATCGTGCTGAGGTGGAACTCGGACTTCGCCTGCCGGCCGCACTCTGTGCAGCGCAGGTCGGGCGTGGCGGACATGTCGTAGCCGCAGCGGCGGCACCGGCGCCGGCCGGGCTTGCTGAGCCGCGGCGCGAGCCACGCAAGCATGAAGAACATGCCGGCGGCGGACGCGCCCAGCAACGCGGAAATCATGAGCGTGATGCCCAGGGGCGAATACTGCGGAAATGGCATGTTCCAAACCCTCCGCGGGGAGTTTATCACGGAACCTCTGTGAAGTGTCGCGCGTGGCGCTGCTTTGCGCGCAGGACGCACCAACGGCGCGCAGGACGAGCCGATGCCTCATTGGGCGCGGCGCGAGACCTTGTATGTCTATTGCCTGCGGGTTGACGGCGTGGACCCGCAGGACCGTATCGCGAAGGTTGACATGCCGGGGGCTTCCGAGGGCCACCGGATTACATGGGCCGTCGGCCCTCGACCGCCAGGCCGCCGTCGTTGACGCGCACGGGGAGTTCGACCTTGTCGATGAAGGGGAGGTCGCTCTCGTGCAGGCCGCGGCGGCGGCAGTTGGTGAAGCCGGCTTCTTCCATCAGCAGGATGAGGCTGCGCTCGTCGTACATCTGCTTGTGGCTTCGGTAGTCGTAAAGGGCGCGGTAGAGGCGGACGGGGAGGGAGCCGGGCCAGGGTTGCTCTTTGCGCAGCATGAGGCGCTTGTTGACGAGGCGGCCGGGGTCGGGCTCTTGGTGCTGGTCGGGGGCTTGGTCGGGCGGGAGGGCGTTGAGGCGGTTGTACTCACTGATGATGTGCGCGAGGTCTGGGACGAGGGTGCGGCAGACGCCGCCGGGCTTGGTGACGCGGTAGCACTCCTTGAGCATGCGGAGGGCCTCGGTGCGGTAGAGGTGTTCCACGGTGTGGCTGCTGTAGGTGCCGTCGAAGGTGTGGTCGGGGTAGGGGAGTTTTTTGCGCAGGTCGTGGAAGACGATGTTTTCGGGCCAGGTGGTCTCGGCGGTGTCCTTGGGCATGAGGCGGAGGGCGCCGAGGACGGCGCGCAGGGCCTTGCGCTGGCCGAGGAGGGCGTTCCAGGAGCCGTCGAGGTTGGTCCATTCCGGGGGCGCGATCTGGCCGCAGCCGAGGTGGAGGAGCCGGGGGGAGCTGTTTTCGGCGGGCGGGGGTGGCACGGGGGGAGTCTCCGGCGGTGGGGTCGGGCGCGGGAGGGTATTGGCGCTACGATCGGCGTGCTTGATCCGCAGATCCGGATGAACGGATGAACGCGGACGGATCGGGCCCCACGGGCCGCTGCGGCGGGCGGATGGGGGCGGGGGGTTGGGCGGCGAGCGAGGCCGCTCCGGGGTATCGTCGGCACTTGGCCGGGGCGGATGCACCCCGGGGACCAGCGAGGAGTACAGCACGATGGCCGAGTCTCACCTGTTCACGTCCGAGTCGGTGTCGATGGGCCACCCGGACAAGGTCTGCGACCAGATCTCCGACGCGATCCTGGACGCGATGCTCGCGGACGACCCGCACAGCCGCGTGGCGGTGGAGACGCTTGCCGCGACGGGGCTCGTGGTGGTGGCGGGCGAGGTGACGACGAACACGTACGTGAGCATCCCCGACCTTGTGCGCGAGACGGTGCGGGAGATCGGGTACACGTCGGGCGACATGCGGTTTGACTGCGAGAGCTGCGCGGTGCTGGTGGCGTTGAACAAGCAGAGCAACGACATCGCGATGGGCGTGGACCGCGAGGGCGCGGGCGACCAGGGGATGATGTTCGGCTACGCGTGCCGCGACACCGAGGAGCTGATGCCGCTGGCGATCCAGCTGAGCCACCGGCTGGTGGAGCGCCAGGCGTACGTGCGTCGGGAGGGGATCGTCCCCGGGCTGCGGCCGGACGCGAAGAGCCAGGTGACGGTGGAGTACACGGGGCGCAAGCCGAAGGCCGTGGACACGGTGGTGCTGTCGACGCAGCACGACCCGACGTGGAACGAGCGGCAGGGGCAGCTCAAGAAGGAAGTCACCGAGCACGTCATCAAGCCGGTGCTGGGGGACCTGTGGAACCCGGGCATCAAGGTGCACGTGAACCCGACGGGTCGGTTCGAGATCGGCGGGCCGCACGGCGACACGGGCCTGACGGGGCGGAAGATCATCGTGGACACGTACGGCGGCAAGGGGCGGCACGGCGGCGGGGCCTTCAGCGGCAAGGACCCGACGAAGGTGGACCGCTCGGCCGCGTACATGGCCCGGTACATCGCGAAGAACGTGGTCGCGGCGGGGCTTGCCGAGGAGTGCGAGATCCAGCTCTCGTACGCCATCGGCGTGGCCGAGCCGACGAGCGTGTACGTGACCACCTACGGCACGGAGACGGTTTCGCCCGAGAAGATCAGCAAGGCGGTGCGCGAGACGTTCAACCTGACGCCGCGGGGGATCATCGAGTCGCTGCAGCTGCGCAAGCCCATCTACGGCACGACGGCGCGGCACGGGCACTTCGGGCGGAAGCCGTACGAGGGCTCGTACTTCGACCCGGTCAAGCGCGAGCACCGCTCGACGAAGCAGCAGTTCTTCACCTGGGAGCGCACGGACAAGGTGGACGCGCTGAAGAACGCGGCCCGCTGAGCCCCGTGCGGCCCGCTGAGCCCCGTGCGGCCCGCTGAGCCCCGTGCGGCCCCGTGCGGCCCCGCGGGGCCATCGGCGCCGGTGAGCGGTTGAGGCAATTGTGCGTTCGCCGCGCGGCTCACGCAACCGGCGGCGGCGCGTACAGGCCGTGCTGCGCGATGTACGCCGCGACGGCGGGGTACAGCGATGACGCTGGGCCCGGGTGGCTTGCGTGGCCGGCATGACCTGTACGGCGTGCACGCACGGCTGTTGCGCTCGCGTCGATCTGCGGCGCGGCGGTGCACACGGCGTGGTCCCAGCTGTCCAGCTCTTCGGGCGACCAGAAGCCCGACGCCGCCATTTCGGCGCGGAGCGTGGCCCGGTCGTGCAGCGGCGGTCGCAACACCACGACCGGCCGGGCGAGGGTCAGCATGCGTCGCGGCTCACGCCAGCGATGGAACGCGACGGCCTGATCGGCCCCGATGAGAAACGCCAGCGTCGCCGCGCTCCCCGCGGCGGCACGCGCCCGACGGAGCGTGTCGACCCAATACTGCGGCTCGGGCTGCGCGGTCAAGGCCGCGTCGGACACCGCGGACACCGCGGACACCGCAGACGCCGCGGACGTCGCGGACGCCGCGGACGCCGAGGCCGCGGCGCGGTCGAGCTCATCGGTCCACACCGCGGCCCGCGGGATGTCGGCCGCGATGAGGCGGAGCATCGCGACGCGGTGGGCGTCGGCCGCGGCGGGGGCGGTCGCCTTGTGCGGGCTGCGGGCGGCGGGGACGTAGACGAGCCACGCGCCGACGCCGAGCGCATGGTCCCGCGCCGCGACGGCGGGCTCGACATGCCCGCGGTGCGGCGGATCAAACGAGCCGCCGAAGAGCAGGACGTCGGCGCCGTCGGGCGCGGGCCAGGGCGTCGGCGCGACGCCGGGGGCCGGTGTCGCGAGCGGCCCGTCGCCCGCGGAGCCGGTGGGTTGGGGAGGAACTCCGACCATCGGGTCATGATTGGTCGCCGGCCGAACCGCCGACGGGCGGCAGATCTCGCGCCGGCGCGAGAAGCGGCCGCTCGATCGGACTGGCCCGGCATGGGCGGTGGCTCTACCATCGGGTCCGCACCGCGGGGTGCGACGGCCCCATCGTCTAGCCTGGTCTAGGACACCAGGTTTTCATCCTGGTAACGAGGGTTCGAATCCCTCTGGGGTCATTGGCTCTGATGTTCGACGCAGGCGGGCCGCGGCCGGTTGGCTCGCGTCGTCTTCCCGTCTGCTTCCGCCGCTCCCCGGCCCGGGGCTCCGCGGCCGCCGATGGATTCAGCGTGCCGCGATGATGTCGGCCACCGCCTGTGCGGCGTGGTCGATGTCGGCCTCGATGTTGAAGAAGCCCGGGCTCAGGCGCACCGTGCCGCCCAGCGGCAGGGTGCCGAGCGTCTCGTGCGCCAGCGGAGCGCAGTGGAAGCCGCCGCGGGCGGCGACGCCGAAGCGGGCGGCGAGCTGGTCCGCGATGTCGCGCGGCGCGCGGCCCGCAACGGTGAACGACACCACCGCCGTGCACCCCTCGGGCGGGCGGCCGCCGATGATCCGCAGGCCCGGCAGGTCGGCGAGGGCGTCGCGCAGGCGGTCGGCGAGGCGGCCCTCGTACGCGTGCACGGCGGCGGGCCCGATCGGCGCGAGCCACGCAACGCCCGCGCCCAGGCCCGCGATCGCCGGCAGGTTGTGGCTGCCAACTTCGTAACCGGCGGGGAAGCGCGCGACCATGTCGTGCTTGCCGCTGTCGCCGCCGGTGCCGCCCTCGGCGATCGTGTCGAGCTGCAGGCCCTCACGGGCCCACAGCCCGCCGATGCCCAGCGGGCCCAAAAGGCCCTTGTGGCCCGCGAAGGCGAACATGTCGCAGCCGATGCCGGCGACGTCCACCGGGATCAGCCCCGCGGCCTGCGCCGAGTCCACGAGCGTGAGCGCCCCGTGCGCCCGCGCCAGCCGCACGATGTCGCGCGTGGGCAGGATCTCGCCCGTGACGTTGCTCGCCATGCTGTGGGCGACGAGGCGGACGCGCTCGCGCTTCAGCAGCGCCTCGAGCCACGCAAGATCAAACGGCCGGCCCGGCGCGTAGGGCGACACCTCGAACCTCACGCCGCAGCGCTCGGCCACTTTTCGAATGGGGCGCGAGACGGCGTGGTGCTCCAGGCCGCTCATCGCGACCACGTCGCCGGCGTGCCAGTCGAGGCCGTGCAGGGCGAGGTTCAGCGCGTACGTGCAGCCCGGCAGGAACGTCAGCCGCTCGGGGCTCGGCACGTTGAGAAACGCCGCGACGGCGTTGCGGCACAGGTCCATGACGCCCGCGCCCGAACCGCCGGCCTGGCGCATCGCGCTGCCGCAGCCGCGCAGGCAATCGCGCACGGCGGTGATGACGGGCTCGGGCTTGGGCCACGTCGTCGCGGCATTGTTCAGATACACGCGGACCTCGTCCGGCGGGATGGCGGAGAGGTCGCTCTCCGCCGAGGCGCAGGCGGGCGCGAGCACGGGGGCGCGCATCGGCGTCACGCCGGGTGGGCACTCGGAGAGCGCGGCGGCGGGCCCCATCGCGACGGCGGGAACGGCGGCGGGGGGCTGCGTCAAATGCCGTCTCCTTGGGCAAAGCCCGTGGACCTCGCGCGGAACGACAGGCGGAACGGCTCGCGGATCGGGTGCGCCAGCAGGCCCGCGAGCGGGGGCGAATAAACGTGCAGCGTGATGAGGTCGAGGTCGCCCGGCTCGTCGTTCCCGATGACGTGCGTGTCGCTGTCAAACGAGACGCACACCGACCCCGCGACGTACGACCGCGTGGCGCCGGGCACGAGCTCGCCCGTGGGCGTGCAGGTGTAGCGCGTCTCCGCCGCCACGCCCCGCAGCACGCGCACGCCGCAGAGCGAGCCGGCGTGGTCGTGCACGGGGCTGCGCTGGCCCGGGTGCCAGCACATGAGCAGGGCCTCGTACGCGGGGCCGCGCTCGATGCGGTTCCGGCGATAGCCCAGCTCGCTGAAGGCGGCGACGGCGTCGATCCAGCGTTCATCGCCCGGCAACGCGCTGAGCAGCGCGGTGAGCATGGGGCGATCCGCCGGCCGGCCCGGCTCAAGCCGGTCCAGATGATCAAACAGCCGTCGCCACGCCGGGCCCATGTACGTGCGGATCGAGGGCGTCGGCCCGTCCCCCGCGCGGCCGATCGCGTCTGGGGCGTTCGCCGAGACGGTCGGCGGCTGCGTGGCGTGCGGAGCGGTCATGTCGGGTCCCCGGGGTGCGGCCTGCGTCTCGCACTGTACCGGGAGAGATACCAAACAAACACCACGCGGCACCACTTTGTCATACAGTGCCTTGGAAAGCGCGGGCGATGCGACCGCGCCACCGCAATAAACGGTGCCCTCGGCCGGGGCCCGCTGCGAAGGCCGGGTGGAAGCACGGGCTGAGGCTGTGGGGCGAGTCGCCGCCGCTCGCCAGCTGCGGCCGGCCCCGAAGCGAGCCGGGGCGAAAGCAACCGGAGGAATGCCCGGCGGGCCCGTTGGGGCGCGCCGGGGCGTGTCAGTCATGCCGCGGCGAGAGCGCCGCCGCGGTCGCGATCAGGGGCAGCCCTGGTCCAGGACGGCCAGGAAGTCGAACAGGTCGAAGATGTCGGCGGGCGAGGTGTCGCCGTTGAAGTCGAGGCCGCCGTCGAGCGCGGCGAGGAAATCAAAGAGGTCGAAGATGTCGCCCGGCGTGGTGTCGCCGTTGAAGTCGGCGGGGCAAGCGTCGGGCGGGATGAAGGAGACGAAGAGCTGGGGGCCGATCGGGGGCAGGTTGTTGCCCTCGGCGTCGAAGTCGAAGCCGTTGGTCGACTCGGGCAGGAAGGCGAGCCCGTTGTTGCTGGCGGGGTTGGCGAGCCAGCCCTGGAAGGACGACGTGAGGTCGAACGTGATGAAGGGGCTGGCCGGGTCGGAGAAGTCGTAGGCGGGGTTGGGCGCGCCGTTGACGTTCAGGGCGGTGTTGATGGTCAGGACCGGGGTGGTGTTCACCTCGGCGGGGTTGTTGGCGCGGAAGGGGGCGACGGCGTCGTGGTCGATGCCGTTGCCGAAGGTGTTCCACGTCGCGCGGGTCTCTTCGAAGGGCTGGGCGAGCTCGTAGACCGAGACGTTGGCGCCCTCGCTCGTCACGCGGGTGCGGATCGTCGCGCTGACGATGGTGTCGGTCGCCGGGTTGATCTGCCCCGGGCCGGTGCCGAAGATGTCATCGAACCGCAGGATGTACTGGCTCTCAAAGCCGCCGTCGTTCAGGTCGATGGAGGTGGTGTTCAGCGCGGCGAAGTTGGTGTCCGGGCCGACCTGGCGGAGCGTGGTGTCGGCGGTGCCGGTGTAGCCGTTCACGCCCTCCTGGAAGGTGCGGATCGTGCCGTCGCCCAGCGTGATGGTGAGCAGCGGGGGGTTGAAGAGCAGGGGCAGACCCTCGGGCGCCTCGGACGTGAAGAAGTCCACGCCGTCGGTGCCGCCCGGCAGGGGCAGCAGCGCGAAGCCGAAGTTGTCGGCCCCGTTCACGAAGGCATTGAGGCTCGGCGTCAGGTCGATCGAGAGCAGCCCGTTGCCGGCGCCGACGACCGAGAAGTCCGGGGTCGCAACGGCCTCGATATCGTCGGCCTGCACGCCGTCCACAAACGAGTTCCACGTCACCGTGTTCACGTCCCAGTCGGTCAGCAGACGGTGGGCCGTGAAGCCGTTGCCGGGGCTGATGATCTCGACGCGGAAGACCGCGCCGATGATCGTCGAGCCCAACGGGATCTGGTCGGGCCCGTTGCCGATGATGTCGTTGAAGCGGATCAGGATCTGCCGGGGGTTGAACGAGCCCGGGCCGTCATCGTCGTCGACGCTGACGGCGAGTTCGCCCTCGAAGTTCGTGTCGGCGGCCGCGGGGTTGCTCGGCTGGAAGCTGATGTCCGTGTCGTCGATGCTGGCGTTGGTGGAGTTGTAGCCGCGGGTGATGACGTCCGTCGCGGTCAGGCGTTCGAAGGAGAAGGTGCCCGTGCCGTCCGGCGTGGCGTCGGGGTCGAGGAAGAGGCTGAACTCGTTGTTCAGGTCGAAGGTGAGGTCGAAGGTGTTCAGCGCCTCAACGCCGTTGTCGCCCAGGTAGTCGAGGCCCGTCAGCTCGTTGGCGGAGAAGATCGCGACCGCGAAGGGGTCGTCGTTCAGGTTCAGCACCACGCCGTTGGGCAGGGTGGCGGAGAAGTTGAACTCGCCGAACTCGGCGAAGAGCCGCCCGTCCGTGAAGTTCGCGACCAGGCTGGCCTGGTCGTACGCCAGCGTGCCGGTGAACTGCTGGCCCGTCAGCGCGCCGGTCTGGATATCAAACGTCACCTGCCACTGCGTGTCCTGCGCCACGGCGCCGCCCGCCGCGGCCGCGAGCGCCAGGGCCGACAGAACGGCCGCGCCCGAAGAGTGCTTCTTCATCGCGTGATCCCTCGCTTCTCAATCCGCCGGGCCCGGGGTTTGAAACGCTCGCCCCGCCGCGCCCGCCGGCACTTCCCATGGAAAGCTCAAACGCATCGCCCGCCGCGCCCTCAAGGGGGCCGACGAGCACCTACCCCCCGCTCAGCGGACGCCGACGCCGCCCTGCGACGCGGCGTAGTCGTACCCCGCGTAGGGCTTGCGCCCAAGCTCGGGGAACTCCGCGTTGTACCCGTTCACGCTGCCGTCGAGGAACGCCGCGTTGCACGCCCCCGCGTGGCGGAAGTACTCCTGCCGCCAGAAGGGCTGGTCTTCCTCGGGCCGGTTCTGCGTCAGGCCGTCCAGCGTGTCGCCGTTGCCATCGAGGAACGGCTCCGACCCATCCTGGAACGCGATGACGTTGAACGCGATGTCCGACAGCCGCCGCGGCTGCACCCGGCGGTTGTAAAAAATCTCCGGGTGCCGCTGCCGCCCGCTCGCCACCACCTGCCCCGCGCGGATGCCGTTGAAGCAGTAGCTGCTGTACAGCCCGTAGGGCTCGAGCGGCAGGCTGGGCCGGTACGCCGACGCGAGCCACTTGGACTCGGGGCACTGCGTCACTTCCCACGCCGTCAAGATGAAGCTCTTGTCCGTGTTCCCGCGGATCACATAATCGCGCGAGAAGTCCGTCCCCCCGCCCGGCTGGCCACGCCCCGCCCGCTGCTTGGGGATCTCGTTCACCGCAAGGTGCGGCGCGTTATCCATCAGATACTCATCAAACCGCACGGCCCAGTACGCCTCGTTGTTCGAGATCGCCGAGCTGCCGCGGTACCCGGGCCCCAGGATCACCGTCTCCGACAGCGTCCCCCCGCTCACAAACGACCGCGGCACAAACCGCAGCCCGCTGTTGTACTGCCCGCTCGGCAAGATGCCCGGCAGCGGCCGGCCCGTGACCGGGTCCACCGTCTCGGCCGGCGCGATCCGCTCGGGGTCCTGGTGCAGGTCGTTCTTGTCCGACGCGAACGTGTGCATCGCCTGCATCAGCGAACGCTGGTTCGCCGCGCACTTCGTCCGGAACGCCGTCCGCCGCGCCGAGGAGAGCGACGGCAGCAAGATGCCGATCAGCAGCGCGATGATGGCGATCACCACGAGCAGCTCAATCAGCGTGAAGCCCGCACGCCGGACCCGCGAACCAACCAAGCCCAGAGCCATCTGCCGCATGCGCTGCTCCTCGCTGCCAAACCCGGCCAGACCCGCGACGCCGCTGCGTTCCGAACGCCCGTGCCACACACAGAACCCGAAACGCCGAACGCCCCGCACACAACGCCGCGCATACAACGCCGCGCTCGCCACCCCAACTTCTGGTGATGCACGCCGCGGCGCATCGACCTCCCAGACCAGTCGTCACATTGTGTCGCCCGCGTCAGACGTCGGGAGTCAGTTCTTCGATGTTCCACGGCGGTTTTGCAGAACTTTCACAATCACACGCCATCGCCCGCCCAGCATCGCAACCACTTGCGCCAACGCATGTTGTCACCAATCTTCATCATCGGCACCCACGACGCACCACGCGCGTGCGCGGTACCCTCTCTCTGTTCACGTTGCATGAAGACGACGACGACGGAGACCCCGATGCTGCCGAACCCGACGCTGCCGACCACGTCCGCCCCGCGCTCGCCCATCGCCAAGGCCGCTCGCGCACAGGCCGCGCGTGTCCTCACGTCGGCGCTCGGCCTGCTCTGCGTCGCGGGCCTCGCGGGCCTCGCCGCCGCGCACCCGGGCCACACCGATGCGCTCCCCGCCGTCCCCGCCGTGGAGCACGCCGAGCGCTACCGCCCCACCGCGATGCCCGACCGCATCGTGCTGACGTGGACCGACAGCCCCAAGACGACGCAGGCCGTCACGTGGCGCACCTCGCAGGCCGTGCACCACGCCGTCGCCGAGATCGCGCCCGCCGACCACGGGCCCAAGTTCGTCGCCGCGGCCCAGCGCATCGCCGCGGCCACCGAGCCCTTCACGTCCGACCTCTCCTCGTGCCACGTGCACCGCGTCACCTTCACGGGCCTCTCCCCCGGCACCGTCTACGCCTACCGCGTGGGCGACGGCGTCAACTGGTCCGAGTGGTTCCACTTCCGCACCGAGCCCGCCGAGAGCCAGCCCTTCTCCTTCGTCTACTTCGGCGACGCCCAGAACGACATCCGCAGCCTCTGGTCCCGCGTCACGCGTGAGGCCTTCCGCGACGCGCCCCGCGCCGCCTTCTTCCTCCACGCCGGCGACCTCGTGAACGTCGCCGACCGCGACGGCGAGTGGGGCGAGTGGTTCGAGGCCGGCGCGTTCATCAACGCCACCGTCCCCGTCATCGCCACCCCCGGCAACCACGAGTACACCAAGCGCCCCCTCCCCGGCGGCGGCGAGCGACGCACCCTCACCCCCCACTTCCCCGCAAGCTTCTCCTTCCCCGACAACGGCCTCAGCGAGTTCGGCGACAGCGTCTACTTCATTGACTACGCCGACCTCCGCGTCATCAGCCTCAACTCCAACGAACGCCAGCAGGAACAGGTCGCCTGGCTCGACCGCACCCTCGCCGAGAACGACCGCCGCTGGACCGCCGTCACCTTCCACCACCCCATCTTCAGCATGGGCAAGGACCGCGACAACCCCGAGCTCCGCGCCCTCTGGAAGCCCGTCCTCGACAAGCACAAGGTCGACATCGTCCTCACCGGCCACGACCACACCTACGCCCGCAGCGGCCTCGTCGGCCCCACCCGCGGCCTCGTCGGCACCGCCAACACCGGCCACGGCGCCATCGCCCACACCGAGGCCGGCACCGTCTACGTCGTCTCCGTCAGCGGGCCCAAGATGTACGAGGCCAAAAAGGACACCGGCGTCGAGCTCGTCCGCCGCGCCGAGGACACCCAGCTCTACCAGGTCCTCACCATCGACGGCGACGAGCTCCGCTACGAGGCCCGCACCGCCGTCGGCACCCTCTACGACGCCTTCACCCTCCGCAAGCGCACAGGCCAGCCCAACGAGCTCATCGAGCACCCCGTCGCCATGCCCGCCCGCAGCCGCTAACGCCGCGAGCCCAACCGCACGCCTCCGCCCAGCCGGCCCCCGGCCCCGCCCCGTACAGTGGCCCCATGGGCGACGCCGCGCCACCAGGCCCCAACCCGCCGCCTTCCCACAATCTCCCCCCCCTGGGTAGGCCGGCTCTCCGAGCCGGCTCTTCTCCCCCTTCTTCCCCCCCGGCGAGCACGCCTCTCCGCACCGGCTCTCCCCCGCTCCCCTCACGCTCCCCCAACACCCCCGCCATCGCCGGCGGCGTCCCGGTCCGCCCGCGGGAGCGCTACCTGGTCTTCGGCGCCCCCGTCCTCGGCGAGGCCGAACGCGCCGCCGTGCTCGACTGCTTCAACCGCGCCTGGATCGGCACCGGCCCCAGAGCCGCCGAGTTTGAGCGCCGCTTCGCGGACTTCAAGGGCGTCCCCCACGCCGTCGCGGTCAACTCTTGCACCGCCGCCCTGCACCTCTCCCTCGCCGCGCTCGGCATCGGCCCGGGCGACGAGGTCGTCCTGAGCGCCATGACCTTTTGCTCCGCGGCCAACGCCGTCCGCCACGTCGGCGCCACCCCCGTGCTCGCCGACTGCGACCCGCGCACGATGAACCTGACGGCCGACACCATCGCCCCCTGCCTCTCGCCGCGCACGCGGGCGGTCATGGTGGTGCACCTCGCCGGCCGCTGCTGCGACATGGACCCGATCCTGGCCCTCACGGCCCCGCGGAACCTGCCCATCGTCGAAGACTGTGCGCACGCCGTGGAGGCCTCCAGCGCCGGCCGCCCCGCCGGCACGATGGGCGCCGTCGGCTGCTTCAGCTTCTACGCCACCAAGAACGTCACCACCGCCGAGGGCGGCATGGTCGTGACGCGCGACGCCGCGATCGCCAACGCCGTGCGCACACTCGCCAACCACGGCATGGACGCCAACGCCTGGCGCCGGTTCTCGGACGAGGGCTACCGCCACTACAACTGTCGAGTCACGGGATACAAGTTCAACATGCCCGATCTGTGCGCCGCCATCGGCCTGGCGCAGATGGACCGCGTCGCCGCGCACGCCGCCCGTCGCACCGAGATCTGGCGCCGGTACGACGCCGCCTTCGCCGACCTGCCGCTGGACCTGCCCCCGCCGCCGGCGACGGGCGACGTCCACGCCCGGCATCTCTACACGCCGCTCCTCCGGCTCAACGAGCTGCGCTGCACGCGCGACCAGTTCCTGGAAGCGCTCTCGGCCGAGCACATCGGCGCCGGCGTCCACTATCTGCCCGTCAACTGGCACGACGCCCACCGCGACGCACCGACCCCCGGCGGCGACGCCGCCGCACGCGACATCGGCGAGCGCACCGTCTCCCTCCCCCTCACCGGCGGCATGTCCGACGACGACGTTCTGGACGTCTGCGTGGCGGTGCAACGCATTCTGCGGTACTTTGCACGCTGAACCGGGCGGTCTCGCCGCCCGGCGGGCTCGGTCCGGGGGGTTCTGGACTGCGGCGATGGTCGGAGCGGAGCGCAGATTTCGGCGCGCGCCGCGGCGCGCGGAGGCATCGGCATGCAGGTCGTCATTCTCTGCGGCGGGAAGGGGACACGGGCCTACCCCTACACCGAGTACCTCCCCAAGCCCATGATGCCCATCGCCGGCGCCCCCATCCTCCAGCACGTCATGCGCATCTTCGCCGCCCAGGGGCACCGAGAGTTCATCCTCTCCCTCGGCTACCGCAAAGAGATCATCGTCGACTACTTCCACCGCAAGCACCTGCCCATCGACATCCAGTTCGTCGACACCGGCGACGACACCGACACCGGCGGCCGCATCCGCAACCTCGCCCCCATGCTGGGCGACCGCTTCATGGCCACCTACGCCGACGGCCTCTCCGACGTGGACCTCTCCGCCCTGCTCGCCTTCCACCAGTCCCACGGCGGCGCCGCCACCGTCACCAGCGTCCCCCTCGTCTCCCAGTACGGCACCATCGACATGGAAGAGTCGGGCCGCGTCCGGCACTTCCGCGAGAAGCCCGTCATGGAGGGGTTCTGGATCAACGCCGGCTTCTTCGTCTTTGAGCGGAGCGTCTTCGACCACTGGGAGGGCACGAACCTCGAGAAGCACGTGCTCCCCGCCCTGGTCCGAAAGGGACTCATCAGCGCCTACCGCCACCGCGGCTTCTTCAAGTCCATGGACACCCACAAAGACCAGCAGGAGATCGAGCGCATGTACGAGGCCGGCGAGATGCCCTGGCGCTCCGCCGGCGACGACGGGGAGTTTGACGGATCGGCGATCGTGAAGCGCGCACACGGCTAAGGTGAGGCCGCACTCGGAAAAGGGGCGTCATGTCGTTCTGGGCGAATCGAAGCGTGCTTGTCACCGGCTCCACGGGCTTTTTGGGCCTGTGGCTCACGCGCCTCCTCGTGGACCGCGGGGCCTCCGTGGTCTCCCTCGTGCGCGACATGGTGCCGCGGGCCCCGTTCTTTGTCGACGGGCTCCATGAGCGCGTCTCCATCGTCCGCGGCTCGGTGGAGGACCAGTCCATCCTCGAGCGCACGCTGGGCGAGTACGAGGTCGACACCGTCTTCCACCTCGCCGCGCAGGCGATCGTGGGCGTCGCAAACCGCGACCCGGTGCGCACGTTCGAGGCGAATATCCAGGGCACCTGGTGCGTGCTCGAGGCCTGCCGCCGGCACGGGGCCATCTCCCGCGTCGTCGTCGCCTCCAGCGACAAGGCCTACGGCGACCACACCCACCTGCCCTACGACGAGGGCTTCGCCCTGCAGGGCCGCCACCCCTACGACGTCTCCAAGAGCTGCGCCGACCTCATCTCGCTCTCGTACTTCCACACCTACGCCCTGCCCGTCTGCGTCACCCGCTGCGGCAACCTCTTCGGCCCGGGCGACCTCAACTTCAGCCGCATCGTCCCCGGCACCATCCGCTCGGCGCTGCGGGGCGAGCGGCCCATCATCCGCAGCGACGGCTCGCCCAAGCGCGACTACGTCCACGTCATCGACATCGCCGAGGGCTACCTCCGCCTCGCCGAGGCGATGGACCGGGCCGAGGTGCGGGGCCGGGCCTTCAATCTCGGGACGGGCGAGCCGCTCGCCGTGCTCGACCTGACGCGCCGCGTCCTCCGAGCCGCGGGCCGCGAGGACCTGCAGCCCGACGTCCGCAACGAGGCCAAGGGCGAGATCAAGCACCAGTACCTCTCCTCCGACCTCGCCGTGAAAATGCTCGGCTGGGCCCCCCTCGCGGGGCTGGACGATCGGCTCGCGCAGTCCGTCGCGTGGTACCGCGACTACTTCGCCAAGACGGGGACGCTGCACTCGTGAAGCACCGCGCACCGATGCACGCCCCGCGGCCCCCGCGGCACGCCCAGCCCGCCCCGCGGACCGCGCGCCGGCACCACCGGCCTGGGGTCGCGCGCGTGGCCGCGCTGTTCGCCGCCCTCGCGCTCCTCGCCCCCGGCTGCTACAGCCCGTCCACGCCCGACGCGGTCGAGGTGCCCGCGGGCTTCGCGGAATCGGCGCACGTCGGCGTCGACTACGCCGAGGCGCCGGGCACCTACACCAAGAAGTACCTCATCGCCGCCGGCGACCAGTTCGACATCGTGGTGCGCGGCAACGAGCAGGCGTCGCGGCGCGTCGTCGTCCGGCCCGACGGCGTCATCTCCCTGCCCATCGCCGGCGATGTGCGCGCCGAGGGCGTCACCGTGCCCGAGCTGCGCGACGAGCTGACCCGCCGCCTCGCCGAGCGGCTTGTGGAGCCCGAGGTCACCGTCATCGCCCTGACCGTGCGCGAGCCCTACGTCTACGTCGTGGGCGAGGTCGCGCGGCCCGGGCCCGTCCCCTTCCGACAGGCCCGCACGGCGATGCAGGCCGTCGCGTTCTCGGGCGGGCTGAGCCTCACGGCGGCGCCGCGGGCGGTCGGCCTCATCCGCCTGAACGAGGAGGGCAAGCTCGGCGCCTACACCATCCCCGTCGCGGCCTCCGGGCAGCCCGGGCCCTACCTTGCGCTGCAGTCCACGCTGCTCAAGCCGGACGACGTGGTGTACGTGCCTGCGTCGGGCATCGCGCAGGTCAACCGGGCCATCCGCGAGTTTGTGACCGAGCCGCTGCAGGGCGTGAACTCCATCCTGGCGCCGGTGGCAAACTATCTGTTGATCGAGGAGCTGATCGAGGACGACGAGTTCTGATCCGCGCGGCGAGGCGGCGCCCCGGGCGGGGGCCGGCAGGCGCGGGGGCCGGGCGATCGGGGGGGCTTGTGCGGGGCGGCGGGGGCCTGCGTCGTTTGTGCGGGCGAGGTTCCGGGTGAAGTTGACAAATCGGCTTGCACGGTCGGGGGGGTGGTGTAGGGTGGCGTGAGGGTCGGCAGCCGCGGGGCCACGTTCGGAGAACGGCCTGAGGCACGGACGATCCGCCGGGCCGAGACCGGTTGGAGGCAGGTTGGGGCGGGCCGGCCGAGGCCGGCGCAACGGGCAGAGAAGCCACACGGGGACGCGATGATCGCATCTTCACCACACGGGACAGCGGGCGGGCCTCTGGGTCCGGGTCGGCCCGCGCGACCGGAGCGCGACCCCGACGCGTTCGACGTGGTCGCCATGCTTGCGCAGGTGTGGGAGGCGGCGTGCGTCTACCGCTGGCTGGTGTGCGGCGTGACGCTGGCGGTGCTCGCCCTGGCTGTGGTGTACACGCGGGTGTGGCCCCCCGTCTACACGACCCGCGCGTTGCTGATGATCGAGTCTGACAAGGACGTGGCCCGTGACGAGTTTTATGTGAACTGGAACATCTTCCGAAAGGAAGACGCACGCACCGAGATGCAACTGCTCGACTCCGGCCCCGTGCTGAACGAGGTGATCGAGCGCGAGCAGCTCACCTTTGACGACGTCTACCACCCGCTCGGGAGCCAGCTCAAATACTTCTGGGAATCGTCGTGGGTCGGCACGCAGTACCAGTCGCTGAAAGACCGGCTCTTTCCGCAGCCCGAGAACCCCTTTGTGACCGAGGGGGACAAGCAGCGCGGCAAGATCCTCGACGACCTCGCCGCGGCGGTGCAGGTTGTCCCCGTGGGCGAGAGCAACGTGGGCGAGCTCCGCGTGCGCGGCCCGAGCCCGCGCGTCGCCGATGTGGCGAACACCCTCGTGCAGGTGTACCAGGAGATGCGCCTCGCGCGGTTCCGCGACGAGGCGACGCGGGCCCTGGAAACCCTCTCGGCCGAGGAGACGTCGACGCGCGCGCAGGTCGAGGCGGTCGAGCGCGAGCGGGCGGCGTACCTCGGCACGCACGGCGTGGACTTCGCCCAGCTCCGCGACGTCAATCGGCTGGAGCAGCTCGCCACGCTCGAGGCCGACATCGTGAAGATGCGCGAGGCGATCACATCGGCCGAGGCGGGCCTGGCCGAGGTGGAGCGGCAGCTCACGGCGCAGGCCGAGAAGCGGCTTGTGGCGTCCGTGGAAGAGCTGAACACGCTGCGGCGGACGGCGGAGTCGGAAAAGCTCTCCCTGGAACTGGCGCTCGCCCGGGCGTTGGCGCAGTACCGGGAGGACTCGCGCGAGGTGCAGGAGATCCGGGCAAACATGGCGCGGGTGGACGAGATCATCGCGCGGGGGCCGGAGTACGTCGAGTCTGGGCGCACGACCGGGGCGAATGCGCTGCGGGAAGAGCTGCTGTCGCGGAAGGGCTCGCTCGAGACGTCGCTCGCGTCGAGCCGGGCGGGGCTTGGGGTGCTGGAGGCGCAGGCGGCGGAGCTGGAGACGCGGATCGCGTCGTTGCCCGGCATTCAACTGGGGTTGACGGAGATCGATCGCCGGCTGGGGCTGTTGCAGCAGCGGCACCAGGTGCTGTCGCTGAAGCGGGCGCAGGCGGAGGTGTCGCTGGCGACGGTGGAGAGCGTGATGCCTTCGCTGCGGCTGGTTGGTCCGGCGCGGTACCCGGGGTCGAAGAGCTGGCCGACGATGAAGATCGTGCTGCCGGCGGCGTTTGTGCTGGGGGTTGGGCTTGGGGCGTTCGCGGCGGTGGTGCGTCACCACGTTGCGGGGCGGGTGCGGGGCGCGGATCTTGCGCGGTTGGCGGAGGATGCGCCGGTGTTCGGGCGGGTGCGGGTGCCGACGCGCGGGCTGCCGGTGATCGTGAAGCCGGTGGTGGTCGAGGCGCGGGGCGAGCGGGCCGACGCGGGGCGGACGAGCTGAACGATGGCAGAGCACGGCGTAGCGGGAAGGGGTCGCGTTGGCGGGTGGCCCCGCGGGGGCGCGGAGCGCGACCTCGCGGCGTACCGGCGGCTGGCGGTGCAGCTTCATCACGATGTGAGCGCACAGGGGCGGCGCAGCGTGCTGGTGGTCTCGCCGACGGACGGGCGGGTCGCGGCGCGGAGCGCGGCGGTGCTGGCGTGCTGCGCGGCGGAGCAGCTCGGCGAGCCGGTGCTGCTGGTGGACGCGGCGGCGGCGGACCCGGTGCTGTCGCGGATGCTGGGGTGCGTCGCGGGGCCGGGGCTCGCGGACGTGGGCGGTGCGGCGGCGGGGCGTGACGCGGCCGACGCGACGCCGCCGGCCTGGGGCGCGTGGACGCACGGCACGAGCGCCCCGGGCGTGCGGGTGCTGGGGGCGGGGCGCGCGGATGGGAGCGGGAGCGGCCTTCGCCCGGCGGCGGCGGAGGCGTTTGTGCGCGAGGCGGAGGGGGGGCACGGGCTGGTGGTGCTGTCGGGCGGGGCGGTGCTGCGGGAGGCGAGCGGGCTTGTGTTCGCGGCGGAGGCGGGGTGCGTGCTGCTGGCGGTGGTGGAGCACCGCACGCGGGTGCGCGACCTTCGCGAGGCGCAGGAGTCGCTCGTGCTGTCGCGGGCGACGCGGGTGGGGCTGCTGATGACCTCGGGCACGCGGCGGCGGTTCCCGCTGGCGGGGGCGTAGCGGTGCGGGCGCTCGAGCGCGGTCGCGAGGCGGCGCTGTCCACGCTGGCGGGCGTGTCGGCGGTGGGCGTTGGGCTGGCGATGCTGCTGGTGCTGGCATCGGGCGGGCGGCGGCTCGCGGCGGTGGTGGTGGGCGGGATCGGGTTTTTGGCGGCGTGCTATGTGACGCGGAACGCGCGGCTGGTGTGCCTGTGGGGTTTCATGGCGACGCTGTCGCTGAACATCAGCCGGAAGCTGACGGCGTACTCGGACCGCGGGGGCGGGGCGACGGGCGTGCAGATCGAGCTGTGCGACCCGCTGTGGGCGGCGCTGGGGCTGTTTCTGGCGTGGGACGTGCTGGCGGGGCGGCGGCGGATGATCCGGGTGCCGAAGGTGGTGTGGGTGTGGGGGCTCATCATGCTGATGGGCGTGGTGACGGTGCTGACGGGGCAGTGGCGGCGCGTCGCGGCGTACGAGGTCATCCGCATGGCGAAGATGGCCCTGATGTTTTTGGTGCTGGTGAACGAGCTGGAGCGGCCGCGGCAGCTGATCCACGCGGGGGCGGGGCTGGCGCTCGGGGTGCTGGCGCAGGGCGTGGTGGCGGTGCTTCAGTTTGTGAAGGGGGGCTCGCTCGGGCTGGAGTTTTTGGGCGAGACGGCGGAGAAGACGACGAAGCAGCTCGCGGAGTCGTCGGTCGTGGGGCAGGAGATCTGGCGGGTGAGCGGGCTTTTGCTGCACCCCAACCTGCTCGGGGTGTTTTTGGCGGCGGCGATCCCGGTGTGCGTGGGGCTGTTTTTGACGCCGATCGGGCGGGGGCTGCGGGCGGCGTGCCTGGTGACGGCGGGGGTGGCGACGGTGGCGCTGGTGGCGACGTTCTCGCGGTCGAGCTGGGTGAGCTTCGCCGCGGCGATGGCGGTGTTCGGTGGGCTGACGCTGGCGCACGGGCAGATGCGGCGGCGGTCGTTGATGCCGGCGGTGGCGGCGGCGGCGGCGCTGGGGCTTGTGCTGGTGGTGTTCGCGGGGCCGATCTCGACGCGGCTCTTTGCGAGCAAAGCGGACGCGACGGATGCGCGGGAGCGGTTCAAGGAAGAGGCGGCACGGCTGATCGCGGAGAAGCCGGTCTTTGGCTGGGGGATGAACGCGTACGTGGACGAGGTGCTTGCGTTCAGCGATTTTTCAAGGGCGTCGTACGGCGGGTGGGTGCCGCCGGTGCACAACATTTACTACCTGTGGACGGCGGACCTGGGGGTCGTGGGGCTCGTGCTGCACCTGTGGGTGATCGCGTGGCTTGTGTGGGCGGGGATCGGGAACCTGGGGATCCTCCACCCGCTGATGTACACGCTGAACGCGGCGTGCCTTGCGGCGATGGCGGCGTTTGTGGTGGACGGGAACTTCAGCTTCTCGCTGCGGGTGGACCAGATTCTGCGGGAGTTTTGGGTCTTTGGCGCTGTGCTGTGCGCCGTGCGGTCGTGGCGGGTGCGCGGCGAGGCGGCGCTCACGCCGACGGAGCCGGACGCGGGGGGCGTGCTGCCCGATGCGCGCGGGCTGTTCGGCACGCGGGGCGAGGGGATCGGTGGGCGGTTGGGTGGGCGGTTGGGTGGGCGGTTGCATGAGAGCACGTCGCCGCGGGACGGGGATTGGGCGTGAGCAACGCGGCGGCGGGACTGGGTCGACGGGCGGTGATGAACACAGCGGCGGTGGCGCTGGGGAGCAACCTCGCGGCGCTGGGGCGGCTCGTGGCGATTGCGCTGGTGGCGCGGCAGTCGGGGTCGGGGGTGCTCGCGGCGTACGGCGTGCTGATCGAGGTGCTGCGGATCGCGGAGGGTGTGCTCGACTTTGGGGCGTCCGAGGTCTTTGTGCGCGAGATCGGGCGGCGGCCCGGGGAATCTCGTCGGCTGCTGCGGGTGCTGGCGGCGTTGAAGATCGTGCAGTTGCCGGCAGCGGCGGGGGTGCTGGCGGCGGGGATGGCGATCTTTGTGGTGGGCGGGGACTCGG
>CAZCBN010000003.1:33296-69842 GCA_964496975.1 uncultured Phycisphaeraceae bacterium
GGGGGGGGGTGGTGAGCCTGGCGGCGTTCGGCGTGGTGCTGGCGTGCCGGGTGCCGTTCCGGGTGTCGCTTTCGATGCACCGCGAGGTGGCGGCGGAGCTGCTAGGCGTCGCGACGCTGGTGGCGCTGACGGCGACGGCGGCGCGGGGCGCGGGGCTCGCGGGCGTGATGTGGGCGTACGCGGCGTCGCGCGTGGTGTTCGGCGTGGCGTGCGCGGGGCTGGGGTGGCGGGCGGCGCCGCTGTCGGTGGCGGGGGTTTCGGGGCGGGATCTTGCGTGGGCGGCGCGGTCGTGCGCGGTGATCGGCGTCTCGGGGCTGATCGTCGTTGTGTATCAGGCGATGGACCTGCTGCTGCTGGACCGGGTGCTGGTGGGCGAGGGCGCGGCGGAGCAGACGGCCGCGTTCATCGCCGGGCAGCGGCTGGGGTGGCCCGTGCTGCTGGGGCTCTCGGCGCTGGGGGGGACGCTGTACTCGGTGCTCGCGGCGGCGTGGCCGCATGATCGGGCGGGCTTTGACGGGGCGTGCCAGCGCGGGCTGGACGCGGTGTTTGTGCTCGCGGGGTTCCCGGTCGCGGCGCTGTTCTGCGGCGGGGTGTTTTTGGTGGGGCTGATCGAGGGCGACCTGGGCGAGACGGGAGCAACGGTGGCGTGGCTCACCGGGCTCTTGTGCCTGGCGAAGGCGGTTGGGATGACGATCGGCCCGGCGCTGTTCATCGTGAACAAGCAGCGGCTTGTGTTCGTGATGCTCGTGTGCGGGCTTGTGGTGAAGGGGGCGGCGGTGTGGTGGGGCGCGACACGGCTCGGGGCGATTGGGGCGGCGGGGGCGTCGCTGGCGGTGGAAACGCTGTGCATCGCGGCGCCGGGGGTGTGGCTTGTGAGTCGGCACACGTGCTTCCGGCCGGCGTGGGGCGCGCCCGTTCGGGCGATGGTGTGTATGGCTGTGGTGTGCGGGGGCGTGCGCGCGGCGCTGGGGGCGGACACGGTGCTCGCGGTGGTGGTGGCGCCGACGGCATATGGCGTGCTGCTGGTGCTGACGCGGACGGTGCGGCCGGCGGAGATTGTGGGGCTGCTGCGGCTCACGCCGCGGGGCGGTGCAGGGCCGGGCGACGCGTCGTGAGGCGCCCGCGCGGAGGGTCGACCGGCGTGCAGACTGTTGTGTACGCTGCGAGAGGAGCCGGGGCCAAACGGTGTGACCCGGCCGCGGCACGAGGACACGAGCGATGAAACTGCGGCGCGTGCGGCTCGGCCCGCTGGACATGTTGATTGTGGCGCCCGGCCGGCCCGAGGCGGGCACGTCGGGCTTGGGCGCGCCGCTGCCTGAGACGAAGGAGCAGGCGGGGCACGTGGACCCGGCGCTGCCGGCGGTGGAGGCGGCGGGCGGCGACGCGGGCGACGCGGCGACGGCGGAGCTGCGGCGGCGCGTGGGGCAGATCGAGTGGTACCACACGATCGACCTCGGCCGCGGCGTGGTGACGCCCGGGTGGTTTGACCTGCGCGGGCTGCTGCACCAGTACCCGGTGCCGGCGCGGCTCGACGGGAAGCGGGTGCTGGACGTGGCGACGTTCGACGGGTTCTGGGCGTTTGAGTTCGAGCGGCGCGGCGCGGCGGAGGTGGTGGCGCTGGACATCGAGACGTTCGCGGACCTTGACATGTGCCCGCGCATCCGGCGGACGAAGGACGCGGCGTTTTTCGCTCGCCGCACGGGCGAGGGCTTTGCGCTGGCGCACGCGGCGCTGGGCTCGCGGGTGAAGCGGGAGGTGTGCAACATCTATGACATCTCGCCCGAGCGGCTCGGGACGTTTGACTATGTGTTCATCAGCGACGTGCTGCTGCACCTGCGGTCGCCCATGCTCGCGCTGGACAACATCGCGCGGGTGACGCGCGGGACGGCGGCGATTGTCGACGTCTTTGATGCACGCCTGCCGGGGCGGCTCATGGAGTATCAGGGCGGCGTGGTGCACAACACGTGGTGGGCGATGGGGCGCGACGCGCTCGAGCAGATGATCGTCGACGCGGGCTTCTCGACGGTGAAGAAGTACAGCGAGTTTTTGACGGGGTACCGCGGGCAGAAGCCCATTCTCTGGCACGCGGCGTACGAGGCCTCACCCTGACGGAGCGGCGCGGGGCGCGGAGCGGCGATGACGACGCGGGCACTCTCGACATCCGCCCCGGTGCAGCGGCCCGACGGGCACGCCGGGACGGCGCCGCGCGACGGCGGCGGGGCGGCGGCCGCGCAGGGTCGGCCCTCGGTGGCGCTCGTGGCGGTGGGGATCGGCAAGGTGCGCCGGGGGTATGAGCGGTATTTCGCCGACTTGTTCGAGGCGCTGCGGCCGCACGCGTCGTGCACGCTGTATGTGGGCGGGGGCGGGGGCGAACTTGGGGAGGGTCGACGCACGCCGCGCGGGCTCGGCGTTGCGACGGCGCTGACGCGGTGGGCGCCGGTGCGGCGCGTGACGGGCGGGTCGGAGTATGCCGGGTACGAGCGTGAGTGCTTGGCCTATGCGCTTGCGCTGGTGCCCTCGCTGGTGCGGGGCGAGCACGACGTGGTGCACGTGATCGACTACCCGCTGGCGAAGCACCTTGCGAGGCTTTCTCGCCTCGTGCCGATGCGGAGCCGGCTCATCTTCTGCAACGCGTGCGCGGCGCCGCCGCGGTGGTGCCCGCGGCTTGCGCACGTGCAGCACATCGCCGAGCCGTTTTATCGCGAGGCGCTGGCGTCGGCGGATGCGCGGGGCACGCTGCACCTCGCGCCGTGCGGCGTGCACACGGGACGGTTTCGATGCAACGAGACGCGGGACGCCCTGCGGGCGCGGCACGGCGTCGCGGCGGCGGAGCGGGTCGTGCTGTGTGTGTCCGCGGTGAAGCGGGTCCACAAGCGCGTGGACGCGGTGATCGATGCCTTTGAGCGGGCGTTTCCGCCGGCTTCTGGGCCGGGCCCGGGCGGCGTTGCGGGCGAGGACGGCGGCGCGGCTCCGGTCACGCTGTGGATCGACGGCAGCCCCGAGGACCCGTCGCTGATCGAGGAAGCCACGCGGCGGCTTGGGGCGCGGTGCCGCGTGACGCACGTTCCCACGGCCCGCGTGCCGGAGTTGCTGGGGCTGGCGGACGTGTTTGTGCACGGGGCGGTGGAAGAGGCGTTCGGGCTTTCGATCGTCGAGGCGCTGTCGGCGGGCCTGCCGGTGGTGGTGCACGATTCGCCGCATTTTCGGTGGCTCGCGGGGGCGGCGGGGCGGTTTGTGGACGTGCGCGACGCGGGGGCGTTCGCCGCGGCGCTGCACGCCGCGGTGCGCGGGCTGGATGACGGCGCGGGCCGCGGCGCGGACGCGATGCGTGCGCAGCAGGCCGCGGCGCGGTTTGACTGGGAGGCCGTCTTGCCGGCGTACCTGTCGATGTACGCGCGGGTGTCGCAAGGGGCGCGGGGGGGCGGGGCGTGAGCGCGCGTGCTCCGATGACCTGGCGCGAGACGGCGGAGCGCATGCGGGCCGACCATGCGCGGCTGGTGGAGTATCTGTCGCGAGTGCGCGGGGAGCCGGTGCGGCGGGCGTGGCTTCACCCGGCGCATGTCTGCGTGTGGCTGCACCGGATGAGCCACCACAACTACCGCAACGGCCGGCGGTGGATCGCGCGGCTGATCTGGCACCTGAACACGCTGCTGACCGGGGCGGACATCGCGGAGCTGTCGGACCTTGGCCCGGGGCTGCTGATCCCGTCGCCGGTGGGCGTGGCGCTGATGGGTCGGGCGGGGCGGAACCTGACGGTGCTGCCGTGCGCGGGGCTCGGCGGCGAGATGGGCGTGTCGCGCGATATCGGCGGGGGGCCGGGGCTGCCGGTGGTGGGCGACGATGTGACCATCGGGCCGCACTCGGGCGTGCTCGGCCCGGTGTGTGTCGGCGATCGCGTGATGCTGGAGGCGTGCACGGGCTGCGTGCGGGACGTGGCGTCGGACCATGTCGTGGCGTCGCCGGCGCTTCGGGTGTTTCAACGAGACGCGGGGCACGCCGCCGGGACGGGGGCGGCGGGGGAGACGCCGTGATGCACGAGCACGCGACAGAGAGGCTCGGAACGTGGCGCGGGGCACGGGCGGCGATCCGCGCGGATGTGCATCGCTACCTCACGATGTCGCCCGAGAACGTGGCGCTCGGGTTCGGGATGAAGCGGCGGCTGAGCGCGTGGCTCCGGCCGGAGCTGCAGTGTCTGACGCTGCACCGCCTGTCGCACCTGCTGCACGCGCGCGGGCTTCGGGGGCTTGCGGCGGTGGTTGCGCGGCTGAACCTTGTGCTGCACCGGGCGAACATCAGCCCGCAGAGCGAGATCGGGCCCGGGTGCCGGCTGCCGCACCCGGCGGGCGTGACCTTTCATGGGCGGGCGGGTCCGGGGCTGACGGTGTTCTCGATCGCGTTGTGCTGCCCGGCGTCGGGGTTCGCGGAGGGGCCCCTGGAGCTGGGCCCGACGCTCGGGGCGAATGTCACGCTCGGCGGGCACGCGACGGTGCTGGGGCCGGTGCGTGTTGGCGAGGGCGTCGTGATCGGGTACAACTGTGCGGTGATGCGCGATGTTCCGCCCAATCGAATCGTGCTCTCCGCCGCGAACAGGATGCGCGTGTCGCCGCGCGGGGGAGCGGCGGGGTGAGCGTGTCTGTCTCGGTCGTCATCCCGACGTACAACCGCACGCGGCTGCTGCGGCAGACGATCCCCGCGCTGGCGTCGCAGGCGTCTGAAGGCCGAGCGTACGAGGTGATTTTCGTCAGCAACGGCTCGACGGACGACACGCCGGCGGTGCTGGAGGAGGCCGCGCGGTCGTCGCCGGACGTGTTCCGCTGGACGCAGATCGCGCCGACGGGCGGGCCCTCGGCGCCGCGGAACGTGGGCATCCGGATGGCGCGCGGGCCGGTGGTCGTCATCCTGGACGATGATGTGGTGCCCGAGCCGGGGCTCGTCGCGGCGCACGCACGCTACCACGAGGCGAACCCGGGGCCCGAGTGCTGCGGGCTGGGCGAGGCGTACGTGCCCGAGGAACTGCTCACGGACCCGGTGAGCGTGTTCCACGTCTACCCGTACCACGAGGTGCGGCACGGCGGGCCGCTCTCGCATCAGCACTTTTGGACGTGCAACGTGTCGTTCAAGCGCGACTTCATGCTGCGGCACGGGATGTTCGACGAGTCGCTGCTCTACTACGAGGACGTCGAGGTCGCGCGGCGGCTGCACGATGCGGGGATGCGGCTGCGCTTCGTGCCCGAGGCGCGGGGCCTGCACCTGCACCAGATGAAGGCCGACGGTATCGCCGCCAAGGGAGAGTTCATCGGCCGCTGGCTCCACGTGTTCGAGCAGCGCTACCCCGAGGTTGAGATCCGCCGCCGCCACGGCGTGCTGCACCCGAGCATCGGTCCGGTGCGGTTCGCGCTGCGCGCGGTCAACCGCGTGGGCCTGCACGCGCTCGCCAGCCCGCCGGCGATGGCGCTCCTCCGCGGCCTCGGGGCCACGCGCGGGCAGCGCTCGCGCCTCAGCGACCTGTATCTGTACACGCTGTTCCGCTCGAACATGCTCCGCGGCTATCGCGAGGCGTCACGCGAGGCTCGGCGGCGCGGCAGCGGCGCAGCCGCGGCACGCACCACCGACGCGTGGATCAACCGCGGCGAGCCCGAACCCGACGCCCAACCCCAGGGAGACGCGGCCGCCGGCCGCGCGCCGCATGCGTAACGCGAACCCGCCGTTGCCGCTCAGTTGTTCCGTCGAGGGCCGCCGCGCCTCGGTTCGCTGGCCGCTCGCGACCTGTGCGGCCGTGCTGTTGGGCCTCGCGGGCGTGGGGTGCGAGGCGCTGCAGACGGTCCTCGGGGCGCCGCCGCCGCCGGCGCCGCCGGTGCGACCGCCGCTCCCCGGCCCGGCGGCCGCGGAGATGACCGCCACCGTGGTCGTCGATGCAGGCCGCGTCGTGCGCGAGGTATCGCCCGAGCTGTTCGGCACCAACATCGAGTGGCGCTGGAACGGCAACTTCGTGTGGGACGAGGCGAGCGACGCGCTGGATCCCGAGATGGTCCGCCTGACCCGCGACATGGGCGTGCGGCTCATCCGCTACCCGGGCGGCGTGTACTCCGACGCGTACCACTGGCGTGACGGCGTGGGGCCACGCGGGCAGCGGCCGGTCGTTGCGCACGAGCCCGGGAAGGACGAGCGGTCTCGGCCGAACTTTGGCACCGACGAGGCGCTGGCGTTCGCCGACGCTGTGGGCGCGGAGCTGATGATCACCGTCAACGCCGGCAGCGGCACGGCGGAGGAAGCCGCGGACTGGGTTCGTTACGTCAACCGCGACGGGCTCCGCGTGCGGTTCTGGGAGGTTGGCAACGAGCTGTACATCAACAGCGGCGACGTCTTCTCCTCGACCGTGCACGTGACGCCCGACGAGTACGCCGACCGGTACCTGCGCTTCGCCGAGGCCATGCGGCGCGCGGACCCGCGGATCACCATCGGCGCCATCGGCGGCGAGAACGAGGGGCGGTACCGCATCGTCAGTGACCCGCGGTGGAACCAGGTGGTCCTGCGCCGCGCGGGCCACGCGATCGATTTTCTGAGCGTCCACAACGCCTACGCCCCGGTGATCGAGTCGGACCCGACGGACATGCGGGCCGTGTACGAGGCGATGTTCGCCGCGCCGTTGCGCACCGCCCGCAACCTGCGGACACTCGACGCGCAGATCAGACGCGAGGCGCCGGACCACGCCGACCGCATCTTCATCGCCGTGACGGAATGGGGCCCGTTCTTCCGGCCCACGTTCCAGAGCGCGTACATCGACCATCACAAGACGCTCGGCTCCACCATTGCCTCCGCGGCGATGTTCAAGACGCTGCTCGAGTCGGACGCCACGGGGCTCGCGGCCTTCTGGCATCTCTCCGATGTCAGCGCCCTCGGCTGGATCGGCTCCACGAGCAACGCCTTCCCGGCCGACCCTGTCTGGGCCCCCACCGCCAAGCACCACATGTTCCGCATGTTCTCGGTGGGGATCGGGCCGAGGCTGCTCGGCGTCCGCACGACGTGCCCCACGTTTGACACGCGGGCCGTGGGCTACACCGACGCGCAGTCGGGCGTTCCCTTCATCGACGCGCTCGCCGCGCAGAGCGCTTCGGGCGATCGGACGCAGGTGCTGCTCATCAACAAGTCCATCGACGCCGCCGCGCGCGTCGACGTTCAACTGGTCGGCGCGACGCCCGACGCGGCGGCGGAGCGCACGCTCCTGACCGGCCGCGGGCTCACCTCGCACACCGGGACGCGCATCATCGACGTGCCGGGCCTGAACGTCGTGCCGCAGGCGGGCGCGCCCGCGGGCACGCGCGGCGGGCCGGGCCTGCCGCCCGCCGGGGCCGGCGACATCACGTTCACGCGGGGCCCGATCGAGGCGTCAGGCGCCTTCACCGTGCTGTGCCCGCCGCTCTCCGTCACGCGGATCGACCTCGCGACCGGGGGGCCGAAGCGTTGAGCGACGCCCCGATCCTCGTCAGCGTCATCATCCCCGCATACCGCCGGCCCGATCGGTTGCGCCGGGCCGTGCGCTCGGTGCTCGGGCAGGACATGGACCCGGCGCAGTACGAGGTGATCGTCGTCGACAGCACGCCCGGCCGCACGAACGACCGCCTCGAGCACGAGCTCGCGCCCGAGGCCCGCTGTGCGCTGCGCTTCTTCTGGAAGGAGCCCGAGGGGCCGGGCGCGTCGCGCAATCTCGGCGCGCGGCACGCCCGGGGCCGCATCCTCGCCTTCACCGACAGCGACTGCATCGCCGACCCCGGCTGGCTCCGCGCGGGCTGCGCCGCGTTTGACGATCCGCGCATCGCGCTCGTGCAAGGGCGGACGCTGCCCGAGGCCGGCGTCCCGCGGAACGCGCTCTGCGCCTACGTCTGGGTCGAGCGGGAGAACTTCATCTACGAGACGGCGAACATCTTTTACCGGCGCGACGCGTTCGAGCAGGCCGGGGGCTTCCCCGGCGCGGCCGACTTGGACCGCCACAGCGAACGCCCCGTCGGCGGGGAAGATGTCGCGCTCGCGTGGCGGGTGAAGCGGCTCGGGCACGCCACGGCCTTCCGCGCCGACGCGCTCGTCATGCACGAGGTGGTGCGGCTCTCCCCTTGGCGCTGGCTCTGCGAGAAGCGGCTCTACATCTTCCCGCGGCTCGTCCGCGACTTCCCCGAGCTGCGCCGGTTCTTCTTCCTCGGCGCGTTCTATGACCGGTACCAGGCGCTGCTGCTCCTCGCGCTGCCGGGCCTGATCGGCGCGATCGCCTCGCCCTGGGCGCTGCTGCTCGCCGTGCCGTACGCGCTCGCGCGGCTCACAGAGCCGACGGACAGCCTGCGTGGACTGAAGCGGCCCGTCCGCCTCGCCGCGTACGCGCTGCGCGACCTCGTGAGCCTGATCATCCTCGCCGCCGGCAGCGTCCGCCACGGCTCGGTGCTGCTGTGAACCCCGCGGGAGCGCACGCCGGCATGCCCACTGTCAGCGTCATCATCAACACGCGGAACGGCGAGGTCGACCTGCGCGCCGCGCTTGAGAGCCTGATGGCCCAGACCTTCACCGACTGGGAAGCCATCATCTGGGACGACGGCTCGACCGACGGCACGACGCGCATCGCCGACGAGTACACCGACCCGCGCATCCGCCACTTCCGCCGGGCCGAGAGCGCCGGCCTCGGCCCCGCGCGGCAGTCCGCGATCGCGCACGCAACGGGCGAGTGGCTCGCCTTCCTTGATCAGGACGACGTTTGGACCGCCGACAAGCTCGAGCGGCAGATCGCCCTCGCGGGCGATGAACGCGTCGGCATCATCTACGGCCGCGCGGTACGCCTCCGGGGCGAGCGCATCGGGCCCGACGCGGACCACGTCCACGAGCACGCCCCCCTGCCCGAGGGGCGGATCTTCGAGCGCCTGCTCACGCGCTCGTGCTTCATCACGATGAGCGCCGCGATGCTGCGCCGCGCCGCGGTGGAGGCGCTGGGCCCGCTGCCCGACGACATCGTCACCGCGCCCGACTACCACTGGTTCCTCGGCGTCTCACGCACGAACATCGCCCGCGCGGTGCAGGACGTGGTCTGCCTGTACCGCGTGCACCGCGGCTCCATGACCACGGTCCACGCCGAGCGGCTGCACGGCGAGATCATCCGCCTCGTGGAGCGATGGGGCGTCGACCTCCCGCCGCGGCAGATCGAGCGCCGCCGAAGGGTGCACGAGACGCTGATCGGGCTGAGCCGGGCGACCCGTGGCCGCGGGCCGGCGTCGGAAATCGCGTCCGGGCTCGCGCACATCGTGCGGCGTGGCTCGGTGGTCTATCTCATGCAACGGCCGTTCGTCCGCGCCGCCCGCTCGGCGCGCCGGGCCGTGGTGACCCCACGCTGGCGCCGCGATGAGCACATCACGAACGACGGCGCGCACACCGACGCCGTGCCCCGCGTCGCGGGCGTCCGCGTGAGCGAGCACAGCCCCGATCAGGCTGTGCGCTCGCTCGCGCGGTGTGTTGAGGCGCGCCGTCCCGCCGTGCTCAGCGCCGTCAACGCCTACGGCATCGCCCTCGCGCACCGGAACCCCGCGTACAAGGCCATGCTTAACTGCGCCACGATGCAGACGCCCGACGGCATGCCCGTGGTCTGGATGCTCCGCCTCACGGGCCACCCGAGCGCCCAGCGGGTCCACAACGATGATCTACTGCTCGAGTGCTGCGCCCGCTTCCCCGGCTGGCGCATCGCGCTCGTCGGCGGGCGCGAGAGCCAGCCCCAGGCCGTCGCTGCGGCGCTGCGCGAGCGCTTCCCCGGCGTGCGCGTCGTCGCCGAATGCCCAACACCCGTGCGGCCGGTGCCGCGCGCGCAGACCGAGGCCATCCTGCGCACGCTCCGCGATGCATCGCCCGACGTCATCTGGCTCGGCATGGGCACGCCCGCACAAGACGAATGGGCGGCTTCGGTGCGCGGCGGCCTGCCCGCGCCCGCGGTCGGCTGCGGGAGCCTCTTCGACTTGCTGAGCGGCCGCACCAGGCCCACCCCGCGCTGGATGAAGTCGGCCGGTCTGCAGTGGCTCCACCGCCTCGGCCAAGAGCCGCGCCGCCTCTTCACCCGCTACGCCTCGTCCAACACCCGTTTCCTCGCCCTCGCCGCGAGGCAGCTCCTCGGCCCGCGCCGCGAGCCCGCAAGCACCCCCGAGTTCCCGCGCGTAGCGCTCGACAGGGCCGCGCCGCGCCCGGACCTCTCCGTCGTCATCGTCACGTACAACGCCAAGAGCCTGATCGACGACTGTCTGACCTCCCTGCGCACCGCCTGCGAGGGCCTGACCGCCGAGGTGTTTGTCGTCGACAGCGCCTCCCGCGACGGCACGGCACGCCACGTCCGCGAGCACCACCCGCACGTCCACGTCATCGAGAGCCCGCACAACCTCGGCTTTTCTGCGGGGAACAACGCCGCGCTGCCGAAGTGTCGCGGCCGCTTCGTCGCGCTCCTGAACCCCGACACCATCGTCGAGCCGGACGCGATGCGACGCCTCATCAGCGAGCTCGAGGCCAACCCGCACCTCGGCGCCGTCGGCCCCAGGCTCATCCTCGCCGACGGCTCGACGCAGCTCGAGGTCGCCCGGCCGCTGCCCACGCTCGCCAACATCTGGCCCTGGCTCGCGCTCATCGACAAGCTGCACCACGCCGTGCGCGACCGCGGCGCCCGCACACCCTGCGACGCACCCCCGCCCCGCCCCCGCCTTCTGGACGGCTATTACCTCCTCGGCTGGGAGCGCGACCGCACGTGCGACATCCCGTGCCTCTCCGGCGCGTGCATGGTCATCCGCGGCGAGGCCGCGCGCCACGTCGGCCCGCTCGACGAAGCCTCCCCCATGTACCTCGACGACATCGATTACTGCAAGCGCCTCGGCGACGCCGGATGGACGCTGCGCTACGTGCACGAAGCGCGCGTCACGCATCTCTGGGGCGCGAGCACCGCGCCCCTCCGCCGACAGGGCGACTTCTACGCCCTCGTCTGCCACGCCCTCTACCTCTACTTCCGCAAGCACCGCGGACGCGCCGCAGCCGCCGCGTATGCGCTGCTCGCCCTCGCCGCCGCCGTCTTCCGCGCGCCGGTCTGCCTCGCGATGTCGCGCCTCGCCAAGGAACCCGCCCGCGCCGAGTGGCGCCGCCGGCTCGCCCTGACCGCCGGCCTCTTCCGATGGGCCGCGAGGCTTCGCAAACGAGCCCCGCGCTTCGGCTTCAAGTACGAGGCCGACGAGGCGGCCGCCAGCGCCGCGAAGCGCCGCGCCGGACCGTCGCCGGCACACGGCAAAGCCGGCGTTGAACCAAGCATCAAGGCCAACACCGAAGCGACCACCGAAACCCAGCGCCCATGAAAGTCCTTCACGCCTACAACGCCCCGCGCACCGGCGGCGGCTCCCTCGCCGCCACACGCATGACCATCGCCGAGCTCCGCCGGCGCGGCCTCACCGTTGAGGAGTTCGTCCGCGACAGCGCCCTCATCCCCCCCACCGTCGCCGGCCGCATCGCCACCGCGCACGCCGGCCTTACCGGCGGCACCGCCCCGGCGCAGTTCGCCCGCGCGCTCGACCGTTTCGCGCCCGACCTTGTCCACATCAACGAGCTTTTCCCCCTCATCACCCCGCGCATCCTGCCGCTCTGCACGGCCCGCCGCATCCCGGTCGTCATGAGCGTGGACGACTTCCACCTCACCTGCCCCGCGCGCACCCACTTCCGAAACGGCGCCGTCTGCGACGACGGCCTCGGCGGCCGCGAGCTCAACGCCATCCGCCACAACTGCAAGTCAAACCTCGCCGAGAGCGCCGTCGCCGCCCTGTACAACCGCGGCTTCCGCCTTCGTAACGACTACCCCGCGCACGTCGCCCACTTCGTCACGCCCGCCCCGTTCGTGCGTGACTGGATCGTCCGAAACGTCCCCCTGCCCGCGCACCGCGTCAGCGTCATCCACCTGCCCGTGGACATCCCGCCCGACGCGGCCGACCCGACCGCGGGACGTTACGCGGCCTTCGCCGGCCGCATGGTGCCCGAGAAGGGCATCGACCTCTTCGTCCGCGCGATCGAGAAGCTGAAGATCCCCGCCCGCTTCGCCCGCGCCGCGAACTTCTTCCAGACCGTCGAGTTGCCCGCGTGGGCCGAGCTCGTCATCCCCGCGAACCGCGCCGAGCTCGCCCAGTTCTACAGGGGCGCCCGCCTGCTCGCCATGCCAAGCCGCTGGTTCGAGACCTTCGGCCTCGTGGGCGCTGAGGCTATGAGCCACGGCATCCCCATCGTCGTCCCGCGGCTCGGCGCCGTCGGCCAACTCGTCGAGCACGGCGTCCAAGGCCTCACGTTTGAGGCCAACAACGCCGACGACCTCGCCGAGCAGATCCATCACCTCTGGACCAACGACGACGACTGCCGACGCATGGGCGCCGACGCCCGCCGCCGCGCGGCCGGAGAGTGGTCCCTCGAGCGCCACGGCGAGCTCATGGTGCGGCTCTATGAAAAGGTGCTCGCCGCGTCGGCCCCTGCCGCGACCGACGCCTGAGCCGAACGGCCCGCGTCCGCCCGGCCCGCACCCGCCCGGCCCGCACCCGCCCGGCCCGCACCGGCCCGATCCGCACCGGCTCGATCCGCACCGGCCCGATCCGTACCGGCTCGACCCAGCGCCCCGCGGCCCAGTTCATCGCGCCGCCGCACGCATCCCCACACCATCACGAGCGTGCGCACGAGGATCTGCGCGTCAAGCCAGAACGTGCGCCGCGTCACGTACTCGATGTCGTGGTGAATCCAGTCGGCGAAGCTCAGATGGCTCCGCCCGTCCACCTGCCAAAGGCCCGTGATCCCGGGCCGCACACGCAGGCGGATGTCGCGCCACGCCCCCACCGCGCTCATCTCCCGCTCGGCCAGCGGACGCGGCCCGACAAGGCTCATCTCACCCCGAAGCACGTTGATCAACTGCGGCAACTCGTCGATGCACGACCGCCGCAGGAAAGCGCCGACGCGCGTCACCCGCGGGTCGCGCTCCATCTTGAACATGGGCCCGTCCACCTCGTTCGCGGCGCGCAGCGCGTCCTGCAGCCCCTCCGCGTTCGCGACCATCGTGCGAAGCTTGTACATCGTGAAGGGCCGGCCGCCGCGGCCGCAACGCGTCTGGCGGAACAACGCCGGCCCCGCAGAATCCAGCCGCACCGCCACGCCGGCCGCGAGCAACACCGGCAACGACAGCACGAGCAGCGCCGCCGCACCGACAACATCCAGCGTCCGCTTCGCCGCGGCGTCCACACGCCTTGACCACGCGCCCCCGTGTTCCGCGCAGCACAGCACGCCCGCATCCCCCGCGTCGCCCACCACGCGGGCCGATGGCCGTCGCCGACCGACAAGCCTGCCCAACCGACCGCCCACCCGGCCACCCAACCGACCATCCAGTCGTCCCGCTGGCACCATCACGTTCGACGCCGCCCCCGCGAGCCGGCGCGAGCGGTAGAGCGACCGCGACAGCACAATCGCGCCCTCAACCACCATCCCCGGCGGCACCACCGCACCCTCGACCAGCGTTGAGTCGCGCACGTCCGCGTCGTCCCCAACGCGCACGCCGTCCCACAGCACGCTGCGGATCACCCGGGCCCCGCGACCGATCACGCACCCCGCGCCGATGGACGTGGGCCCCTCCACCACCGCCCCCTGCTCCACGCGCGCCCCCGCCCCGAGCGCCACGCGACCAACCAGCACGGCCCCATCGTCCACAACCGCCGTCGACGAAACCAATCCCGCACAAGCACCCGCGCTTCCGTCGGGCTCGCCCAACGCCGCGGGCGAAGCCTCCTCCGACATCCGCGACAGCAGCCGCCGGTGCGCCTCGTGATACCCATCGCGCGCGCCGCGCACCGACACGCCCGCGTCCACCTCAAACCGCCGGATGTCCCCGCCGCGCGCCGCCAGCTCCGGCAGCACCTGCTCGTCAAGGCTGCAATACCCCGTCGCCGGAATCGCCGCGAGCGCCCGCGGCCCGAGCACCCAGAGCCCCGCGGGCCGCTCGCCCGCGCTCCCGTCGCGGGTCACCGCGACGACCGCGTCCGCGCGCGCATCCCATTGAGACGCCGCGTCCGCGTCCCATCCGCCCGCCTCACTCCCAAGCGACGCGCCCACGACCACCAGCACCCGCTCGTCCGCGCCAAACGGCGCGAGCGCGCGCACCGCGCCCGCCGTTCCCGCGGGTCGATCTTCCAGCGCAAGCTCCAGCGTCACACCCGCCGCCCGCGCCGCGTCGACCAACGACGCCGCCATCCCCGGCTCCACCGCTCTGGGGCACGACAGCACCGCCGACTCAATGCCCCACCCGCGCAGCGTGCGCAGCAGCGACACCACAATCGGGGCCTCGCCCAGCGGCCACAGATGACGCGGCTTCAGCATCGAAAGTGGGCAGAGCACCGTGCCAGGGCCAGCGCCGAGGATGACCGCGCGCCGCACGGCACCCGCCGGCACGCGCACCTCGATCGGCGCGGCGCCGAGCACCGACGACAGCACGCCGCGGCGGCTGATTTCGCGATCTAAAACCCCCATGCGAGCAAGCCCCGATCTTGCCGTGCCTCCGAACTGGCCGAGTATACCGGCACTTCTTCCGCATCCCAGCGGGAAATCGCCGGCAATTCCACGTCCGCGCCCGCACATTCGGGCGCGGCGCGCGCAGGCACGCAACGTCCGGCAACCCGCGTCCAGAACACGCCGCGCCGGATGCGCGGGCTGCAAGCGCTTTCCGCGTGCACGCCCTTCCGCTTCGCTCATGGCGCAACGCCGCACCACCGATACCGCCGGCGCCGCACGCACCGCCTGCCACGGAACCCAAACATGAACCGTTCCACGACCGGCCGCCTCCCCGGCCTCCTGATCCTCGACGCCTCAATGCCGGTGGCCGAGGCGGCGCAGCACCTGCGCGACGGCGACTGCGGCTGGGCCTGCGTCCACGACGGGAGCCGGGTGCTCGGGACGGTGGACCTTGACGCCCTCGCGGGGCACGATGGCGTGCGCACCCTGGGCGAGGTTCTCGGTCGCAGCCCGACGCCCGTGCTCCGCTGGGTTGCCTGAGGCCCCGGCGCGTTTCACGCGACGCCCCGCCGGGCTTTCGGTATCGTTTGGTCGGGGCCGAGGCGACGCCGCGGCCCGCGAAGGACCGAGCGATGAAGGGCATCATCCTGGCGGGCGGGCTGGGCACACGCCTGAGGCCGCTGACGCTCGTAACCAACAAGCACCTGCTGCCGGTGTACGACCGGCCGATGGTTTACTACCCCATCCAGTGCCTGCTGAACGCGGGCATTTCTGACATGCTCATCGTGACCGGCGGCGACCACGCGGGCGACTTTCTGAAGCTGCTCCGCAACGGCAAGCACCTGGGCATCAAGCACCTCGAGTACGCGTACCAGGAGGGCGAGGGCGGCATCGCCGACGCGCTGAAGCTTGCCGAGGACTTCGCCGACGGCGACAAGGTCTGCGTCGTGCTGGGCGACAACATCATCGAGCGCAACGTCGCCGCCGCGGCGGATGCGTTCCGCGCGCAGCCCAGCGGGGCGCGGCTCTTGCTGAAGGCCGTGCCGGACCCGCAGCGCTTCGGCGTCGCTCGGTTCGAGGGCACCGGCCCGCCGCGTCGCATCGCGGAGATCATCGAGAAACCGCAGTCGCCGCCCAGCGAGATGGCCGTGACGGGCATCTACTTTTATGACGCGGGCGTGTTCGACATCTGCCGCACGCTGAAGCCCTCGGGCCGCGGCGAGCTGGAGATCACCGACGTGAACAACCACTACCTGCGCCGGGGCGACCTCACGTGGTCCGAGCTGGACGGCTGGTGGACCGACGCGGGCACGCACGAGAGCCTCTTCCGCGCCGCGCGCCTCGTCGTCGAGGGCGGGGCGAACAAGGCATAGGGCCCGCCATGCACGCTGAACCCGTCGGCATCGAAGGACTGCTGCTCTGCACGCCGCGCGTGTTCGGCGACGAGCGCGGCTTTCTCTTCGAGAGCTATTCGCACGGGGCGATGGCCCGCCTCGGCATCGCCTGCGACTTTGTGCAGGACAACCACAGCCTCTCCGCCCCCGCGGGCGTCGTGCGCGGGCTGCACTTTCAGCGACCGCCGTTCGCGCAGGCCAAGCTCGTGCGCTGCGTCCGCGGCAGCGTGTACGACGTCGCGGTGGACATCCGCCCCGGCTCGCCGACCTTCGGCCGGCACTACGCGTGCGTCCTCTCCGCGGAGAACAAGCGCATGCTGTTCATCCCCGAGGGCTTCGCGCACGGCTTCGCCACGCTCGAGCCGATGGCCGAGGTGCTGTACAAGTGCTCCGCGCCCTACCACCCCGCGAGCGAGGCGGGCGTGGTATGGAACGACCCAGCCCTGGCGATCGACTGGTCGGCCGCGCTGCCCGCGGGCGGGCCGGAGCCGGTGCTCTCCGCCAAGGACCGCGCGCTGCCCAGGCTCAGAGACATCGTGGCCTCACTGGGCGCTGACAAGGCCGGCGCTGGGGTGCGGGCATGACGGCGTCGCCGGCCGACACGGCTTCGTGGCGCGTGCTCATCACCGGCGCACGCGGGCAGGTGGGCCGCGCGTGGCTTGAGCTTGCCTCGTCCCTCGGCCTTCACCACCACGGCATCGACGCGGACGACCTCGACCTTTCGAGGCCCGAGCTCGTTACGGGCGACCTCGTGCGAGGCTTCACGCACGTGGTTCACACCGCGGCGTGGACCGATGTGGACGGCGCCGAGCAGCGCGAGGCCGAGGCGACGCGCGTGAATGGTGATGCCGTCGCCGCGCTGGCCCGCGTGTGCGCCGCCGCGGGCTGCACGCTGCTGCACTACAGCACGGACTATGTCTTCGACGCGCCGGCGGGCACGCCCATCCCCGTGGACGCCGAGCCAGCGCCGCTCAACGCCTACGGCCGCGGCAAGCTGGCGGGCGAGCGCGCCCTGTGCGCATCGCCGTGCCGGTGGCTGCTGGTGCGCACGAGCTGGGTGTACGCGCCGTGGGGGCGGAACTTTGTCCGCACCATGCTCTCGCTCGCGGCGAGCCGCCCCGTTCTCCGCGTCGTGAACGACCAGCACGGCACGCCGACGAGCGCCGAGCACCTCGCCCGCTGCTCGCTCGCGCTGCTGCGGCTCGGGGCCCTGGGCGTGCACCACGTGACCGACGGCGGCGTGTGCTCGTGGCACGACCTCGCGCAGCACGTGCTCGCCGCGGCGGCGCCGGGTGTGCGCGTCGAGCCCTGCGCGACGGAAGACTTTCCAAGGCCCGCGCGGCGGCCGCGCTGGTCGTGCCTTGATGTCTCCGCGACCGAGCGGCTGCTCGGCCCCATGCCGGGCTGGCGCCGCAACGTGGACGAGGTGCTCCGCCGCATGCCCGACGCCGCCGCGCTGCCCGCGGGAGGCTCCGCATGACCACGCACGCCACGCCGAGCGGGGCCATCCTGTCGCCCACACACCCGCCCCCGGCGCACACGGTGCTGCTGACCGGCGGGGCGGGGTTCATCGGGGCGAACTTTGCCCGTCTCGCGCTCGCTCGCGGCGACTGCGCCGTCGTCGTGCTCGACGCGCTGACGTACTCGGGAAACCGCGACAACCTGCTGGGCCTCGAAGACCAACACCCCGGACGCTACGCGTTCCTTCACGCCGACGTGTGCGACCGCGCGGCCCTTGACGCGGCGCTGCGACGCGTGCGGCCGACCTCCGTCGTGCACATGGCGGCCGAGAGCCACGTGGACCGCTCGCTGCTCGACGCGACGCCCTTTGTCCGCACGAACGTGCTGGGCACACAGACGCTCATCGACGCGCTCCGCGCCTTCAACGCCGACGCGGCCCGGCCCGTGCGCCTGGTGCACGTCTCGACGGACGAGGTTTATGGCTCGCTGCCGCTGGACCGGCCCGACCTGCGCTTCACCGAGCAGACGCCCCTCTCGCCGCGCAGTCCCTATGCCGCGAGCAAGGCGGCGAGCGACATGCTCGTGCTCGCGGCCGCGCACACGTTCGGCGTGGACGCCGTCGTCACGCGCTGCTCGAACAACCTGGGCCCCTACCAGTTCCCCGAGAAGGTCATCCCGCTCTTCGTCACCAACCTGCTGGAGGGCCGCCGCGTCCCGCTCTACGGCGACGGGCTGAACGTCCGCGACTGGATCCACGTGGAGGACCACTGCCGCGGCGTGCTCGCCGCGATGGAACGCGGCCGCAGCGGCGAGGTGTACAACTTCGGCGCGGGCAACGAGCGGTCCAACCTGGAGCTCACGCACGCGCTGCTCGGGCTTCTGGGCCGCGACGCGTCGTTCATCGAGCCGGTGCCCGACCGCCTGGGCCACGACCGCCGCTACGCGGTCGACTCAAGCAAGGCGGAGCGCGAGCTCGGCTGGAAGCCCACACGCTCAGCTTGGCCCGACGCGCTACGCGAGACCGTCGCGTGGTACCGCGAGAACGAGGCGTGGTGGCGACGCGTGAAGAGCGGCGAGTACCGGCTCGACCCCGCCGGCCGAGGCAACACGGCGCCGGGCCGCTCCGCGTGATGGGCCGCCTTCACTCGGCCTTGCCGGGCTCCACCTCGAACGCGCCGACGCCCGCACGCCACGCGTCCAGCGTGCGCGCGATGCCGATCGAGTCATCCCACGGCACCAGCGGCGACTCGTGCAGGCCCGCGTCCACGCACTCGGCGACGTGCTCCGCCTCGATCTGAAACAGCCAGCGGTCCGTCGCCACCGCCTCGATGCGTTCGTCGAGGCTCGTGGTGTTCGTGCGCCGCCAGACGCGGATGACCGACTCGCCGCCGTGGTGGCCCGTCCCGTGCCACGGGTGGACAACCTCCAGCCCGCCCTCGTCGCCCGTCACCACGACACGGTTGGGGAGCCACGACACCACCGAGCACGACGCGTGCGCCGTGAAGCCGTCGCGCCAGCCGAGCAGCGCCGCGGCGCTGAGGTCCACGCGGGTGTCCGGCTCAACAAGGCCGTGCGCGAGCACGCGGCCCGGCGACGCGTCGGGCTGCCCCGCGGCCGAAGCCACGTCGCGCAGCGCCGAGACGGGGTAGCACCCCACGTCCCAGATCGCCCCGCCGCCGAGCGCGCGGTCGGTGAGTCTGGGCCTCGGGCTGTCCGAGGGGCGTCGGAAGCCGAAGGACGCCTCGGCCGACGTCGGCCGGCCCACGGCCCCGTCGCGCACAAGGTCCACCACCCGCCGCCACAGCGGGTGCACGCGGTACATGTACCCCTCCATCAGGAAGACGCCCGCGTGCCCCGCCGCCGACACCACGCGCTCGGCGTCGGCCTTGCACAGCGTCAGCGGCTTTTCGCACAGCACGTGCTTGCCCGCGCGAGCCGCGGCGATGCACAGCTCCGCGTGCGTCGGATGGATCGTTGCGACGTACACCGCCTGCACGTCCGCGTCGCGCAGCAGCCCGTCATAGCCCGTGTACGCCCGGGCCGACACAGCGCCCGCCTCGCGCACGAACGAGGCCGCCTCGCCCGCGCGACGGCTCGCCGCGGCGACGAGCGACGCCCCGGGCGTGCGGGCCAACGCCTCGGCAAACTTCCGCGCAATCGCCCCCGTGCCGCAGATGCCCCAGCGGAGCGGCGGCGTGCGGCGGGAACGATCGGTCATCGGTGCGGCCTCCACGCCGCGGGCCGCCGCGCGGCGCCTCAGCGACCGCGGAACGTGATGCGGCCCCGCGTCAGGTCGTACGGGTTCATCTCGACCGTCACCGTGTCGCCCGGCAGGATGCGGATGTAGTGCTTGCGCATCTTCCCGGAGACGTACGCCAGGATCGTGCTCTTCTGCTCGTTGGGCAGCTGCACCTTGAACATCGCGTTGGGCAGCGCCTCGATCACCATCGCGTCGAGCGTGAACTTCTCATCCTGCTTGGGCATCGGACCTCTTCGGCCAATCGGCCGACACGGCGGGGTGCTGGGCATGTGGAACATCAACGGGCCCGCCAGCCCGCCGTCCGGCGATGGTAGCGCACCATCCACCCGACGCCGAACCAACGCCGCCCGCCCCGCGGCACGACGCCACGCAACCCCGCGAACCGCGGGGCGGAGCCATCCGACAAACCCCGTACAAACATCGACCGCGACCAGCCGCCCGCGCGACCCGGCCCGCCCGCCTCACTCCGCCCGCTGATACACCCGGGCGTACTCGATCTCCATCCGGTGCGGGAAGACGTTGTCGTCGATCCCCTTCTGCCCGCCCCACCCGCCGCCGATCGCGATGTTCAGCTTGAAGTAAAACGCGTCGTCAAAGGGCCACACGTCCCGCGTGTCGCCCTCCTTCTTGAAGGTCAGGTACTTCGTCTCGTCGACGTAGAAGTCGATCTGCTCGGGCGTCCACTCCACCGCGTACAGGTGAAACGCCTCGTGCGGCATCTCGCCCGGCGTGTTCAGGTCGATGAACTTCCCCTTCTGCGTGCCGATCACGTGGTTGAACGCCCCGGTGTGCACCGTGCCGTGGATCCGCCCCGGCTCGTACCCCACGTGCTCCATGATGTCGATCTCGCCGCACTTGGGCCAGCCGTGCTCGCGGAAGGTCGGGCTCAGCATCCAGATCGCCGGCCACACGCCCACGCCCGTCGGCACCTTCGCCAGCACCTCGTACCGCCCGTACGTCCACGACTCCTTGCTCGAGATGCTCGCCGACGTGTACTTCGTCACGTCGCCTTCCTTCGTCCCCCGCGCACCCGCGTCGACCGGGATCACCTCCGCCCGCGCCTCCAGGACGAGCCGGCCGTTCTCGATCCGCGCGTTCTCGGGACGCTCCACCGTGTAGTACTGCGCCTCGTTGTTCCGCAGGTAGCCCCGCTCGTAGACCCACCGCCCCGTGTCCGGCGCGGCGCCCGCGTCAAACTCATCGGCCCACACCAGCTTCCAGCCCTCGCGCTGCGGCGACAGGTACCGCGCCGCCGGATCCGCCGCACACGCCGCGGAGCCCAGCAACGCCGCCGCGCCGACCGAAAACGCCATCCCCGCCGCTCGGCCGATTCCGCTCGTCATCATGGCACGCTCCCGCACGTTGTGGCTGCTCGCCGCGCCCACGCGGCGCGGCAGCGCACGATACCGCGCCCGCCCCCTCACCGCTCCGCGTCCTCGAACATCGCCTCGATGAAGCGCTCGGGGTCGAACGGCTCCACGTCCTCGGGCGTCTCGCCCACGCCCACGAGCTTCACGGGGATCTCCGTCGCCTCGCGGATCGCGATGACCACGCCCCCCTTCGCCGTCCCGTCGAGCTTCGCGAGGAAGATCCCCGTCACGCCCGCCGCCTTGGCGAACCCCTCGGCCTGCTTCATCGCGTTGCTGCCCGCCGTCGCGTCGAGCACCAGCAGCACCTCGTGGGGCCCGCCGGGCACCTGCTTCTCGACCACGCGGCGGATCTTCGTCAACTGGTCCATCAGCCCCGCCTGCGTGTGGAGCCGCCCGGCCGTGTCCAGGATCAGCACGTCCACGCCGCGCGCCCGCGCCGCCGCGCACGCGTCATACGCCACGGCCGCGGGGTCTCCCCCCTGCTGGCCCTTCACCACCTCGACGCCGAGCCGCTCGGCCCAGATCTCCAGTTGCCGCACCGCGCCCGCGCGAAAGGTGTCGCACGCCCCCAGCAGCACCGTCAGCCCGCGGCCCCGCAGCGTGCGGCACACCTTCGCGATGCTCGTCGTCTTCCCGACGCCGTTCACGCCCGTGACGAGGATCACCGTGGGTCGCTGCCCGTCGGGCGCGAAGCGCAGCTCGCGGTCCTGCGCGGGCCACAGGGCCTTCAGCTCGCGCTTCAGGTACTCGAGCGCGTCCTCGCCCTTCTGCTGCCGCCCGGCGCGGAAGTCGGCCCGGATGCCCGCGACGAGCCGCCGCGTCGTCGCCACGCCCACGTCGGCCTGGATCAGCCGCGACTCCAGCTCGTCGATCAGCTCCTCACTGAGCCGCTTGCCCAGCAGCACCGAGCGCAGGCTCTGGACAAAGACCTCGCGGGTCTTCTCCAGCCCCTGCTTCAGCTTGCCGAGAACAGACTTGAACAACCCCATGCCGTGAACCGCACCAAGGGGCCGCGCAGCCCGGCGCACCCCGCAAGCCCCGGATGCCCAGCCGGGCCCACCTCGGCCCGGCCCAACCTCAACCCACCGCCACCCCGGTCCAACTCAGCCCGGGCCAACTCAGCCCGGTCCAACTCAACCGGGTCCGCTTACGCCCGGTCCACAGTCTCCGGCGCCGGCACCGGTTCCGCGGCGGGCAGGGCCTCCGCGGCGGGCAAAGCATCCGCGGCGGGCAAGGCCTCCGCCGCCGCCGCCGCGGTCCCCTGCACCCGCTTCAGCACCTTCCCCAGCAGCCCGTTCACAAACGCCGGCGACTTCTCCGTCGAAAAGTCCTTCGCCAGCTCCACCGCCTCGTTTACCGCCACCTTGGGCGGCGTCATGCCCGAGGTCATCTCCGCGTGCGCCAGCCGCAGAATCGCCCGGTCAATCGCCGCGAGCCGGTGCGTGGGCCACTCGGGCGCCAGCTCCGCCATCTCGCGGTCCGCCGCCTCGCGGTTCTCGTACGCCGCGCGAGCCAGGGCCGCGGCCCGCCGCCCGTCGCGCGGCGTAAAGGGCTCGGCCTCCGCCTCGCGGAAGAGCCCCACGCCCTCGTCGCCGAGCAACAGCCCCGCGTCGGCCCCGCCGATCTCGCTCTCCGCCGACCACGAGTCCGTCAGCGACAGCACGCCCGCCACATCCTCAGGCCCGCGGGCGTCAAGCTGATACAGCAGCACCAGCGCCAGCCGCCGCACGTCGCGCGATGAGGCCATCAGGCCGCCCCCGCCGCACGCCGATCGCGCCGCGTCGCCGGCTCACCCTCCGGGGCCGCCGCGCTCTCCGCCGCGCCGCCCGCCCCACTCCCCGACTCGCCCGAGGCCTTGTCGCTCACGCGCCGCTCGATGCGGTGCTCCACCCGCGGGTCTTCGCGGCCCAGCGCCCCGATGAGCGCCCGCTGCGCCGCGATCGTGTCCAGCACCGCGTCCATCGCCTCGGCGCCCTTGTTGCCCTTGTCGCCGCCGGCCCGCGCGAGGGCCTGGCCCACGTCGTCAACCGTCAGCACGCCGAAGCCGATCGGCACGCCCGTCGAGAGCGACGCGTCCGTGAGCCCCCACGCCACCGCCTGCCCCAGCACGCGGTCGTGCGACGTCTCGCCCCGCACGATGCACCCGAGCGCCACCACGCCCTCATAAAGCCCCGTCGCCGCCGCCGTCGCAACAAGCACCGGCAACTCAAACGCGCCCGGTGCTTCCACCACGGCCAGCACGCCCTCTTTGCCGTGCCGCGCCCGGTACGCCGCCACCGCGCCCTCGAGCATCGCCCCCGTCACGGACTCGTTGTACCGGCTCACCAGCACGCACACCGCGGGCGCTCCGCCCGTCTCCGCCGCGGCCGGCGCGGCCTCGGGCGACGCAGACGCCGCCCGCGACTTCGCCTTCACGTCCTTCGACTTGACGGACTTCGCGTCGCCGCCGGCTTTCGCCTTGCCAGACTTCGCGCCCTTCCCCTTTTTTCCAGATCCCTTCGACATGTCCAATACTTTATGCCCGCGCACCCCCCCACGCATCCGCGACGGCCAACCCCCCCCGCCACGCTGCCCACATGCCCAACTGGCTCGCCCGCATCATCCCCCTGCTCCGCCTCGCCCGCGTCACCACCGCCTTCGCCGCCGTGGCCAACGTCTGGTTCGTCATTCTTTGGACCCGCGCCGTCCCCGCCGAAGGCCCCGCCCGCGGCCTCGCCGCGACCACGCCCGCCGAGGGGCCGCTCACCGCCGCGCCCGTCCACGACGCCCCGCTCTGGATCCTCCTCCTCGGCGGCGCCGCCTCCGCCGCGAGCCTGTACGGCTTCGGAACGGTGCTCAACGACATCATCGACCGCTCCCGCGACCGCGCCCTCCGCCGAGACCGCCCCATCGCCGCCGGCGAGGTCTCCGCCGAAACCGCCGCCCTCGCCGTCGCCGCCACCCTCATCCTCTCCGTGCTCGGCGCCACCGTCTTTGGCACCGCCGGCGTGGTCCTCTCCCTCGCCCTCGCCTTCGGCGTGCTCGTCTTCAACACCGTCGGCAAGCACCTGCCCGCCCTGGGCCTGCCCATGCTCGCGATTCTCTACGCCGCCCACATGCTCCTGCCGAACCCTCACCTCCGATTCCTCTGGCCCCTCTGGACCGTCATGACCCACGCCCTCCTCGTCGAGGGCCTCGCCGCCACCATCGGACGCCGCGGCCGCCCGCTCTCGCAGCGTGCCCTCACGTTCGCCGTCTTTGGATGGCTCGCCGCCTCCGCCGCGCTGCTCTGGCTCCAGACCCGCCGCGCCGACCTGCCCGAGGCCGCGCACGCCGCCGACGCGCTCTGGCCCGCCTGGGTCCCCGCGTGGGCCTGGGTCGGCCCCGCCGCCCTCGCCGCCGTCTTCGCCGTCGCCGTCGCACGCCGCATCCGCCGGCTCGGCGCGGGCGAGCGCGCCGCCGAAAAAATCACCCGATACGGCTCACTCTGGCTCCCGCTCTACGGCTGCGCCTGGCTCCTCGCCGTCGGCGAGATCTCCCACGCCCTGCTGATGCTCGCCCCCGCCCTCGCCGGCTGGATGAGCATCACCGTCCTGCGAGAACTCCAAGGCCTGATCGCCCACCCCGTCGGCTACCGCCGCTAACCCCCGCAACCGCACGCCACCCCAAGCGCCCACCCTCGTCCACGCCCAATGCCCCAAGGCCCCGATGCCTCGGTGCCCCGCTGCCTGGATGCCTGGATGCCTCAATGCCTCAATGCCTCAATGCCTAGATGCCTTTATGCCCCGATGCCTCCCCGCCTCCCCCTCACACCCACCCCACCGCAAAGAAAATCGCCGTAAACACGAGGTCCGCGAAGATGATCGCCACCACGCACTGCACCACGGTGTCGGTCGTCGCGCTGCCCACGCCCGCCGCGCCCCCCGTCACGCTCAGCCCGTTGTAGCACGCGATCACGCCGATCAGCATGCCGAACACCCCGCCCTTCACGAACCCCGAGATGAAGTCGCTCAGGCTCGTCCCCTCGTCGAGGTTCGTCATGTACTGCTCGTACGGAATCTCCAGCAGCGTCACGCTGATGAGCACCGACGCCGCGATCGACACCACGCTCGCGATCACCCCCAGCGCCGTCATGCTCACGATCGACGCCACCACCCGCGGCACCACCAAGAACCGGATCGGGTTCAGCGCGTGCGCCTCCAGCGCCTCGATCTCCTCGCTCACCACCATCGTCCCGATCTCGGCCGCGATCGACGCCCCCGCGAACCCCGTCAGCACGATCGCCCCGATCAGCGGCCCGAGCTCCCGCAGCACCGCCACGCCCACGATGTTCGCCACCAGGTCGCGCCGCCCGAAGTCGTCCAGGTTCGGCGCCATCTGCAGCGCGAGGATCAGCCCGACAACCCCGCTCACCAGCGACACGATGAAGATGCTCCGCACCCCCACCCGCACGATCTGGCTCGCGATCGCGTACCGCCCCAGCCGAACCTTCCGCCCGAGCGCCGCCCGCGCCACCCACTGCATCGCCTTCAAAAACAGCAGCACCGCCCCACCCATGTGGTCCAGGATGCCGAGCGCAAACGCCCCCATCCACCCCAGCAGCGACGCCGCCCACGCTGCCGGCGCCAGCAGCACCGACAGCCCGCCCGCCCCACGCGGCCCCGCGGGCCCCGGCGCACCCGCCGCGCCCGCACCCCCTGACCCGTCTTGACCAGAGCCGCCGTCCGCCATCGCGAGCCCCCAACCTCATCCGCCCGCGACATCTTCACCGCAACCGCGACAAACCGCAAGCCAGACCGCAAGCCAGACGGGCAAACTGGGCCCCCGCAAGCCACGCCGGCCACAGCCCTCACACCGCCAGCGCCGCGTCCACCGTCGCCACGATCCGGAAGAACTGGTTGAGCCGCGCGATCTCAAAGAACGCCCGCACCTTGTCGTTCATCCCGCACAGCAGCATGTCCGTCCGCTGCGCCTTCGCCGTCCGCATCGCCTCCACCAGCGTCGCAAGCCCGCTGCTGTCGATGTACGTCACCGCGCCCAAGTCCACGATCAGCCGCTTGGGCTTCGCCTCCTGCACCTTCTTCAGCGTCGCCCGAAGCTGCGGCGAGCAGCTCATGTCCACCTCGCCCGCCGGCGACACCACAACGCCGCCGGGAAGCTGCTGCACCCCCACGGCCCCCGCGCTCATCCCCGCACCCATCCCAGAACCCGTCGTCGCGTCGTTCATCGCGAAGCCCCCTCCGCCCCGTGCCCGGCCGAAGCCGCAGACCCCGCGACGCCCATCGAACCACCCACACCCATCGAACCACCCACACCCGCTGATCCGCCCACACCCGCCGCCACACCCACCCGCGCGGGCGCCCGCTTCACCATCGTCAGCCGCATCCCCCGCGAGGGCCGCTTCTCATACACCACTTCGTCCATCACCTCGCGGATGATGTGCACCCCAAGCCCCCCGGGCTTGATGTCGTCCAGCTCCCGGCCCTTCATCGCCACCGGGTCCACCTGCCGAGCCTCGTCCTCGATCACCACCCGCAGCCCCTCGGGCCGCCCCGCGTGCTCCGACAAGGGCCAGATGCTCACCCAGATCGGCTGGTCCGTCGCCCGGTCATACCCGTGCCGGATCACGTTGCACAGCGCCTCGTCCACCGCCAGCTGGATCTTCGCGCAGTGCAGGTCGTCAAACCCCAGCCGCTTCGCCACAGAACCCACAAGCTCCCGAGCCCCGCTCAGGTACAACGGATTGCTCAGCAACTCGATGCGGATGTGTGGACGCTCGCTCATGCGTTCGGACTCCGCCCCAGGCGACGCCGGACCCAACTCCCCGACACCCCAAACTCCCCGGCCCCCAGACACCCCGGCCCCCAGACACCCCGGCCCCCGGACACCCAGGCCCCGAGGCCCTCTCAGCCCCCTCCGCCCGTCCCGGCCGACCGGGCCTCGGGCCCCGGCTCACCACTCATCGGCCCGGCCGACGCCCCCGCCGCAGACGCCGCAGGATCCGGCAACCCGCCAAGCCACGCCGTCCAACGCGCCACCGCCTCCGATCGTTCCCAGGGCGGCCCCGCATAATCGTATCCGAGGGTTTCCCCTGTGAGCGCTTCCAGCGTCCGAATCGCAAAAAGCCGCGCCGCGGGGTCGTTGCTCTCAAGCTGCCGAATCAGCTCCACCGCCGACGCCCGGTCGACACCCGCCGCCCCCACCCCACTCCCCGCGCCACCCCCAGAAGCGGCGCCCCGGTCCTCCGCCGCCTCCACGATCGCGTCCAGCCGCAGGTTCGGGTCGGGCGAGTTGAACCCCCGCGGCGTCTGGCACCCGCCCACCAGCCCGCCCGCCAGACCCCACGCCATCACCCCCGCCCACGCCGATCCGCGGCCCACACCCCTCGACGCGACGCGCCCCCACCAGCCCGAGTACCCTCCCCCCTTCCACAACCAGCCGCCCCGGGCCCCCACAAGCGCCCCCCGCACCCCACCACACACAAAATGGCCACATCGCACCACGAGGTCATCCCCATCCTGGACTTCGGCTCCCAGACCGCCCAGCTCATCGCACGGCGCGTTCGAGAGGCCGGCGTCTTCTCCACGCTCCTCAGCCCCACCGTCTCCGCCGAACAACTCCGACGGATGAACCCAAAGGGCATCATCCTCTCCGGCGGCCCCGCCAGCGTACATGAACCCGGCTCCCCCACCATGGACCCCGAGATCCTCCGCCTCGGCGTCCCCGTCCTGGGCATCTGCTACGGCATGCAGCTCGCCTGCCAACTCCTCGGCGCCACCGTCGAGAAAGCCGACCACCGCGAGTTCGGCCGCGCAAGCCTCAACATCGACGCCCCGGGCGATCTTCTCAACGACATCCCCCAACGCACCGCCGTCTGGATGTCCCACGGCGACCAGGTCCACAATCTCGACCCCGCCCGCTTCCAAACCCTCGCCGCAACCCCAACCTGCCCGAACGCCGTCGTCCGCTCCCGCCCCGCCGGCAACGCCCTCTCCCCCTTCTTCGGCGTCCAGTTCCACCCCGAGGTCACCCACACCCCCCACGGCACCGACATCCTCCGAAACTTCCTCTACAACATCTGCCGCTGCGCCGGCACCTGGCGCATGGCCGACTTCGCCGACGCCCAGATCGCCCGAATCCGCCAGCAGGTCGGCACCCGCCACGTCATCTGCGGCCTCTCCGGCGGGGTCGACTCCTCCGTCGCCGCCGTCCTCATCCACCGCGCCATCGGCGACCAGCTCCACTGCGTCTTCGTCGACAACGGCCTCCTCCGCAAGAACGAACGCCCGCTCGTCGAGTCCACCTTCCGCGACCACTTCAGCATCGACCTCCGCGTCGTCGACGCGACCGAGCCCTTCCTCGCCGACCTCGCCGGCGTCACCGACCCCCAGGAAAAACGCCGCCGCATCGGCCACCGCTTCATCGACGTCTTCAAGCACGCCGCCAAGGACATCCCAGACGCCGCCCTCCTCGCCCAGGGCACCCTCTACCCAGACGTCATCGAGTCGGGCCAGGGCCACGCCGGCATCTCCGCCAACATCAAACTCCACCACAACGTCGGCGGCCTCCCCGAGCAACTCGGCTTCGAACTCCTCGAGCCCCTCCGCGACCTCTTCAAAGACGAAGTGCGCAAACTCGGCCAAGTCCTCGGCATCCCCGACCAACTCGTCTGGCGCCACCCCTTCCCCGGTCCCGGCCTCGCCGTTCGAGTCCTGGGCGAGGTCACCCCCAAAAAGCTCGACATCCTCCGCGACGCCGACGAGATCCTCCTCGAAGAAATCGTCGCCGCCGAGCTCTACCGCCGCACCAGCCAGGTCTTCGCCGTCCTCCTCCCCGTGCAGTCCGTGGGCGTCATGGGCGACGGCCGCACCTACGAAAGCACCATCGCCGTGCGCGCCGTCGAGACCCAAGACTTCATGACCGCCGACTGGGCCCGCATCCCCTACGACGTCCTCGCCACCATCTCCAGCCGCATCATCAACGAGGTCCGCGGCGTGAACCGTGTCGTCTACGACATCTCAAGCAAACCCCCCGCGACGATCGAGTGGGAGTAACCGCCGCCACCCCGCCCCACCCAGTCCATCCGATCCCCGCAGCAAATCGCGCGCGGGCGGCGTCGTCACGCCCCCACCCACGGACGGCCTACGGACCGCCCACATCGCGGGTGTCTACCGCCCAGCGTCCATGACCTCCTCCCGCCGCCCCGCACCGGACACACCGCGAATCTCGCCACCCAAGTTCTTGCCCCCGCTTCACCTCCGAGCGCCGAGCCGGGTTTCCGCATCGGTGTTTCTACCGGACGCTTGACGCAAACTTGATGCTTCGATACGTTGACGTGAGCACCGTTGGGGGTTTCCAAAACGCATCCGTTTCATGTCGAGGCGATGGTCCCGCGTCAATCGAGCGCGTGTTCTCGTTTGTCCAGAGAGCCTTCGCCCCGATCCATTTTTGTACGCACGGGGCCACCGCGACAGCTGTGCGGCGGCGTCGTGCCATGGGGGTATTGACCGTGATGAACCCGAAGACCCGTTTCCTCGCCGCCCTGTGCGGCACCGCGATCGCCTCCGGCGCGCTCGCGCAGCCCCTCGGCGCCATCGACCTCGGCGCCGTCGCCACCAGCGATGACATCTTCGCGATCGGCTCCGAAGGCAGCAGCTTCGACACCGAGCTCGGCCTCTGGGCCGCCGACGGCACCTTCCTCGGCACCGACGACGACAGCGGCACCGGCCTCACCAGCCTTCTCTCCGGCCTCACCCTCCCCGCCGGCGAGTATTTCTTCAGCGTCTCCGGCTTCAGCTCCACCAACTTCGCCAACGGCTTCGCCGTGACCGTCGCCCCCACCTCCGCCTCGGGCCAGGCCGCCGGCGTCGCCAACGCCACCCCCTGGAACACCACCATCGACCCCGGCGAGGCCCAGTTCTTCCGCTTCGAAGTCCTCCCGGGCCAGGGCGGCTCCTTCTGCCCCCCGACCACCACCATCACCGAGAACGAGCCCGACTGCGGCCTCCCCGATGACTCCGTCAACGGCGGCTGCAACGGCCTCACCTTCCTCACCCAGCCCCTCGTCAGCGGCGACGTCTTCTGCGGCACCGGCGCCTTCGACGGCGCCTCCCGCGACACCGACTGGTTCGAGATCGTCCTCACCGAGACCAGCACCGTGACCTGGACCGTCACCGCGCGGTTCGCGTCCCTCGCCGGCATCGTCGACAGCGGCGGCATCGCGGGCGACGGCTTCTGCGCCACCGGCGCCTTCGTCAGCTCCGACACCGCCAACGCCGGCGAGACCGCCACCGCCACCGCCGTCCTCGGCCCCGGCACCTGGTACCTCTTCGCTGCCCCCGACTTCCTCGCCAACGTCATCTGCGGCACCGAGTACTTCGCCGAAGTCAACATCGAGCCCTTCGTCATCACCCCGCCCGCCAACCCCATCGACCTCGGCACCATCGCCGGCCCCACCGACACCTTCAGCATCAACAGCGCCGGCAGCGACTTCGACACCGAGCTCGGCCTCTGGGACGCCAACGGCGCCCTCATCGCCACCAACGACGACGTCTCCTTCCCCGCCGACGTCACCAGCATCATCTCCGACCTGACCCTGCCCACCGGCCAGTACTTCTTCAGCATCTCCGGCTTCAACACCATCTTCGCCTTCGGCTTCTCCGCCACCATTGACGCCGGTCTCGGCGGCGAGGGCGGCAACGCGGCCGGCACCGCCAACGCCACGGCCTGGTCCACCGCCGTCGCGCCCGACTCCGTCGTCTTCTACACCTTCAACATCGGCGACGCCGCCTGCCCCGCCGACTTCAACGGCGACACCGTCCCCGGCGACATCTTCGACCTCTTTGACTTCCTCGCCGCGCTCGACAACGGCCTCGACTTCAACGGCGACACCACGCCCGCCGACATCTTCGACCTCTTCGACTTCCTCGCCGTCCTCGACGCCGGCTGCCCTTGAGCCGACGCCAACGCGCGTGACACGCACCCGCGCGTCACGCCCGCCGGCCACCGGGCCTCGGCGGACTGACCACACAACCACGCGACGCACCCGCGCCGCGTGAACACCACAATCACGCCGCGGCGGTTGCGACCCGCCGCCGCGGCCTTCCAACCACGCCCACACCCACCCCCACCAGCGCAACCACCGCGCCCGGGGCCGGCACCTGCAGCAGGTCCGCGATCACCGCGTACCCCGCCGCGTTCGCGTGGATGTTCGGCACCCCAAGGTCCAGCGACCCGATCAGCGTCAGCTCCAGCTCCCGCCCGCGGAACGCGTCGAACACGTCCACGTACCCCACCCCCAGGTCCCCCGCGATCGACGCCAACGCCTCGTTGTAGGTCAGCGTCGCGAAGTCGCTCAACGGCGCCCGCGGCGACTGCGGCGCGCCCGGGTACGGGTTGTAATACCCCACCACCTGCACAAACGCCCCCGGCGTCAGCGACACCACCTCCGCCACCAAGGCCCGCATCGCCGCGGCCGCCGACGCGACCCCCGCCGCCAGTTCCGCCCGCTGCGCGCTCAGGCTCTGCGAGAAGAACCCCGGCCGGTTCGTCACCTCAAACAGGTCGTTGGCCCCAAACTGCACCGTCACGTGGCTGATCGTCCGCCCCGCCGCCGCCTCCGCCGCCACGTTCTCCAGGAACAACGCCCGCTGCGTCGGGATCGCCGTCAAGAACGGATAGTTCTCGTTGAAGATCACCCCCACCTGCCCCCCGGCCTCGTACGACCCGATCGTCTCCCCCGGCACCGCCAGGTTCAGCACCCGCGGCCTGGCCCCGGTCACCTCGCCGAGTCGATCCGCGAAGAGCCGCGCATACCCCCCGTCCCCGTTGCTCCGCACGGTTTCGGCGAAGGACGTGTAGCCGAACGCCAGCGAATCCCCCAAAACCAGGTACGTCTGCTCCCCGCCCCAGGCCGCCCCCGCCGCAAGCACCACCACCGCCGCCCCGAACGCCCGCGTCTGCCACGCCCCGTGCCGCCCCATCACGCACCTCGTTTTCGGAGTCATTGAACCGCTTTTGCTGGCCGCCTCCCCGGGCGGCCCGGCAGCCTACTCAACCACATCTCCGCCGCGCCTCCCACAAAAATCTCGCCTTCCCGGGAAGAACGCCCCGGCGTACCGTGTTGGTCTGGCAAGTTGCCTGTTGCAACAGGCAAAATCTGGCCCCGGCCCACCCGGCGAACATCCGCCCACCGGCCGGCGAACAACCCCACCCGGCACGTCACGCCGGCGGCCCGCACTCGAACACCGCGGCCCGCCGGCCCACCGGAGCATCACAGGAGTCCCATGACCATGCCCACGCACCGCAACGTTCTCGCCGCGATCGCCCTCCCCGCCCTGGTTCTTGCCGCCGCCGGCGCCGCCGTCGGCGTCGCCACGGCCTCGCGCACCTCCACCACCGCCGCCACGGCCGCCGCCGCCATCGCGACCGCCGCCAGCGGCAACGCCGCCGCGAGCTACGACCTCGACACCGTCCACTCCAGCGTCACCTTCCGCATCCGCCACGCCGGCGTCACCAACTTCTACGGCCGCTTCAACGCCATCTCCGGCGGCCTCACCTTCAACGCCGACAACCCCGCCGAGAGCACCATCAACCTCACCATCCCCGTCGCCAGCGTCGACACCAACAACGACAAGCGCGACGAGCACCTCCAGGCCGCCGACTTCTTCAACGCCCGCCAGTTCCCCGACGCCACCTTCACCGGCACCGGCCTCCGCCCCACCGGCGAGACCAACGTCTACGAGATCACCGGCGACCTCTCCCTCCACGGCGTGACCAAGCCCGTCACCGCCCGCGTCACCTACCTCGGCGAGGGCACTTTCCGCGGCGCCACCGTCGCCGGCTTTGAGGCCCACTTCGAGATCAAGCGCACCGACTTCGGCATCACCACCTACGTCGCCGACGACGGCGGCGAGTCCGGCGGCCTCGGCAACACCGTGCACATCACCGTCAGCCTCGAGGCCGTGAAGAAGTAACACGAACGAGGGCGACCACGCCCAACGAACACGCCCCGGGCCGCGCCACCGCGCCGCCCGGGCGCTTCAACGCCCACGCGCCCCCCAGACGTGCCGGACACGCCGGGGCACGCCGGGCTCACCCCGCACCCACATCCCCCCGACCACCGCGACGCCCGCCCACGCCGGGCACGCAAAGCCGACACGATGGACACACGCCAGATTCTGCTCTCGATGCTCCCCGCTGTCGCCACCGGTGTGCTCGCGGCCCTCGCCTTCCTCGCCGCCCGCGTCATCCTGAAGCAACGCTCGCCGTGGTCCGGGGCCTTCCCCGCGGGCCCGGTGCCGCTGCTCGTCGGCGCGGCCCTCACCGTCGGCGCCTACGCCTGGCAATCCCGCGTGGAACTCTGGGCCGTCTCCACGACCCACCGCTTCCCCGCCCTCGCCCTGATCGCGGCCGCCGCCGGAACCCTCGTCTGGATCATCCGCCGCCTTCCGCACAAGGCCGCGGCCTCGGCGCCCACAGCGGGTACCACCAACACCACACCCACCGCCGCCAACACCCAGCCACACACCCAGCCGCCGGCCTCTCCCCTCCGCCTCGCCGCCTCAGCGCTCATCGCCCTGCTCGCCGGCGGCGCCGCCGCGTGGATCTTCCTCGGCGCCCTGCCCGACGCCTTCCTGTCCCCGCGCGGCCGCACGCTCTGGATCATCGCCCTCGCCGCCGCCGCCGCGCTGCAGGCCACCGTGCTTGAGTCCGTGCTCGTCCGCCTCGCCGGCTGGCGCGGCCCGGCGCTGCTCTGGGCCCTCGTCGGCACGATCGCGTTGGGCCTCTCCGCCGGCTTCGCGAACGCCCCGATCGTTGTCGGGGCCGTCGCCGCCACCTTTGCGCCCATCGCGCTCGCGGGCCTGCTCCGCGTCCAAGGCCGCGGCCTTGCCCCGCTGCACGGCACGGGCACCGCGCTCGCGATCGTCATCGTCGGCGCGACCACGTTCGCCAACTGGTTCGGCGCGAAGGAAAACTGGCCGATGCTCGCCCTGCTGCTCGCCGCGCCGATCGCCGCCGCCGCCGCGCTCCTGCCCGCGCTGCGCGCCAGGCCCCTCGCCGCCCTCGCGGCCGCGGCCCTCCCCGCCGTCGGCCTCGCGGGCGTGCAAGCCGCCATCGCCCTGCCCCCGCTCATCGAGGCGGCGGGCGGCGGCGGCTCCTCGGCCGAATACGACTATTGACCGCGGAACGATCGCGCAACGCCCGCGCCGCGCGGGGCCAAACCCCGCGCCTCTCGGCCCGTGCTGAGCCCGTGCTGGGCGAAGCCCCGCCCTTACGGGTGGTCGTGCTCATCCCCGTGGCTGTGGCACCCGTGCTCCACGTCGTGCAGGTACGCCGTCACGTCGTCGCTGTTGAAGACGCCGAACGGCGCCGCCCAGTCGGCGTACACCTCGCCCGCGTCGTGCCCGCCCAGGAAGGCCAGCACGTCAAAGAAGTCCAGCGACTCAAACGGCTCGGCGATGTCCGCCGGGCACGAGTCCTGCTCCGTGAACGTGATGGTCCCGGGCGACCACGAGCCCCGCGTCGTGCCCCCGTCCGTCACCTCGGCGTAGATCCAGTACGTCCCCGGGTCGAGGTACGCCGAGTTGATCACATAAAACCCCTGCGAGGCCGGCGTGTGCACGCTCGTCGGCAGGAGCACCTGGTTGCCGTCCAGCGCGGGCGCGGTGTTCGCGTACACCGTCACCCACATCGAGTTGTTCTCGGGGTCGCTCACCGACCAGGTCACGTCGTACGTCTCGGTGCCGTGCTCGCGCTGCACGTCACCCGCCGGCGGGTCGATCACCGCGACGCTGGGCGCCCCGTTCGCCGAGGGGTCGATGATCAGCCGGTACGACGGGTTCGTCGCCCCGCTGAAGCCGAACACCCGCACGCCGTACCACCCGGCCCCGCGGCCCGACATCGAGATCTGCTCCGAGTCGCTCACCCCGTCCGCCGAGGCGAGCACCGTGCCCGTTGACGACAGGAGCCGCATGTCCAGGTCGCCCAGGTCGTGCTCGAACTCGATGCGGACAAAGTCGCCCGACGCGCCCGTCGCCGGCATGTAGAACCGGAAATAGTCGTCCCCCCCCGCGTCGTCGATCGAGAGCATCTCGACCCGCTTCTGCGGGTTGGACGGGCCCAGGTTCGGGCTGCTGGGCCCGCCCTCGGGCCGGCCCGCCACCTCCGCCAGCGACTGGTTGGGCTCGTACGCGTCCACCACCGGGCCCTGGCCCGGGTCGGGGATCGTCACCTTCACGAGCGTCGCGTTGTTCGTCTCGTCGCTCTCGATGAACGCGTCCGCCGGGTCGACGATCGACTCAAGCCAGTAGTCACCCGGGCCGACGCCCGTGATGTCGATCCACTGGCCGTCCAGCCCCTTGCTGTACACGTCGATCCAGCCGACGCTCAGGCCCTGCACCGTGCCGCCGCAGCTGCGGAACTGCCCGCTCGGGTTGAACCCCGGCAGCGACGAGTTGTACACGCCCAGGTCGAGGATGCAGAAGCTCGTCTTCCCGCCCGTCGCGATGACATCGCCCACGCCGCCGCCTGGGATGAACTGCCGCAGCCGGAAGTTGGCCCAGTTCTCCACGTGGATGTGGTTGTGCGTGGGGTGGTAGATGAACTGCCCCGACGTCATGTCAAAGAACGTGCCGTCCGAGCGGTAGATCCGCTGGTTGATGCTCTGGACGTTGCCCGCGCCCGGGTCCACGCCGTACACGTGGAAGATGCCGACGCCGACGTTCGCCGTGCCGTTGCTGAGCCGCAGCAGCCGCCGCCCGCCCTCGACCGTGATCTGCGTGTCGTACAGGTCGCTCTCGCGGGTGATCAGGTCGGGCAGCAGCACCGTCTGGGCCGTCGCAAGCCCCGCCGTCGCCGCGAGGGCCCAGACCGCCGTGCGAACGCCCACGCCCCGCCGGCCCACCAACGCCTCGACGCCCATCCCCAACCGCGTGTCCAACCCCATGTCCAACCCCTGTGCTGTGCGGTGTCGATCTGGTTCCCGGCCCTGTCGAGCCGGGCAGTTCCCCGGGGCGGCCCGGCCCTTCGAGCCGCGCCGTCGCCCCGTCCAAACGTCCAACCCCCGCGCCCGCCACCATACCGACCGGTCACCGCCGCCGCGAGGCCCCTCCGAAAAACTTCCGCAAAATCCGCCCTCCCCCTGCATCCAAACCCCGTGCCCCGGCGACCGCCCCCTCACCCCTCCCGAAGCTCCTCCACCCGCACCCCCGCCGGCAGGGCCCGCACGAACGCGCGCCCGTACGGCTTCGTCACCACCCGCGGGTCCAGCACCACCACCCGCCCCGTGTCCTCCCGGCTCCGCACCAGCCGCCCGAACCCCTGCTTGAACCGGATCACCGCCCTCGGGATCGACTCCTCCCGGAACGGGTCCCCCCCGCGCTCGCGGATCCGCTCCAGCCGCGCCTCCACCAGCGGCCGGTCCGGCGGGTCAAACGGCAGCCGCGTGATGATCACGTTCCGCAGCGCCGCCCCCCGCACCCCGCCCCCATACCCATCCCACGCCGCCCCCCCCACCGCCCGCGTCGCCCCCGGGCCACTGTCGATCTCGTACAGCGAGTCGCGG